>NZ_CP146022.1:2753410-3059345 GCF_036967205.1 Streptomyces sp. Q6
ACGCGGTCGTAGCGGACGTCCTTGCCGAGCATGGCGCGGGCGGCGGCCGGTCCCCCGTTCAGGGCGTTGGCCCAGTGCTCGACGCGCAGTGTGGCCGAGAAGAGCGGGTGCCGGAGCGCGGCCACGTCACCGGCCGCGTAGATGTCGGGGTCGGACGTGCACAGCCGCTCGTCGACGGCGATGCCGCCGCCGTGCCGCCGGTCGACCAGGGTCAGGCCCGCGGCCTCGGCGAGCGCGGTGCGCGGGGCCGCGCCGATCGCGGCGAGCACGTCGTGCGCGGGGTGCTCCTCGCCGTCGTCGGTCTGCGCCGCGAGCACCATGCCGTCCTGGCCGACGATGCCGGTGAGCTTCGCGCCGAAGTGGAAGCGGACGCCGTGGTCGCTGTGCAGCTCGGTGAAGATCTGCCCGACCTCGGGGCCGAGCACGGCGTGCAGCGGGGTGGCCTCCGGCTCGACGACGGTGACCTCGGCGCCGTACTCGCGGGCGGCCGCGGCGACCTCCAGGCCGATCCAGCCGGCGCCGGCGATCACCAGGTGGCCGTTGTCCCTGCCCAGCGCGGCCAGGACGTTCTTCAGCCGCTCGGCGTGGGCGAGGCGGCGCAGGTGGTGGACGCCGGCGAGGTGCGTGCCGGGGATGTCCATACGGCGCGGCTCGGCGCCGGTGGCCAGCAGCAGCTTGTCGTAGCGGATGACGGTGGCGTCGCCGAGGTGCACCGTCCTCGCGTCCCGGTCGATGGTGGTGACCGTCTGACCCAGGTGCAGCTCGATGTCGTTGCTCGCGTACCAGGCCGGTTCGTGGACGAAGACGCTGTCCCGGTCCTCCTTGCCCTGGAGGTAGCCCTTGGACAGGGGTGGGCGTTCGTAGGGGTGGTCCCGTTCGTCGCCGATGAGGATGACTCGCCCGGTGAACCCCTCCGAGCGGAGCGTCTCGGCGGCCTTCGCACCGGCGAGCCCTCCTCCGACGATGACGAACGTCTGGTCCGCGTCGACCACTTGATGCCTCCTCGTTGCCATGCCGTCTTGTGCGAGCGTCCCGCACGCAGCGTGATGCGGGAAGGGGGCGTGGCCCGAACAGACCATCTTTTCGTCACGCCCAGTGGTCGCGGGGCGGGGAGGGAAACGTTCCGAACCGCCGCGCGGGACCCGTCAGTCGGCGCCCGGCCGGTCGGCTCTGAGGCGGGCGTGCAGCGAGCGGGCCGAGGCGTCGGTGAGGGACGCGATCTGGTCGACGATGACGCGCTTTCTCGTACGGTCGTCGGGCGCGTCGTCGAACAGGGCGCGGAACTGGGGGTCGAGGCCGTCCGGCGCGCGGGCCGTGAGGGCCTCGGCCAGCTCGGCGACGACGACGCGCTGGTCGGCGCGGAGCCGCTCCTGCTGGGGGCGCTGCATCACGTACCGGTCGGCGACGGCCTTGAGGACCGCGCACTCGTACCGGGCGGCGCGCGGGACGACGAGCTCCGCGCCGTAGCGGGTCAGGCGGCCGGTGCCGTACCGCTCGCGGGTCGCGCCCTCGGCGGCGAGGCAGAAGCGGCCGATGAGCTGGCTGGTGGCGTCCTTCAAGCGGGCCTGGGCGACCGCCGTGCCGTCGTAGCCGTGCGGCCACCACTCCTGGTCGAGGAGCCGGTCGAGGGCGGCGGACAGCTCGGCGGGGTCCGTGTCGCCCGGCACATAGCGCCCGATGGCGACGGTGAAGATCTCGGCGCGCTCGGGCTCCGCGTGCAGCACGTTCGGATCGAGGTGGCCCGCGTGCAGGCCGTCCTCCAGGTCGTGCACGGAGTACGCGACGTCGTCCGACCAGTCCATGACCTGCGCCTCGAAGCAGGTGCGGCGGCCTGGCGCCTCCTTCCTGATCCAGTCGAAGACCGGCCGGTCGTCCTCGTACACGCCGAACTTCGACGAGTGCGGGTCGGTGGGGTGCTCGCCGCGCGGCCACGGGTACTTGGTGGCGGCGTCGAGAGCGGCCCGGGTGAGGTTCAGCCCCACGCTGACGAGCTCGCCCGACTCCTCGGAGCGCACGAAGCGCTTGGGTTCGATGCGGGTGAGCAGGCGCAGCGACTGTGCGTTCCCCTCGAAGCCGCCGCAGTCCTGCGCCACCTCGTTCAACGCCTGCTCGCCGTTGTGACCGAAGGGTGGGTGGCCCAGGTCGTGGGAGAGGCAGGCCGTCTCGACCAGGTCCGGGTCGCAGCCGAGGGCGGCGCCGAGCTCACGGCCGACCTGGGCGCACTCCAGGGAGTGGGTGAGGCGGGTGCGGGGGCTCGCGTCCCAGTGCCGGCTGCGCGTGCCGGGCGTGACGACCTGGGTCTTGCCCGCGAGTCTGCGCAGTGCCGACGAGTGCAGGACGCGGGCGCGGTCGCGCTGGAACGCGGTGCGCCCCGGGCGCTTGTCGGGCTCGGGAGCCCAGCGCTCCACCGCGCCGTCGTCATACGCGGTCGCGCCTTCGTACGTGCTGCTGCCGTCCATGCACTGACAGTAAGGGCACCCACTGACATTGAGGACGGGGCGGGTGGGGTCAGGCGGACGCCAGGTGTCGTGCGGCGCTCTCGGGGGCGGTCGTCAGGGCGGTGTCGTAGCGGTGCAGGACGAGCCGGGCGAGGGCCGGGTGGGTGCCGAGCGGGGCGGCGACGATGCCGGGGGCCGCTTCGGCCGACTCGGTGGCGAACCGGCCCGGCGCCGTGAAGTACGAGGCGAGCGCCACGCGGTGGCGGCCGCGGGCGGCGAGGACGCGGACCGCGGTGGCGACGTCCGGACCGGCGGCGGAGGCGTAGGCGGGGACGACCGGGACGCCGAGGCGGCGGGCGAGCAGCGCGGCGGTGCGGTGGGTGTCGACGGCGGCTTCCGGGTCGCGCGATCCGGAGGCGGCGAGGATGACGCCGGTGTGGCGGCGGGCTCGCTCGGACAGGTGTGCGGGCCAGCCCGCCTCGGTCAGGCGGTCGTGCAGCGCGTCGACGAGCAGGGGGTGCGGGCCGAGCGGGGCGGCGACGCGGGTGAGCAGGTGCTCGGCGGCGGCCGCGGCCCGCGGGATGTCCTGCTTGACGTGGTAGCCGCGGGACAGCAGCAGCGGTACGAGGACGGCGCGGCCCGCGGGGAGTTCGGCGAGGGTGTCGCTCAGCAGGGGATCGTTCAGCTCGATGTGTCCGAGGCGGACGGTCAGCCCGGGGCGCTCTTCACGTATCCGCTCGATGAGCGCGGTGACGGTGGCGAGGGCGCGCGGGTCGCGGCTGCCGTGCGCCACGAGGACCAGGGCGGGCGGGCGCGGGCGGCCCCGCAGGGAGCTCGGGGAGCGCGGGGACATGTGGCTGAGCTGGGCGCCGAGCTGGGTGCTGATCATGCTGAGAATTCCCGCCGTGCTGTCTAGGTGGTCCGTCCGGGGGTCCGTCGTGCTCCGGTCCGTCGTGCTCCGGTCCGTCGTGCTCCGGTCCGTCGTGCTCCGGTCCGTCGTGCTCCGGTTCGTCGTGCCGTGGTTCATCGTGGCGTGGTGCGTCGTGCGGGGCTGGATGGTGCCGTACGACTCGTCCGTCATGGAGCGATCCTGCCGGGCGGTGGTTGCCGGGCTGTTGCGGGGCGGTGACGGGTCCGGTTGCGGGGGCTTCACGGTCGGGGTGGGCGTGAGGTGAGCCCGGGGAACGTGAACCGTCCGGGCCCGCGGGACGTCTCCATGAACCACAGGCCGCACCACGAGCACGTCGTCCGACCAGGGGGTCCTTCATGCGTCTGTCCGCGTCCGCCCTTCCACGGCCGCGTCTGCCCCGCCTGCCCCGTACCCGCGCCGGGCAGCGGCGGGCGGTGCAGGCGCTGATGGGGCTGTGCGTGCTGGCGCTGCTGCCGGCGACGTGGCTGTTCGTGTCGACCGGGGACCGGCTGCGGTCGGTCGCGGACGTGCCGCGCACGGACGTGGCGGTGGTGTTCGGCGCGGGGCTGTGGGACGGGAAGCCGTCCCCGTACCTGGCCCACCGGCTCGACGCGGCGGCCGAGCTGTACCGGGACGGGCGGATCCGGGTGGTCCTCGTCACCGGGGACAACAGCCGCACGGAGTACGACGAGCCGAGCGCGATGCGGGCGTATCTGGCCCGGCGCGGGGTGCCGGAGCGGGCGGTGGTGAACGACTACGCGGGGTTCGACACCTGGGACTCGTGCGTCCGCGCGAAGAAGATCTTCGGGGTCGACCGGGCGGTGCTGATCAGCCAGGGCTTCCACATCCGGCGGGCGGTCGCGCTCTGCGAGGCGGCGGGCGTCGCGTCGTACGGCGTCGGGGTCGCCGAGCCGCACGACGTGACGTGGTACGGGGGTGGGGCGCGGGAGGTCTTCGCGGCGGGGAAGGCGGCGGTGGACGCGGTGGTGCGGCCCGCTCCGCGGTTCTTGGGGGGCCGGGAGGACGGGGTGCGGCGGGCCTTGAGTGCGGGGCGCTGACCGTGAGGGCTCGTTGCCGGGTGCGGCGCCGTCGTGGCCGGTCGCGCGGTTCCCCGCGCCCCTGAGGCGGCGGCTTCGCCGCGCCTCCTCTGAAGGCGAGCGGCCCCCTCCGGCCCGCACCCGGCGACAAACCTCACCACGCCCCCACCTCCGCCGGGAGGCCCCCGTACCGGTGGCGTAACCGGGTGCGTGAGCGGGCGCAACACGCGCGGCGCACCCTCGACGCCATGCACTCCACGTCGACGCCCACCCATTGTCCGTACTGCGCTCTGCAGTGCGGGATGAACGTGCTGTCCGGCCCCGGCGCCCCACAGGTCGAGGGCCGCGCGGACTTCCCGGTCAACCAGGGTGCGCTGTGCGGCAAGGGGCAGAGCGCCGCCGCCGTGCTCTCCTCGCGGGTCCGTCTCACCGAGCCGCTGGTCCGCAGCCCCGCCACCGGACGGCTCGAACCGGCCACCTGGGAGGCGGCCCTCGACGCGGTCGCCGAGGGCCTGTCCCGTACGCGTACGGCGCATGGCCCGGACGCGTGCGGGGTCTTCGGGGGCGGCGGCCTCACCAACGAGAAGGCCTACGCGCTGGGGAAGTTCGCGCGGATCGCGCTCGGCACCTCCCAGATCGACTACAACGGGCGTTTCTGCATGTCGTCGGCAGCCGCCGCGAACCAGAAGGCGTTCGGCCTCGACCGCGGTCTGCCGTTCCCGCTGGAGGACATCCCGCGCACGGACTGCGTCATCCTCGTCGGGTCGAACCTGGCCGAGACGATGCCGCCCGCCCTGCGCTACCTCACCGAACTCAAGGCGCGCGACGGCAAGTTGATCGTCATCGACCCGCGCCGCACCCGCACCGCCGACCAGGCCGACCTGCACCTCGCGCCGCGCCCCGGCACCGACCTGGCCCTCGCGCTCGGCATGCTGCACCTGGTCGTCGCGGAGGGCCGGGTCGACGAGGCGTACGTCCGTGAGCGCACACAGGGCTGGGCGCAGACGCGGGCGGCGGCGATGGCGCACTGGCCGGAGTACGTGGAGCGGGTCACGGGGGTGCCGCTCCCCCGACTCCGTGCCGCCGTGCGGATGTTCACCGACGCCGAGCACGCCATGATCCTCACCGCGCGCGGCCCCGAGCAGCAGTCCAAGGGCACGGACACGGTCGGCGCGTGGATCAACCTGGCCCTCGCGACCGGCCGCCCCGGCCGTCCGCTGTCCGGGTACGGCTGCCTCACCGGCCAGGGCAACGGGCAGGGCGGGCGCGAACACGGCCAGAAGGCCGACCAGTTGCCCGGTTACCGCAAGCTGACGGACCCGGCGGCCCGCGCCCATGTCGCGGAGGTCTGGGGCGTGGACCCCGACGCGCTGCCCGGTCCGGGACGTTCGGCGTACGAGCTTCTCGACGCGCTCGGGCAGGACGTGCGGGCGCTGCTCCTCATGGGCTCGAACCCGGTGGTGTCGGCTCCCCGGGCCGCGCACATCGAGGGCCGGATCCGCTCCCTGGACTTCCTCGCCGTGGCCGACGTCGTCCTGTCCGAGACGGCCGAACTCGCCGACGTGGTCCTCCCCGTAGCCCAGTGGGCGGAGGAGACCGGCACCACCACGAGCCTGGAAGGGCGTGTGCTGCTGCGCCGCCGGGCCCTCACCCCGCCGGACGGCGTGCGCACGGATCTCCAGATCCTGCACGAGCTGGCGGCCCGGCTGTCCGCCGACAGCCTGGAGAAGAAGTTCCCGACGGACCCGGCGGAGGTCTTCGACGAGCTGCGGCGCGCGTCCGCGGGCGGCCCCGCCGACTACTCGGGGATCACGTACGAGCGTCTCGCGGCCGGCGACGCGGTCTTCTGGCCGTGCCCGGCGGACGCGGAGCACGACACCCGGGGCACGGGAGACAACGGGAGCACCGAGAGCACTCAGAGCGCTGAGAGCACTGAGAGCACCAGCGACACCGAAGGCACCGCGAGCACCAGTGACACTGAAGGCACCGCGAGCACCACACACACCGGAAACACCACCGGCACCCCCCGCCTCTTCCTCGACCGTTTCGCGACCCCCGACGGCCGGGCCGTCTTCGTCCCCGTGACGCACCGCCCCGCCGCCGAGGAGCCGGACGCGGAGTACCCCGTGCACCTCACGACGGGCCGGGTCGTCGCCCAGTACCAGTCCGGCGCGCAGACCCGCCGCGTCCCCGAACTCAACAAGGCGGCCCCGGGGCCGTTCGTGGAGCTGCACCCGCGGCTCGCGACCCGCCTGGGCATCGCCGAGGGCGACGACGTGGCGGTGGTGTCCCGGCGCGGCCGGGCGGTGGCCCCGGCACGGCTGACGGCGACGATCCGCCCGGACACCGTCTTCATGCCGTTCCACTGGCCGGGCGCGGGCCGCGCCAACACCCTGACGAACCCGGCGCTCGACCCGACGTCACGGATGCCCGAGTTCAAGGTGTGCGCGGTGCGTCTGGAGCGGCCCGCGTGACGATCCGCACGTCGGACTGGAACAGGTGGTGGTCCGAGTACGGGCTCGGCCGCACCCGGTGCGCGACCGCGGTGACGCCGCGCAGGAACACGTAGTCGAACTTGCTCTGCCAGTCGGTGGTCGGCGCGCAGTCGCCCTCGAACACGGCCCGGCAGGCGGGGTCCGACTCCGTGGCCAGGGCCTGGACGGGGCCGAGTTCGGGCGCGTACGGCACGGCGTTGAAGTCGCCGATGACGATCACGCGGTCGTGCCGGGCGATCTCCCGCGCGAGGACGCGGGCCTGCCGGGCCCGCACCGGCTCCTGGCGCCGTTCGGCGAGGTGGGTGTCGATGACGCGGACGCGCCGCCCGTCCACCGTGGTGGTGACGGACAGGTAGCCGCGGTCCTCGGAACCGCCGTCGGGGTACTCGACGTTCGCGCGGTCGCTGATCGGCGCCGCCGACAGGATCGCCTGCCCGTAGCCTCCCGGGCGCCACGGCAGTCCGCCGCAGCGGCCCCAGCTCGTCAGCACCGGCCCGTACGCGACCTGGTACGTCAGGCCGTAGAGGCCCGCGAGGAGGCGCCGGATCTCCTCGACGTCCCGCACGCACGCCTCCTGGAGGCCGATGACCTGGGGCGCGTATGTGGCGATCTCCGCCGCCCTGCCGAGGTTCTGGCTCCTGCCGCAGGGGTTGCAGATGTTCCACGTCATGACGCGGTTCGGTACGACGTCCTTGGCGGCGTCGACCGGCAGCGGCTTGGCGACGAGGACGCCGCCCGGGGCGCTGGGGCCGATGAGCGCGAGGCAGAGCACGGCCACGGCACCCGACAGCAGGAACCGGCGCAGGGTCACGCGGGGGACGTCTCGTCGTGGACCCACGCCAGGTAGCCGGCGCCGCCGCGCACCACGGGCAGGGCGACGATCTCCGGCGTCTCGTAGTCGTGGCGCTCCGTCAGCCAGCCCTCCAGTTCGGCGTACCGGGCCTCCGTGGTCTTCAGGAGCACCTGCCATTCCTGCGCCGACTCGACATCGCCCTCCCACCGGTAGACGGAGGTGACCGGTCCGCCGATCTGGACGCAGGCGGCGAGCCGGGCGGCGACGGCGTCGCGCGCCAGGGCGTCCGCCTTCTCGCGGCTGTCCGTCGTGGTCAGGACGGCGAGGACACCCGACCCGGCCCGCTCGCTCCGGTCGGCCTGATCGTTCAGGTCGCCCTGCTCGGTCCGGTCGGTCCGCTCTGTCCGTTGAGGCTTCTGCACGCCTCCCATTGTGACCTTCAGGGCTCCGGCACGGGCGTCCCACGGGAATTCGCGCGGGACCGGACGCGCGGTTCCGCGTACCGCCGGGGGCGCTGACGGAGTGTCGGGTCACCCGGTCGCACGCTTCGGCGCGCCCTTCGGGTTCTTTTCGCCGACACGCCGATGACCTGCTGGAATGTTGCCGTCGAGGCGTCAGGAGTAGGGCGCCACCGGGGTATCTGACGGTGCATCAGCAAGCGTGCGGCGGCGAAGGGGACTTACCTCGTGCTTGGCAGGGCGCACCGGACGCCCGCTCAGGACACGAAGGAGCAGCTCGATGCGTACAGGCCGACCGCTGACCGTCGCCGCTCTGGCCGTCGCCGCCGCCGGCATCGCGGCCGGCCCGGTCGGCGCCGCGCAGGGCGGCCTGGAGGTGTACCCGGCGACGGTGTCGCCCGGTGACACCGTGACCGTCGGCACGACCGCGTGCGGCGCGGACGGCACGGCGTCCGGCGACGCGTCGGCGGTCGGCGCGGGGGCGTTCACGCTGGCGCCCGGCGCGGACTCCGGCGGCGCCGACGGACGGTTCTCGGTGCCCGTGTCCGCGCAACCGGGAACGTACGAGATCGTCGCCCGCTGCTCCCGCGGCACCGAGGTGACCGGCGACCTGATCGTGTCGCTGGCCCAGGCCGGGACGCCGGGGGCGCAGATGCCGAAAGGCCATGTGAAGACGGGGGTCGGCGGCGCGCTCGGTCCCGACCCCGTGCAGACCGCGGCGGGTGTGGCGGCGCTGGCCGTCGCCGCCGCGGGCGGTACCTGGCTCCTGCATCGCCGGGCGAGAGGCGATGGGATCTGACGGGTCGGCGCGGACCCCCTCCGCCGTTCGCGCACCCGTCCGTCCCCCGGTACCGCCAGTCCCCTCCTCTCCGGCCGCATCCCCTCGCGGACCGGAGAGGAAGGGGACCCAGTCGTCGAGCCGTCAGGAGCCTGAATGCGACGCGTGCGCGTGCGCCCCGGGAATCGGGCCAACGCCGTCATAGGAACCGTCACGGCCCTCGCCCTGTGCGCCGGGGCCTGGCTCCTGGCCAGCGGTTCCGAGGGCCACCCGCCGCCCCAGCCGTCGGCCGCGCAGGCCCGTGCGGGCGGCGGCCACGACACCCCGCCGCGGCCCCGCTCTCCCCTCGCCGCCGGACCGCGTCCGCATCCCGTCGATCCGGGTGGACGCCCCGCTGATGGGCCTGGGCCTGACCCGGGGCGGCAGCCTCGACGTACCGCCGCCGGAGAAGAAGAACCTCGCGGGCTGGTACGAGGCCGGCACCACGCCCGGCGAGACCGGCACGGCCGTGGTGGCGGGCCATGTCGACAACGCCGTCGGCCCCGCCGTCTTCTACGACCTGGGCGCGCTGACCCGCGGCCGCACCATCGAGATCGACCGCCGCGACGGCTCGGTCGCCGTCTTCACGGTCGACGCGGTCGAGGTCTACGCGGCGAAGGACTTCCCCGACGAGAAGGTCTACGGGGCGGCGCGCAGGCCGGAGTTGCGCGTGATCACGTGCGGCGGGCCGTACGCGCGGGGCACGGGGTACCAGGGGAACGTCGTGGTGTTCGCGCATCTGACGGGGAGCCGCTGAGACCGGCTCGTGCCTCGGTGCTCACGCCACCCACTGCTCGTACGCCATCTTCAGCACCAGCGCGCACACCACCGTCAGCAGCACGACGCGTACGAAACCCGCGCCGCGCTTGAGGGCCGTGCGGGCGCCGATCATGCCGCCCGCGAGGTTGAACACGGCCATCAGCGCGGCCAGTTGCCAGTAGACCGTGCCCTTGTAGGCGAACATCGCCAGCGCGCCCGCGTTGGTGCAGCAGTTGACGATCTTGGCGGTGGCGGAGGCCGTGACCAGGTCCAGGTGGAGCAGCGCGGTGAGGGCGAGGACCAGGAAGGTGCCGGTGCCGGGGCCGATCAGGCCGTCGTAGAAGCCGATGCCGAGGCCGGCGAAGCCGATCGCCGCCCAGACCCGGCGCGGGGAGACCGGGGTGGCCGACGGGGCCGTGCCGAACGACGGGCGGAAGATCACGAAGGCGCCGACGCCCACCAGGACGACCATGACGATCGGCTTGAGGACGTCCGTGCTCATCCCGGCCGCGAGGAGGGCGCCGCCCGTCGAGCCGACGAGCGCCGCCACGCCGATCCGGACCGCGAGGCGGACGTCCACCGTCGCCTTGCGGGTGTACGTGATCGCGGCGCCGGTCGTGCCGACGATGGCGACGGCCTTGTTCGTGCCGAGCGCGTAGGGCCCCGCCGCCGAGGAGGCCGGCAGGCCGAGCAGCAGCGCGGGGAGCAGGAGCAGGCCGCCGCCGCCCACCACCGCGTCGATCCAGCCCGCCGCGAGCGCGGCGACGCAGAGGACGATGACGGTGGTGAGCGATATGTCAGGCATGATCGCGACCTTATGGACGCGATACGTGTGCCGTCCATCGATCCGGGGAGAGTTGAGCGTCTTCTGAGCTTGCGCCCGCGCCCGCCGCAGAGCCCTCACACCCGTCACCCGCCCCCGCTGAGCCCACCGTTCCCCCAGGGAAATCATCGGGACGCCACCGGGAAACACCCACGCCGCAGGCTTCGGAGCATGACCGCACCGTACGAGCACGACGACGCACCCCGGGACGGGTCCCGGGTCGTCGTCATCGGCACCGGCCTCGCCGGCACCCGCCTCGCCCAGCGCCTGGGCGAGCGTGCGGTGCTGATCGGGGAGGAGACGCACGCCCCGTACAACCGCGTGCTGCTCGCCGAGGTCCTCGCCGGCACGTACGGCGCGGACGTCATCGAACTGCCCCGCACCCCGGGCCCCCGCCTGCACACCCGCGCCGTCCGCATCGACCGGGACCGGCGGATCGTGCAGTGCGAGAACGGGGCCGAGGTCGCCTACGACCGGCTCGTCCTGGCGACGGGGTCCAACCCCGTGCTGCCTCCCCTGCGCGGTCTCTTCGAGCCCGGGGCCACCGAGCTGCCGGGCGGCGTCCACGCGTTCCGCACCATGGACGACTGCCTCGCGCTGTCCGCGGCCGTCACCGAGGGGACCCGCGCCGTCGTCATCGGCGGCGGCCTCCTCGGTGTCTCCGCGGCCCGCGCGCTCGCCCGGCGCGGCGCCCAGGTGGTGCTCACACAGCAGGCCGAGCGGCTGATGGAGCGCCAGCTCGACCCGCGCTCCTCCGCCCTCGTCCGGCGCCATCTGACCGCACTCGGCGTCGAGATCCACACCGAGTGCCGGGTCCGCGGCGTCGGCGTCGTCGACGGCCGCGTACGCCGCGTCGAACTGCACGACGGCTACGTCCTCGGCACCGATGTCACCGTGCTCGCCTGCGGGGTGCGGCCCCGCGCCGGGCTCGCGCAGGCCGCGGGCCTCGACGTGCGCAAGGGGATCGTCGTCGACGACGAGCTGCGCACCAGCGACCCGCTCGTCCACGCGATCGGCGACTGCGCCCAGCACGCCGGCACCGTCTACGGGCTCGCGACGCCCGCCCTCGAACAGGCCGACGCGCTCGCCGACCTGCTCACCGGCGGGCGGGCCGCGTACACCGGGACCCGCACGCTCACCCGGCTCACCCTCCCGCACGAGGCGGGCCCGCTGGATCTCGCCGCGTTCGGCGAGACCGAGGCACTCCCCGGCGACGACGTCGTCCAGCTCGCGGACGCCACGCGCGGCACATACCGCAAGGTCGTCGTGCGCGGGGACCGCCTGGTCGGCGGCGTCCTGGTCGGTGAGCTCGCCAGCGTCGGCGCGCTCGCCCTCGCCTGGGAGGCGAACGAATCCCTGCCCGCCGACGGCACCGACCCCGCGGTCGGGGCGTCGCTGCTCCATCTGCTCACCCACGACGGAGGCCACTGACATGGCGACCTCACTGCCCACCCTCGTCCTCGTCGGCCACGGCATGGTCGGCCAGCGCTTCCTCGAAGCAGCCGCCGAGCGCGGGCTCACCGAGACGCATCGCGTCGTCGTGCTGTGCGAGGAGCCGCGCCCCGCCTACGACCGCGTCCACCTCACCTCGTACTTCTCGGGCACGACACCCGAGGAACTCTCCCTGACGGAGCCGGAGTTCATCGAGAAGCACGGCATCGAGCTGCACGTCGGCGACCCCGCCGTCGTCGTCGACCGCGAGGCGCGCGTGGTGCACGCCCGGTCGGGTCTCACGGTGGCGTACGACGCGCTGGTGCTGGCCACCGGCTCGTACCCGTTCGTGCCGCCGGTGCCGAACAAGGATGCCGCCGGCTGCTTCGTGTACCGGACCATCGAGGACCTGTACGCGATCGAGGAGTACGCCAGGAACAACGCCACGGTGGGCGCCGTCGTCGGCGGCGGCCTGCTCGGCCTGGAGGCCGCGGGCGCGCTCCAGGGGCTCGGACTGACCACGCACATCGTGGAGTTCGCGCCGCGCCTGATGCCCGTCCAGGTCGACGAGGGCGGCGGCGCCGCCCTTCTGAAGACCATCTCCGACATGGGCCTCAGCGTGCACACCGGGGTCGGCACGCAGGAGATCGTGACCTCCGACGGCGCGGAGACCGGCGCCGTGCGCGGCATGAAGCTGTCCGACGGCTCCGAGCTGGAGACCGATCTCGTCGTCTTCTCCGCGGGCGTCCGTCCGCGCGACCAACTCGCCCGTGACATGGGTCTGTCGGTGGGCGAGCGCGGCGGCGTCACGGTCGACGAGCAGTGCCGCACCAGCGACCCCGACATCTTCGCGATCGGCGAGTGCGCGCTGGCCTCGGACGGCCGGGTGTACGGGCTCGTCGCCCCCGGTTACGAGATGGCGCTCACCGCCGCTGCGGCCATCGCCGAGGACGACGCGGCCGAGCGACTCACGTTCACCGGCGCCGACCTGTCCACCAAGCTGAAGCTGCTCGGTGTCGACGTCGCCTCCTTCGGCGACGCGCACGGCGCCACCGCCGACTGCCTCGACGTCGTCTACTCCGACTCGCGCTCGGGCACGTACAAGAAGCTGGTCATCGGCAGCGGGGGCGAGCTGCTCGGCGGCATCCTGGTCGGTGACGCGGAGGCGTACGGCACGCTGCGCGCCTTCACCGGGGCGGTCCCGCCGATCGCGCCCGAGCAGCTGGTGCTGCCGGCCGGTGCCGGGGCGCCGGTGCAGCTCGGTCCGGACGCGCTGCCCGCGGACGCCGTCATCTGCTCGTGCCACAACGTCACCAAGGGCGAGATCTGCGAGCACACCACGCTGCCCGAGGTGAAGAAGTGCACCAAGGCCGGTACCGGGTGCGGGAGTTGCGTCAAGCTCATCGGGCAGCTGCTGCCCAAGAGCGGGGACGACGGGCTGTGCGGCTGCTTCAGGCACACCCGCCAGGAGCTGTACGAGATCGTGCGCGTCAAGCGGATCACGACGTTCGCGCAGCTGCTCGACGAGCACGGGCGCGAGGGCGCGCGCGGCGGCGAGGGCTGCGAGATCTGCAAGCCGACGGTCGGCTCGATCATCGCCTCGCTGGCCCCGACGATCGGCGCGGACGGCTATGTCCTCGCGGGCGAGCAGGCCGCGTTGCAGGACACGAACGACCACTTCCTCGCCAACCTCCAGAAGAACGGCTCGTACTCGGTCGTGCCGCGCATCCCGGGCGGTGAGATCACCCCGGAGAAGCTCATCGTGATCGGCGAGGTGGCGCGGGACTTCGGCCTCTACACGAAGATCACGGGCGGCCAGCGGATCGACCTCTTCGGCGCCCGTGTCGAGCAACTCCCGATGATCTGGGCCCGGTTGGTGGGCGCCGGATTCGAGTCCGGCCACGCGTACGGCAAGTCGCTGCGCACCGTGAAGTCGTGCGTCGGGCAGACCTGGTGCCGGTACGGCGTGCAGGACTCGGTCCGGATGGCGATCGACCTGGAGCTGCGCTACCGGGGGCTCAGGTCGCCGCACAAGCTGAAGTCGGCGGTCTCCGGGTGCGCCCGCGAGTGCGCCGAGGCCCAGTCGAAGGACTTCGGCGTCATCGCCACCGCCAACGGCTGGAACCTTTACGTGGGCGGCAACGGCGGCATGACGCCCCGTCACGCCGACCTGCTCGCGCAGGACTTGAGCGACGCGGAGCTGGTCCGGCTGATCGATCGGTTCCTGATGTTCTACATCCGCACCGCCGACCGCCTGGAGCGCACCTCGGTCTGGCTGGACCGGATCGACGGCGGCCTCGACCACGTACGGGATGTCGTCGTGCACGACTCGCTCGGCATCTGCGACGACCTGGAGGCGCTGATGCGGGCCCATGTCGACCGCTACCGCGACGAGTGGTCCGAGACCATCAACGACCCGGAGCGCCTGGCCCGCTTCGTCTCCTTCGTCAACGCCCCCGACACCCCGGACCCCACGGTCCGCTTCGTGCCGGAGCGCGACCAGATCAAGCCGGAACTGCCGCTCATTCCCCTGGAAGGACTCGCTGTCCGATGACAATGGCCCCGATCGCCCCCGAGAAGACGACGGTACTGGTCCAACTCGCCTTCGGCGACGAGTGGTTGAGCGTGTGCGAGCTGTCCCGGCTGACCCCGGGGCGCGGCGTCGCCGCCCTGCTGCCCGACGGCCGGCAGGCGGCGGTCTTCCTCGACCGCGCGGGCCGCTTGTTCGCCCTAGACAACACCGACCCGTTCACCGGGGCGGCCGTCCTGTCGCGCGGCCTGATCGGCTCGGCGCAGGGCCGCCCGTTCGTGGCGTCGCCGCTGCTCAAGCAGCGCTTCGACCTGGAGACGGGCCGCTGCCTGGACGACGACGAGGTCGCGGTCCGGGCGTACGGGACGCGCACCGTCGCCTGAGCCTCCCGACTTTACTTGACCGATCGTTCCACTCACACGTAGGTTCCGTGCGTGGCCAGGACCAAGGAATTCGACCCGGACGCCGCGTTGCAGGCAGCCCTTGAGCTGTTCCAGCGGCGCGGCTACGAGGCGACGTCGATGGCGGACCTCGTCGAGCACCTCGGCATCGGCCGCGCCAGCCTCTACGCGACGTTCGGCAGCAAGCGGGAGCTGTACCTCAAGGCGGTCGACCGGTACACCGGGACCACCGACGCGGCGATCCTCGCCGAGCTGTCGGGCGACGGGCCGCCGCTCGACCTCGTGCGCACGCTCGTACGCCGCTTCGCCGCCGAGGCCACCTCGGACGACCGGCGCCTCCTCGGCTGCCTGGTGACGAACACGGCGGCGGAGCTCGGCCCGCACGACGCGCGGGCCGCCCGGCGCGTGCAGGGCAGCTGGGAGCACCTGGAGACACTGCTGCGCGCGACGCTCACCCGCGCGCAGGCCCGCGGCGAACTGCCCGCGGGGCGCGACCCCGCTCGCTCGCCCGCCTGCTGCTCGTCCTGATGCAGGGCATCCGGGTCACCGGCAAGGCGTCGCAGGACCCCGCCCGGGTCACGGACGCGGCCGAGCAGGCGCTCGCCCTCCTGGACTGAGACCGGGCACCGCGCACCTCGCCCGGCCCTTTTTCACACCCTCATAATGAACCGATCGGTCAAGAAAGAGGATCCCATGTCTCCAGCGCCCCGCACGCGCTTCACCGGCCGCACCGCCCTCGTCACCGGTGCCGGTTCCGGACTCGGCCGGGCGATCGCCCTCGCGCTGGCCGCCGAGGGCGCGAGCGTCGTCGTCGCCGGACGCACCGCCGCCCCGCTGGCCCAGACCGTCGCCCTGATCGAGGCGGCCGGCGGCACGGCCCTCGCGCACCCGACGGACGTGACCCGCGCCGACGAGGTGCGGACCCTGGTCCGCACGGCGGTCGAGCGGTTCGGCTCGCTCGACGTCGCCGTGAACAGCGCGGGCGTCTTCCGCGGCGGCGGCCCCGTCGCCGACCTGTCCGCCGAGGACTGGCGCACCCTGCTCGACGTCAACGTCACGGGCGTCCTGCACGCGCTCCAGGCCGAGGTCGCCCAGATGCGCACCCAGCCCGGCGGCGGCGCGATCGTGAACATCTCCTCGAACCTCGGACCGCACAAGTCCCGTGCGGGTATCGCCGGTTACGGCGCCTCGAAGGCCGCCGTCTCCGCCCTCACCCGGGGCGCCGCCCTGGACCACATCGCCGACGGCGTACGGATCAACGCGGTGAGTCCGGGCCCCTCGGACACGGCGATGTCGCTGCTGCCCGGCGAGAGCGCCGACGGGCGCGCGGCCCGGATGAAGGAGGCGTCGCCGCTCGGCCGCGTCTCGACGACCGACGAGATCGCCGCGGCCGTCCTGTACCTGGCCTCCTCCGACGCGGCGTCGGTGGTCGGCGCCGATCTGGTGATCGACGGCGGCGCCGCCGCGTGACCCCGTCAGCGTGCCGTCAAGACCCGCGCGCCGTGGATCAGCGTCACGTCAAGAGGGGTGACTCGGGGCGGGCACCGGCCTAGCGTGCGCTGCATGCGACACAGTGCGAGGACACGAGGGGCGCGGGTCGGCAGGTGGCCGGCCCGGCCCACGGCCACCGTCACCGTCACCGACCGGAACTGGACGGGCGAGCTGCGGGCCGCCCTGTTCTGCTCCTTCGGCCTGGCCGCGCTCGTGCTGACCATCGACGCGGCCAACTCCACGCTCACCCCGGCCCGTACGGCGATGTGGGTCGGCCTCTCCCTGCTGCTGCACGCCGTTCTGCACCCGCAGCGCGTCACGGCGGGGCCGGGCTGGCTCGCCGTGCGCGGGCTGGTGCGGCGGGCCCACGTCTGCACGGATCTGCTGGTGTCGGCGCGGCGCGCGGACGGGGTCGCGCCGCGGCTCGTCCTGCGGGACGCCCTCGGCGGCCGGGTCGAGCTGGACCCGAAGATCCTCACCGGCAATCCGCTGCTGTGGCACCGCGTCGAGACGGGGGCCGCGCGGGCCCGCGCCAGCGGCCTCCTCGTCTGCGGCGACGAGCTGCTGCGCGGACTGGGCGCGCGGGTCGACGGCGACGTGGCGAAGGCCGTCTTCGAGGCGTCGGGCCTCGACTGAGCCGCCGCAGGAGGCCGTCAGCCCTTGAGGGACCCGTACTCCACCCCGGTCAGCTGCTCCGACGCGGCCCAGAGGCGTTCCCCCGCCGTGTCGTCGAGCGTCCACGGCGCGCGCCACGACGGGGCCGGCGCCCCACGCCACATGAGGTGGCGCGGCCCGTAGAAGCCGTCGGGACGCACCTCGGGCGCCGTCGCCGCGTACAGCGTGGGCAGCGCGCCCCGGTGTGCGGGCTGCGCGACGATCCGGTTGCCGATCTCGACGAATCGCTCGGCCGCCTTGCGGCCCTCCATCCTGACGCCGCGCGTCTGGAGCGACGTGGCGGCGTATCCGGGGTGCGCGGCCGCGGCCACGAGGTCGACCCCGGTGGCGGCCGCCCGGCGGGCGAGTTCGTGGACGTACAGCAGGTTGGCCGTCTTGGAGCGGGCGTACGCCACCCAACGGCGGTAGCGCCGCTCGCTGTTGAGGTCGCCGATGTCGATGTTCGCGAGGGCGTGCAGGCCGCTGGAGACGGAGACGACGCGTGGCGCGGGCGCCTCTAGGATGCTCGGCAGGAGCAGTCCGGTCAGGGCGAAGTGCCCGAGGTGGTTGACGCCGAACTGGGTCTCGAAGCCGTCGGCCGTGCGCCCGTACGGCAGCGCCATGACGCCCGCGTTGTCGACGAGCAGGTGAAGGGGCCGGTCGCCCCAGGCGGCGGCGAAGTCCCGTACGGAGGCGAGGTCGCCGAGGTCGAGGGGTGCGAACTCGGCGTCGGCGTCCGGGACTTCGGAGCGGATCCGGTCCCGCGCCTCGATGCCGCGCGGCTCGCTGCGGCAGGCCAGGACCACCCGGGCCCCGGCGCGGGCGAGTTCGCGGGCGGTGACGTAGCCGATGCCGCTGTTGGCGCCGGTGACGACGGCGGTGCGGCCGCTCTGGTCGGGGATGTCGCTCGCGTTCCAGCCGCTCATGGCGGTGTCCTCCCTGGACGAGGGGCGGAGTGCTTGCTTCCTGCCGACCAGTAAACACGGGGACCCCGCCGGGGACGCGAAGGGCGGTACCCCCCGCACAGGGGTACCGCCCGTTCGCATGGGCCGGGGCCGCCGCCGATCGGTGAGGGTCGGGGACCGACGGCGGCTCCGGGGTTCTGGGCGTTCCGCCCAGGGCCGGTCCGGGCCCTAGGGCCTGTCTTCAAAGTAGCGGCGCGGGATGATGGGTCTTGTGAGTCGCCGCTATGAACTGACCGATGAGGAATGGGAGTTGTTACGCCCGTTCCTGCCGGCGGCATCGTTCGGTCGCCCGCGGGCGGACGACCGGACGATGTTGAACGGGATCGTATGGAAGATCCGTGCGGGCGCCGCCTGGCGGGATGTGCCAGCCCGGTACGGGCCGTGGCAGTCGTTGTACACACGTTTCCGCAGGTGGGCCCTGGACGGCACGTTCACCCGCATGCTTGCCGCGGTCCAGGCCGACCGCGACGCGAACGCGGACGTGGACTGGCTGGTGGCCGTCGACTCCACTGTGGTCCGTGCCCATCAACACGCGGCCGGCGCGAAAAGGGGGGCAGGTCGAGGGACGAACCGGCAGATCACGCCCTCGGTCGATCCCGAGGTGGACTGACCACCAAGATCCATCTTGCCTGTGACGGCCGCGGCCGCCCGCTCTCGTTCACTCTCACTGGCGGTAACCGCAATGACTGCACCCAGTTCGAACAGGTCATGGCGGGTATTCGCGTCGCTCGACTCGGCCCCGGTCGCCCCCGCACTCGCCCCGACCGGGTGGTCGCGGACAAGGGCTACTCGTCCCGGGCCATCCGCACCCATCTGCGCCGACGCGGCATCAAGGCCACCATTCCCGAACGGGTCGACCAACTCGCCGGGCGAGCACGACGCCGTGAACGGCGATGCGGCTTCGACAAGGCTGCCTACCGGCGCCGCAACGTCGTCGAGCGCTGCTTCAACCGCCTCAAGCAATGGCGCGGCATCGCCACCCGATACGACAAGACCGCGACCTCCTTCGAAGCCGCGGTCACCCTCGCATCAACGCTCCTCTGGCTCCGCCCACTTTGAAGACAGGCCCTAGCGGTGGTCGCTGCCCGCGGAGGTGCTGGCCGCGCGGCCGGCCTCCAGGCGGGCGACCGGGATGCGGAACGGCGAGCAGGAGACGTAGTCGAGCCCCACCTCGTGGAAGAAGTGGACCGACTCCGGGTCACCGCCGTGCTCGCCGCAGACGCCGAGCTTGAGGTCGGGGCGCGTGGCCCGGCCCGCCTCGACCGCGGACTTCACGAGGGAGCCGACGCCGTCCTTGTCGATCGTCTCGAACGGCGACACCCCGAAGATGCCCTTCTCCAGGTACGCGGTGAAGAACGAGGCCTCCACGTCGTCGCGGCTGAAGCCCCAGACAGTCTGCGTCAGGTCGTTCGTGCCGAAGGAGAAGAACTGGGCGGCCTCGGCGATCTGCCCGGCCGTGAGGGCGGCGCGGGGCAGCTCGATCATCGTGCCGATGGCCAGCTTCAGCTCGACGCCGGTCTGCTCCTCGACCTCCGCGACGACCCGGTCGGCCTCCTCGCGGACGATCTCCAGCTCCTGGACGGTGCCGACGAGCGGGATCATGATCTCCGCGCGGGGGTCGCCCTTGGCGTTCTTGCGGTCGGCGGCGGCCTCGGCGATGGCGCGCACCTGCATGGCGAACAGGCCGGGGATGACCAGGCCGAGCCGGACGCCGCGCAGACCCAGCATCGGGTTCTGCTCGTGCAGCCGGTGCACGGCCTGGAGCAGGCGCAGGTCGTTCTCGTTGCTGTCCTGGCGGGACTCGGCGAGCGCGACGCGCACCGACAGCTCGGTGATGTCGGGCAGGAACTCGTGCAGCGGCGGGTCGAGCAGCCGGACCGTGACGGGCAGTCCGTCCATCGCCTCGAACAGCTCGATGAAGTCCTGCTTCTGGAGCGGCAGGAGCTGCTTGAGGGACTCCTCGCGCTCGGTGTCCGTGTCGGCGAGGATCAGCTTCTCGACCATCTCGCGGCGCTCACCGAGGAACATGTGCTCGGTGCGGCACAGGCCGATGCCCTGGGCGCCGAACCGGCGGGCGCGCAGCGCGTCCTCGGCGTTGTCGGCGTTGGCCCGTACGCGCAGGCGGCGTACTCGGTCCGCGTACGCCATGATCCGGTGCACGGCGCCGACGAGCTCGTCGGCGTCGTCGGCCCCGGCGTGCATGCGGCCCTCGAAGTACTCGACGACCGGGGAAGGGACGACCGGGACCTCGCCGCGGTAGACCTTGCCCGTCGAGCCGTCGATGGAGACGACGTCGCCCTCCTCGACGACAATGTCGCCGATGGTCAGCCGGCGCCGCTTGGTGTCGACCTCCAGCTCCTCGGCGCCGCAGACACAGGTCTTGCCCATGCCGCGGGCGACGACGGCCGCGTGCGAGGTCTTGCCGCCGCGCGAGGTCAGGATGCCCTCCGCCGCGATCATGCCGTCGAGGTCGTCGGGGTTGGTCTCGCGGCGGATCAGGATGACCTTCTCGCCGGAGCGCGACCACTTGATCGCGGTGTACGAGTCGAAGACCGCCTTGCCGACCGCCGCACCCGGCGAGGCGGCGATGCCGCGGCCGAGCAGCTCGATGCCCTTCGTGCCGTGGGCGGTGTCGTCGAAGCGCGGGAACATCAGCTGGGCGAGCTGGGCGCCAGTGACGCGCTGGAGCGCCTCCGCCTCGTCGATCAGGCCCTGGTCGACGAGCTGCGTCGCGATGCGGAAGGCGGCACCGGCGGTGCGCTTGCCGACGCGGGTCTGGAGCATCCACAACTGGCCGCGCTCGATGGTGAACTCGATGTCGCAGAGATCCTTGTAGTGGTTCTCCAGGGTCTCCATGATCTGCATGAGCTGGTCGTACGACTTCTTGTCGATCGACTCCAGCTCGGCGAGCGGCACGGTGTTGCGGATGCCCGCCACCACGTCCTCGCCCTGCGCGTTCTGGAGGTAGTCGCCGTAGACGCCCTGGTGGCCGGAGGCCGGGTCGCGGGTGAAGGCGACGCCGGTGCCCGAGTCGGGGCCGAGGTTGCCGAAGACCATCGAGCAGACGTTGACCGCGGTGCCGAGGTCGCCGGGGATGCGCTCCTGGCGGCGGTAGAGCTTGGCGCGGTCGGTGTTCCACGAGTCGAAGACCGCGTGGATCGCGAGGTCCATCTGCTCGCGCGGGTCCTGCGGGAAGTCGCGGCCGGCCTCGGTCTTGACGATCTTCTTGAAGCGCGTGACGAGCTTCTTGAGGTCGGCGGCGTCCAGGTCCGTGTCGACGGTGACCTTCTTGGCGCGCTTGGCCTTCTCCAGCTCCTCCTCGAACAGCTCGCCGTCGACGTCCATGACGGTCTTGCCGAACATCTGGATGAGGCGGCGGTACGAGTCCCACGCGAAGCGGTCGTCGCCGGCCTGCTTGGCGAGGCCCTGCACCGACTTGTCGGAGAGGCCGATGTTGAGGACGGTGTCCATCATGCCGGGCATGGAGAACTTCGCGCCCGAACGGACCGACACCAGAAGGGGGTTGTCGGCCTGGCCGAGCTTCTTCCCCATCCGCTCCTCGAGGGCGTCGAGGTGGGCGCTCACCTCGTCACGCAGTGCCACCGGCTCGGCGCCGCTCTCGAGGTAGACCTTGCACGCCTCGGTGGTGATGGTGAAGCCCGGAGGCACGGGGAGCCCCAGGTTCGTCATCTCGGCGAGGTTGGCACCCTTGCCGCCGAGGAGGTCCTTGAGGTCCTTGTTGCCCTCGGTGAAGTCGTAAACGAACTTCGTTCCCTGAGGATCTTTGTTTTCCGACACGGGTCTCGACTCCTCGAGGCTCGGGTGGCTGCCCTGACGGCGAGGAACATACCCAGATCCAAGGCCTGTGGGTACGTCCACTCAGCCGTCATACGGACGTAACCACCCGTCCGCCAGGAGATCGAAAGTGACCGACAGGTAGGCGCCTTCGAGAGCGCGCGTTCACGTCTTGAACGATCAACCCCCGTAGACCCCGGAAATCGCTCACATGAGCGCGGCAATCTCACATGTGCGTTCACTGCATAAATGATCGAGCAGTGGCACTCAGTGCCAGGGGTTGGAGAAGTGCAGACGACGATTCCGCGCTCATGTGAGCGCAAGCCCTATCAGGCGTGGCGAGAATCACGCCGTTTGAAGCGGGCTTCGGACGGCCCGATGTCAGCATGCGGACACCGCGCGGGCCTGTATCGGCGGCGAAACGGGCCCGTCACACGCCCAGCGCCGCGAGCCGCCGCTCGGCGCGCGCCGGGGCGTACAGCTCCTCCACCACCAGCGCTCCCGCTCCGATGAGCGCGGACCGCTCGCCGAGCCGCGAGGTCACCACGTCGAGCCGGGCGGTGGAGCGCGGCAGGGCCCGCTGGTACAGGAGTTCACGGACGCCGGTGAGGAAGGGAGTTCCGGCCAAGTCTCCGGCGATCATGAGAACGCCGGGGTTCAGGAGCGTCACGACGGTGGCGAGGACCTCACCGACGCTGCGGCCCGCGTCCCGCGCGAGCCGGGCCGCCTCCGGGTGCCCGGCGGCGAGCAGCCCCCGTACGTCCCACCCGGAGGCCGCGGGCACGCCCGCCTCCGTGAGCCTGCGGGCGAGGGCGCGGCCGCTCGCGACCGCCGCGAGGCAGCCGTACGAGCCGCACCGGCACAGGGCGTCGGCGCCCTCGGGGACCCGGATGTGGCCGATGTCGCCGGCGCCGCCGTCGATCCCGCGGTAGATCGACCCGTCCACGACGACGCCCGCGCCGATGCCGGTGGAGACCTTGACCAGGGCGAAGGCGCGGCAGTCCCGGTGGCCGGCGCGCTGTTCCCCGTACGCCATGAGGTTGGCGTCGTTGTCGACGATCACAGGGACGTCGGGCGCGGTCGCCGCGTGTTCGGCGGCGGCGCGGGCGAGGCGGCCCCGGATGTCGTAGCCGTCCCAGCCCGGCATGATCGGGGGCTGCACGACGCGGCCGGTCTCGATGTCGACGGGACCGGGGACGGCGAGGCCGATGCCGCACACCGTGTCGGCCGCGCGGCCGGTCGCCTTCAGCAACTCGCCGAACCAGATGCCCAGTTGGGGCAGGACCGCCTCGGGTCCGTCCTCGACGGTGAGGGTGCCGGTGTGTTCGGCGACGACCTCGCCGCTCAGGCTCAGGACGGCGGCGCGGGCGTGCCGGGTGTCGAGGTCGGCGGCGAGCACCACCGCGTGCGCGTCGTCGAACTCCAGATGGATCGAAGGGCGGCCGCCCAGGCGGGAGTTGACGGGTCCGGCCGCGCCCTCGCGCAGCCAGCCCGCGCGGAAGAGCCGGTCGAGGCGCTGTCCGACGGTGGCCCGGGACAGGCCCGTGACCTCCTGGAGAGCGCCGCGCGTGGTCGCCCGTCCGCTGCGCACCAGGTGCAGCAGATCTCCGGCGCTCGCCTGGTTCCCCGCCATGGCCGCCAACCCCCTTGCGTTCATCAACTGCGCGTTACATTCTAGGTTTTGCATGTTAAGCAGACGTAACCCTATGCTGCCTTCCGCGTAACCGGCAGCCCGCGGGAGAGCATGTGGAGCACACCACCGAGCGACGCGGATCCCCGGTCGCCGTCGTCCAGCGGGACACGCTGCGCGACCGCGCGGCGCGGGTCCTCGAAGCCAACTGGACCGGCACGTCGACCGTCCCCTCGCGCACGCTCTACCCTCACCAGTGGTCGTGGGACTCGGCGTTCATCGCCATCGGCCTGCGCCATGTCTCCTCCTTACGCGCCCAGTTGGAGCTGGAGACGCTGCTCGGCGCCCAGTGGGGCGACGGCCGCATCCCGCACATCGTGTTCAACCCTGCCATCCCGCTGGACGCGTACTTCCCCAGCCCCGACTTCTGGCGCTCCTCCACCGCCGGCCGGGCCGCCGGAGCCCCGCTCACCCAGCAGACGTCCGGCATCGTGCAGCCGCCGGTGCACGCGCTCGCCGCCTGGCTGGTGCACCGAGCCGACCCGGCCCTCTCGCGCGAGCGCGGGTTCCTGGCGCGCGTCTATCCGGGCCTCGCCGCCTGGCACCGCTACCTGCTGCACCGCCGCGACCTCGGCGGCGCGGGCCTCGTCTGCGTCGTCCACCCCTGGGAGCAGGGGATGGACAACAGCCCCTGCTGGGACGCCCCGTTGAGCCGCGTCTCCCCCGCCCCGCCGCGGACGTTCCGGCGCGCGGACCTGGAGCACGGCGCGGCGGAGGACCGGCCGACCGACCTCGACTACGGCCGGTACGTACGTCTCGCGATGGACTACCGGGATCGCCGATACGCGGACGGGGGCGGGGAGTTCGCGGTCGAGGACCCGGCGTTCAACGCGCTGCTGGCCGCCTCCGAGCACGCGCTGGCGCGGATCGCCTGCGAGCTGGGGGCGGCGGGCACGGCCCGGCACGCGCGGGCCGAGCGGCTGACGGCGGCGCTCGTGGAGCGGCTGTGGGACCCGGAGGCGGGCCTGTTCTTCTGCCGCGACCTGCGGGGCGCGGGCGGTCTCATCCGTGAGCGCGGCATCTCCGGGCTGCTCCCGCTGATCCTGCCCACGCTGCCCCGCGACGTGGTCGCCGCCCTGGTACGCACCGCGTGCGGGCCGCACTTCGGCGTCGGCGACCGCGTACGCCTGGCGCCGAGCTACGACCTGGAGGGGCCCGCCTTCGACCCGCACCGCTACTGGCGCGGGCCCGCCTGGTTCAACACCAACTGGCTTCTGGAGCGCGGCCTGAACCTCCACGGCGAGCACGCGCGGGCCGCGGGGCTGCGGGCCGCGCTCCTGGAGGTGGCGGGGACCTCGGACTTCGCCGAGTACGTCGACCCGTACACGGGGGCGGGCTGCGGCGCCCGCGGCTTCGGCTGGACGGCCGCTCTGACGTTGGACTTGCTGGGCCCTCGGGAAGGGACGTTGTGATGACGGACGGACACACGCACGGACAGACGCGCCAACTCCTCGTGCGGGCGGGCACGTTCGCGTCGATGGACGCGGCCGGCGGGCTCACCGCGGTGCGCGGCGGGACCTCGCCCGAGGGCCTCTTCGTGCGGGACGCCCGGCACCTGTGCCGCTGGCAGCTCACGGTCGACGGCGCGGCGCCCGAGGTGCTCACCCCGATGACGTACGAGGACGAGGGCGTCGCCCGCTGTGTGCTCGTGCCGCGCGGCGGACGCCAGGAGCCGCCCGCGTACACGCTCTTCCGTGAACAGGCCGTCGGTGACGGGACGTTCGTGGAGCGGCTGCGGATCGTGTCGAACCGGCCGGTGCCGACGACCGTGCGCCTCGCGCTGACGGTCGACGCGGACTTCACGGACCAGTTCGAGCTGCGCGCCGGCCACCGCACGTACACGAAGCTCGGGGCGGTGCGCGGGCGTGAAGTCCTGGACGACGGCGTCGGGTTCACGTACACGCGCGGCGACTGGCGCTCGTCGACGACCGTGACGAGCGAGCCCGCACCGGACGCCGTCGAGGAGACCGGGGCGGGCGCTCGGCGGCTCGTGTGGGCGCTGGAGCTGGAGTCGCAGGGCAGCGCCGAGCTGAACCTGCGCGTGGTGGCGCGGCCGCACGGCGCGCGGGAGACGGACGCCGTCGCGGCGAGCCCGCAGGACGCAGCCGCCGAACTGGCCACCGCTGTGAGGGAGTTCGCCGACGGGGTGGAGCTGCCCGGGGCGTGGCCGGAGCTGGCCGACGCGTGCGCGCGCGGGCTCGCCGACCTGGCGGTGCTCCGGGTCCCGGCGGCCGGGCCCGACGGGGAGCGGCATCTGGTGCCCGCGGCGGGCGTGCCGTGGTTCCTGACACTGCTCGGCCGGGACGCGCTCCTGACGTCGCTCTTCGCCCTCCCCTACCGGCCCGAGCTGGCCGCGGCCACCCTGCCGGTGCTCGCCGCGACGCAGGCGACCGAGCAGGTCGAGGGGGCGGTGGCGCAGCCCGGGAAGATCGTGCACGAGGTGCGGCACGGGGAGCTCGCGCACTTCGGGCAGGTGCCGTTCGGCCGCTACTACGGCTCGGTCGACGCGACGCCGCTGTTCCTGGTGCTGCTCGGCGCGTATACGGAGCAGACCGCGGACCTCGGGCCGGCCCGGCGCCTGGAGGCGCACGCGCGGGCGGCGGTCGGCTGGATGCTGGACCACGGCGGGCTCACGTCGCGCGGGTACCTGGTGTACCGCGCCGACCAGGGCGGCCTCGCCAACCAGAACTGGAAGGACTCCCCCGGCGCGATCTGTTCCGCCGACGGGAGCCGGGCGACGGGGCCCGTGATGGCGGCGGGTGCGCAGGGGTACGCGTACGACGCGCTGCGGCGCACCGCCGTCCTCGCCCGCACCGTCTGGGACGACGTGGTCTACGCGGAGCTGCTGGAACAGGCGGCGGCGGATCTGCGGGACCGGTTCCTGCGGGACTTCTGGATGGAGGACCGGGGATTCCCTGCGCTCGCCCTCGACGGGAACGGGCAGCAGGTCGACGCGCTCGCCTCCGACGCGGGGCATCTGCTCTGGTCCGGGCTGCTCGACAAGGAGTACGGGGAGGCGGTGGGACGGCGCCTGCTGGAGCCGGACTTCTTCTCCGGGTGGGGCGTCCGTACGGTGGCCTCCGGCCAGGCGGCGTACCACCCGCTGTCGTACCACCGGGGGTCGGTGTGGCCGCACGACAACGCGTTGATCGCGCTGGGGCTCGCGCGGTACGGGCTGCACGACGAGGCGCGGGTCGTGGCGGGCGGGCTCGTCTCGGCGGCGGTCGCCTGCGGAGGGCGGCTGCCGGAGGTCATCGCCGGGTACGCACGGTCGGCGTATCCGGAGCCGGTGCCGTATCCGTACGCATGTGTGCGTGAGTCGCGGTCGGCTGCGGCGCCGTTGGCGTTGTTGAGCGCCGTCGGGGGCTGAGGTTCACGGTCGACCGCTGCGCCGTCGTGGCTGGTCGCGCGCTCCCCTGAGAGGCGCACTCTCTGCGCCACCTCAGGGGAGCGGCGGCGCAGAACCGCTCAGCCCCCGGACGTGTCCAGTTCCGCGTCCTCGGACAGCCCCGCGCAGTCGTACGGGTCCTTCAGCCAGCCGTCCGGGAGCACGACCCGGTTGTTGCCCGACGTGCGGCCCCGGGGGCCGTCCGCGCCGGCGGGCCACTCCTGCTCCAGGTCCAACTCGTCCAGCCCGGAGCGCAGTTCGTCCAGCGACGAGGTGATCGCGAGCCGCTTGCGCATCTCCGAGCCGACCGCGAACCCCTTCAGGTACCAGGCCACGTGCTTGCGGAAGTCGATGACACCGCGCGCCTCGTCCCCGATCCACTCCCCCAGCAGCGTCGCGTGCCGCACCATCGCGTCGGCGACGACCCGCAGCGTCGGGCGGACCCGCTCGTCGCGGCCCTCGAACGCCGCGACCAGGTCCGCGAAGAGCCACGGCCGGCCCAGGCAGCCACGGCCCACGACGACCCCGTCGCACCCGGTCTCGCGGACCATGCGCAGCGCGTCGTCGGCGGACCAGATGTCGCCGTTGCCGAGGACGGGGATCTCCGGGACGTGCTCCTTGAGGCGGGCGATGGCGTCCCAGTCGGCCGTGCCGCCGTAGTGCTGCGCGGCGGTGCGGCCGTGCAGCGCGATCGCCGTGACGCCCTCCTCGACGGCGATCCGGCCCGCGTCGAGGAACGTGATGTGGTCGTCGTCGATGCCCTTGCGCATCTTCATGGTGACCGGCAGGTCACCGGCGCCCGAGACGGCCTCCTTGAGGATCGCCCGGAGCAGGTTCCGCTTGTACGGGAGCGCGGAGCCGCCGCCCTTGCGGGTCACCTTCGGGACCGGGCAGCCGAAGTTCAGGTCGATGTGGTCGGCGAGGTCCTCTTCCGCGATCATGCGGACGGCCTTGCCGACGGTCGCCGGATCGACCCCGTACAGCTGGATCGAGCGCGGCTTCTCGCTCGCGTCGAAGTGGATGAGCTGCATGGTCTTCTCGTTGCGCTCGACCAGGGCGCGCGTCGTGATCATCTCGCTGACGAAGAGGCCCTTGCCGCCCGAGAACTCCCTGCACAGGGTGCGGAACGGCGCGTTCGTGATCCCGGCCATGGGGGCGAGGACCACGGGCGGCTGCACGGTGTGCGGGCCGACGTGAAGAGGCTGCTGAGTCATCGGGGCGGGTCTCCGGAGACGTACGACTACACCTTCGAGGGGCGCGGGCAAGGATCCATTGTCCCACTCCCCGCGCTCACCCCGTCGGGGCCGTCGACGCCGCCAGTTTCTCCAGCCGCTCCGCGGTCTCGTCGTCCGCCGGGAGGTAGGCGACGACGCGGTACGCGTCGCTGTCCGGGGCGAGCCACATGTGGCGGTGCTCCAGGCGCAGCAGGCCGACCTCCGGGTCAGGGTGCAGATAGCGCTTGACGTGCGAGACCATCGGCGCGACGTCGTGCCGCCGCCACAGTGCGCGGAACTCCTCGGACGCTTCGAGGAGCTCGTCGACCGGCGTCTTCCAGGCGGGTTCGGCGACGTGCTCGGCCATCGCCTTGCGGTACTTGGCGAGGAGCTCGGGCAGCATCACGTCGCGGTCGAGGAACCGCACGCGCCAGCGGTCGTTCATGAACATCAGCCACAGGGCGTTGCGGTGCCGTGGCTCGTGCTCGGCGGGGTCGCCGAAGACGTCGGTGTAGGCCCGGTTGTGGGCGAGGATGTCGTACCGGGCGTTCTTCACCTCGGCGGGGTACGGCTCCAGGCGGCGCAGCAGCCGCAGGACCGTGGGCGTGACGGCGGGGCTCTCCGGGGTGGCGCGCGGGTCGGTGGTCCCGGCGAGCGCGAAGGCGTGGGCCCGCTCGGTGGGGTCCATCCGCAGGGCGCGGGCGATGGCGTCGAGGACGCCGGCCGAGACGTTGATGGCGCGGCCCTGCTCCAGCCACGTGTACCAGGTGATGCCGACCGAGGCGAGGTGCGCGACCTCCTCGCGGCGCAGGCCGGGGTGCGGCGGCGGGCCGTGCCGGGCAGGCCGACCTGGTCCGGGGTGATGCGCTCGCGGCGGCTGCGCAGGAAGGCGGCCAGCTCGGCGCGGCGCGGACCGTCCGCCGACGCGGTCCCTGCGGCGGTCGCGGCAGTCGTCATGCCCCCAGGATGCCTCGCCGCTCATCCTGGTGCCAGGTACTGCCTGTAACACGATAAGGAGACTCTGGTACCAGGCTGAGCGGGCGGCGACGGTAGGGGCATGACCTCACACACCCGTCCCGGCGGCGTTCCGGATACCGTCGGAGGCATGCCCGACGCGCCCTCTGACCTGACCCACCGGCGGCGGATGCTCGTCCTCGCGATCTGCTGCATGAGCCTGCTGATCGTCAGCCTCGACAACACCGTCCTCAATGTCGCCCTGCCGTCCATGGCGAAGGACTTCGACGCCACGCTGTCGGGCATGCAGTGGACGATCGACGCCTACACGCTGGTGCTCGCGTCGCTGCTGATGCTGGCCGGTTCGACCGCCGACCGGATCGGGCGGCGCAAGGTCTTCACGATCGGGCTGATCGTCTTCACGGCCGCGTCGGTGGCCTGCTCGCTCGCGCCGAGCCTGGAGGCCCTCGTGGCGTTCCGGATGGTCCAGGCGGTCGGCGGCTCGATGCTCAATCCGGTGGCGATGTCGATCATCACGAACACCTTCACGGACCCGCGCGAGCGGGCCCGCGCCATCGGCGTCTGGGGCGGGGTCGTGGGCATCTCGATGGCCGCGGGACCGATCGTCGGCGGCCTGCTCGTGGACTCGATCGGCTGGCGGTCGATCTTCTGGGTCAATCTGCCCGTCGGCCTGGCCGCGCTGCTGCTCACCCTCCGCTACGTGCCGGAGTCCCGTGCGCCGAAGGCCCGCCGCCCCGACCCGGTCGGCCAGGTCCTGATCATCGCGCTGCTCGGTTCGCTGACGTACGCGATCATCGAGGCGCCCGACGCGGGCTGGACCTCGACGCGCATCATCGTCTTCGCGGCGATCGCCGTCGCCGCGCTGACCGGCCTCCTGGCCTACGAGCCGCGCCGCGACGAACCCCTGATCGACCTGCGGTTCTTCCGCTCGGCCCCGTTCAGCGGCGCCACCGTCATCGCGGTCAGCGCCTTCGCGGCGCTCGGCGGCTTCCTGTTCCTGTCGACGCTGTACCTCCAGGACGTACGCGGCCTGGACGCGCTGCACGCGGGCCTGTGGATGCTGCCGATGGCGACGATGGCCCTGGTGTGCGCGCCCCTGTCGGGCCGGCTCGTCGGCAGCCGCGGGCCGCGCCTGCCGCTGCTCGTCGCGGGCGTCACGATGACGGCGAGCGGGGTGCTGCTCGCGGCGTTCGACGCGGAGACCTCGAACGGGTCGCTGTTCGTCGCCTACGTGCTGTTCGGCATCGGCTTCGGCTTCGTCAACGCGCCCATCACCAACACGGCGGTCTCCGGGATGCCCCGCGCCCAGGCCGGGGTCGCGGCGGCCGTCGCCTCCACCAGCCGGCAGATCGGCCAGACCCTCGGTGTCGCCGTCATCGGCGCGGTCCTCGCGTCGGGCGTCGCCGGATCCTCGTACGCCGACTCCTTCGTCGATGCCGGCCGGACCTGCTGGTGGATCATCGCCGGGTGCGGTCTGGCGGTCCTGGTGCTCGGCGCGCTGACCAGCGGGCGGTGGGCGAAGGAGACGGCCCGGCGCACGGCCCGGCGCTTGGCGGAGCCCGAGGTCCGCGCGGAGGCCGACCTCACGAGCTCCGGCTGAGCGACAGCTCCCTGAGCGTGTCGAGGCGGGCGCGGGTCGCGTCGTCCGCCGGGGTGTACGTGACCATGCGCGCCCCGCAGTCCCGGCCCAGCCACAGATCGGTGTGGACGACGGCGAGCGGTCCGACGAGCGGGTTGAGGAAGTGCTTGACCTTGCTGGGCACCGACCGCACCACCTCGTGGCGCTCCCACACCTCGCGGAACTCGGCGGACTCGTCGAGGAGCCGGTTGAGGACGGACTTCCAGGTGGGTTCGGCGAGATGGTCGGCCATGCCCGAACGGAACTTGGCGGCCATGATCCGCAGGACGTCGTCGAGGGAGACGATCGCCGAGCGCCACTGCTCGTGGGTGAAGGCGAGCAGCATCCAGTTGCGGTCCTCGGGCGGGATCTCGTCGAGGTCGCAGAGCAGCAGCCGGTAGGTGCTGTTGTAGGCGAGGATGTCGTAGCGGCCGTTCTGCACGCAGGCCGGCATCGGGTCCAACTGGTCGAGCATCTGGCGCAGTTCGGGGGTGAGCCGGGCGCAGCTCGCCGCCGGGGCCGGGTCGATCGCCCCGGCGAGGCCGAAGAGGTGGGCCCGCTCGCTGACGTCGAGCCGCAAGGTGCGGGCCAGGGAGTCGAGGACCTGCGCGGAGACCTGGATGTCGCGGGCCTGCTCCAGCCAGGTGTACCAGGTGACGCCGACCGCGGACAGGTGCGCGACCTCCTCGCGGCGCAGGCCGGGGGTGCGGCGGCGGGCACCGCGCGGCAGGCCCACGTCCTCGGGCGTGATGCGCTCGCGGCGGCTGCGCAGGAACCCGGCCAGTTCGTGCCGCCGGATCTCCGCGGGCCGCGCGTCCCCCTCGCTCCGGTCGCCCCGTTCGCCCCGCGCGAGGGCGGCGTCCTGCGTCATGGTGGTCATGCCTCCAGACTGCACCCGCGCCGAGCCTGTTTCCAGGTACCTCTTCTACCAGGATAAGAACACTCTGGTACCCCTTTGGGAAGAGGTGGACGCTCGATGCCATGACCACCACCACGCAGTCCCCGACGCTCGGGCGGTCCGCCGCTCCCGGCACCGCGCTGACCGGACCGGGCCTGTTCACCGTGCTGCTCGGCGCGGCACTCCCCCTCATCGACTTCTTCATCGTCAACGTCGCCCTGCCCACCATCGACCGCGATCTGTCCGCGAGCGAACCGGTCCTGGAACTGGTCGTCGCCGGATACGGCATCGCGTACGCCGTGCTGCTCGTCCTCGGCGGGCGGCTCGGCGATCTGCTCGGCCGCCGCCGGCTCTTCCTCGGCGGCATGGCCGCCTTCGGCCTGACCTCGCTGGCCTGCGGCCTCGCGCCGACGGCCGGGACGCTCGTCGTGGCACGGGTCGCGCAGGGCGCGGCGTCCGCGGCGATGCTGCCGCAGGTCCTCGCCACGATCCAGGCGACGACGGCAGGCTCGCGCCGCGCCAAGGCCATGAGCATGTACGGGGCGACGGCCGGTCTGTCGATGGTGGCGGGCCAGGTGCTCGGCGGGGTCCTGGTCTCCGCGGATCTGTTCGGCACGGGCTGGCGCTCGGTGTTCCTGGTGAACGTGCCGGTGGTGCTGCTCGCCCTGGTCCTCGCCGCCCGTACGGTGCCCGAGACCCGCTCGCCGCGCCCCGAGCCGGTCGACGTGCCCGGCACGGTCCTGCTGGCCCTCGCCCTGGCCGCGCTGCTCGCCCCGCTGACGGAGGGCCGGGCGGCGGGCTGGCCGCTGTGGACGTGGCTGTCGCTCGCGGCGTTCCCGCTGCTCGCGTACCTCTTCTACGCGGTGGAGCGCCGGGAGGACCGGGCGGGCCGCACCCCGCTGGTGCCGCCGTCCCTCTTCCGGCTGCCGTCCCTGCGACGGGGGTTGATCATGGTCGTGCCGTTCTCGATCGGCTTCTCGGGCTTCATGTTCGTGATCGCGGTGGCGTTGCAGCAGGGCGAGCACCTCGACGCGACGGCGGCGGGCCTGGCGCTCGCGCCGATGGCCGCGGTGTTCTTCGCGACGTCGCTGGCCGGTCCGCGCCTGGTGGCCCGCTGGGGCACGCGGGTCGTCACGGCCGGCGGACTGCTCCAGGCGGCCGGGCTCGCGCTGATCGCGGTCGCGGCGTGGCGGACCTGGCCGGACCTCGGGGTCGTCCAGCTGATGCCGGGGGCGGCGCTGGCCGGAGCGGGGCAGGCGCTCCAGCTCCCCATCCTCTTCCGCATCATCCTGTCCGAGGTGCCCGCGGCGCGGGCGGGCGTGGGCGGCGGCGTGATGACGACCACCCAGCAGGCGGCGCTCGCCCTGGGCGTGGCGACGCTCGGCTCCCTGTTCCTCTCGCTGGCGCCGGGCATGGGGATGCGTGACGCGCTCCTGGTGACGCTCGTCGCCCAACTCGCCACGGTGGCCCTGACGGTGGCCCTCAGCCTCCGCCTGCCCCGCACGGTCTCCTGACGGGAGGCACGGGCCTCACCGAGCGCCCGCGACGGCGGCACGGCGCCGCTCGTCGCGTTCGTGGGCGACCACCGCGCACACCCCGAGACCGACGGTCGTGAGCCCGGTGACGAGCAGGGCGGGATTGACGTACGGGGGCACGGTGTCGGCGGTGTCGCCGCCGGCGCTCTCGGTGTCGCACACGAACCGCAGCGGCAGGAGGTCGACGTGATGGTCGAGGTATCCGGGCGCCACGGCCCGGGGCGCGGACCGGCACGGCCGCGGCGGCGCCGAGTCCGTCCCGCCGTCCTCCGCGTCCAGCACGGCTCCGACGACATGGAGCAGACCCCACGCGTACAGCGCGCAGGTGAGCGCGGCGGCCAGCGCGGCGAGCCCGCGCGGCCGCAGCCCCGGCCCAGCGCGCCGCACCCGTGTCCGAGGAACGAGCAGGCACCGATCAGGGCGAGAAGCAGCCCGACGAAAGCCTTCATGGCGGGAGTTGACCACACGCGCGCCCGGTCGCGCGCCCCGCGTCCGCCGGACGCCGACCGCCGCCCCTGCCTACTGTCACCCGCATGACCACCGACATCCCTGATCCGTCCGCCGTCACCCGCCGCGTCGGACTCTTCCCCGGCGCGGGCTCCGAGGCCCGTTTCACCACCCCCGCCACCGGCGACGAGCGCCGCATGCTCGCCGGGTTCCTCACCGCGCAGCGCGCCACGCTGGAGCTCAAGTGCGCGGGTCTGCGGGGCGAGTTGGCGACCGCGTCGGTGGAGCCGTCGACGCTCTCCCTGCTCGGGCTCGTGCGGCATGTGACCGATGTGGAGCGGCGCTGGTTCCGCCGGGCGATCGCGGGCCAGGACGCCCCGAACCTGTACTCCACGCCCGACAACCCGGAGGGCGACTTCGACGACGCGGCAGCGGCGGACCCGGCCGCCGTCTGGGCCGCGTGGCGCGCGGAGGCGGAGTTCGCCGATCAACTCCTCGCCGGGGCCGCCGACTTGGACGTGACGGGCAGGGATGCCTGGCGGGGCACGGTGTCGCTGCGCTGGGTGGTGATCCACATGATCGAGGAGTACGCGCGCCACAACGGCCACGCCGATCTCCTCCGGGAGCGCATCGACGGCACGGTCGGCGTCTGACCCCTGCCCGCACCCCCCCCACGCACCACGCACCACGCATGACAGATGACAGATATTGAAATCTGTCATCTGTCATGTCATGGTGGAGGCATGAACCTCCCCACTCGGAAACTCGGCACCACCGGCCCGCACGTCTCCGCCCTCGGCCTCGGCTGCATGGGCATGTCCGCCCTGTACGGCGACGCCGACCGCGCCGAGTCGATCGCCACCATCCATGCTGCGCTCGACGCCGGCGTCACGCTCCTCGACACCGGCGACTTCTACGCCATGGGCCACAACGAGATGCTCATCGGCGAAGCCCTCCGCTCGGCGCCCGCCGCGGCCCGCGAGAAGGCGCTGACCAGCGTGAAGTTCGGCGCCCTGCGCGATCCGGACGGCGGCTGGTCCGGCTACGACGGCCGACCGGCGGCGGTGCGGAACTTCGCCGCGTACAGCCTCCAGCGCCTCGGCGTCGACCACATCGACGTCTACCGGATCGCCCGGATCGACCCGGACGTCCCGATCGAGGAGACCGTCGGCGCGATCGCCGAGCTGGTCGAGAAGGGCCACGTCCGGCACATCGGGCTCAGCGAGGTCGGCGCGGACACCATCCGCCGGGCCGCCGCCACCGCCCCGATCAGCGACCTCCAGATCGAGTACTCGCTGATCTCGCGCGGTATCGAGGACGAGATCCTGCCGACCACCCGCGAGCTGGGCATCGGCATCACCGCGTACGGGGTCCTGTCCCGCGGTTTGATCTCCGGCCACTTCTCCCGCGACCGGCAGCTCGCCGCGAACGACTTCCGCGGGATGAGCCCGCGCTTCCAGGGCGAGAACCTCCAGCACAACCTGGACCTCGTCGAGCAGCTCCGCAAGATCGCCGAGCAGAAGGGCGTGAGCGTCGCGCAGATCGCCATCGCGTGGGTGCTCAGCCGGGGCGCGGAGCACGAGGACATCGTGCCGCTGGTCGGCGCCCGCCGCCGCGACCGCCTCACGGAGGCCCTCGGCGCGCTCGACGTCACCCTGGACGCCGCCGATCTGGCCGCGATCGAGGAGGCCGTGCCCGCCGACGCCGCGGCCGGTGAGCGCTACCCGGCGGCCCAGATGGCACACCTCGACAGCGAGCGCTGATCGACGCCGGGTAACTTCAACACCATGCCCACCGAGCCCCTGACCCCCGAGCGCATCCTCGCCGCGACCGAGGAGGTGCTGCGCCGGCACGGCGCCGCCAAGGCCACCGTCGTCGACGTCGCCCGCGCACTCGGGGTCAGCCACGGCTCGGTGTACCGCCACTTCCGTACGAAGGCGGAGCTGCGCGGCGCGGTCACCAAGCGCTGGCTGGACCATACGACGGAGCTGCTCGCGGAGGTGGTCGCCGGTTCCGCGGCACCGGCCGCCAAGCTGCGGCTCTGGCTGGCGACGCTGTTCGAGGCCAAGCGGCACAAGGCGGGCGACGACCCCGAGCTGTTCGCCACGTACACCGTCCTGACGACGGAGAACGGCGGCGTGGTCGACGCGCACATCGCCGAGCTGATCGGCCAGCTGACCCGGATCCTCGACGAGGGCGTCCGGCAGGGCGAGTTCGAGAGCGCCGACCTGCCCGTGACGGCCCGCGCCGTGTTCGAGGCGACCGCCCACTTCCACGACCCGGTGCACGCCCCCGAGTGGTCCCGCCCGGGCGCCGAGCAGGCCTTCGACGCCGTGGTCGCCCTGGTGATGCGCGGCCTGACGAGCCGCTAGGCCCTAGGTCTGTCTCCCAGATCCCTCCTGCCCTGCGGGCGGACGGAGGGATCTCGGAGACAGGCCCTAGTCGGAGCCGGGGTCCACCGTCGCCTGGTGCTCCCGCTCCAGGTGTTCCTGCGCCTTCAGCCAGGGCAGGAACTGGGCGGTTCTGCGCCACCCGCACGTCCCGCACGTCAACTGCCGCTGGAGACCGGCCTTCTCGACGCTCACGACATGCGCCCGTCCGTGCTGGTCCCAGCGACTGACTTTGCTGCTCGTCATCTGCGGCATGCCCGCAGTGTGCAGCAATTCGCCCCGGCACGCAGCAGACCCCGGCCGCGGAAGGCCGCGGCCGGGGTCTGCGGGACGTGCGACGAGGTCAGCAGCCGATCAGGCGGCTGGCCAGGTAGCCCTCGATCCGGTCGAGGGAGACGCGCTCCTGCTTCATGGTGTCGCGCTCGCGCACGGTCACCGCGTTGTCGTCCAGGGTGTCGAAGTCGACGGTGACGCAGAACGGCGTACCGATCTCGTCCTGGCGGCGGTAGCGGCGGCCGATGGCACCGGCGTCGTCGAAGTCGATGTTCCAGTGCTGGCGCAGCGCGGCCGCCAGGCCCTTGGCCTTCGGCGACAGCTCCGGGTTGCGGGACAGCGGCAGGACGGCGACCTTCACCGGGGCGATGCGCGGGTCGAAGCGCATGACGGTGCGCTTCTCCATCTTGCCCTTGGCGTTGGGCGCCTCGTCCTCGAAGTACGAGTCGAGCATGAACGCCAGCATCGTGCGGCCGACACCGGCCGCGGGCTCGATGACGTACGGCGTGTAGCGCTCGCCCTTCTCCTGGTCGTAGTAGGAGAGGTCCTGGCCGGAGGCCTTGGAGTGCGCGGAGAGGTCGTAGTCCGTGCGGTTGGCGACACCCTCCAGCTCGCCCCACTCGCTGCCGCCGAAGCGGAAGCGGTACTCGATGTCAGCGGTGCGCTTCGAGTAGTGGGAGAGCTTCTCCTTCGGGTGCTCGAACCACCGCATGTTCTCCTCGCGGAGACCCAGGCCGGTGTACCAGTTCCAGCGCTGCTCCATCCAGTACTCCTGCCACTTCTCGTCCTCGCCCGGCTTGACGAAGAACTCCATCTCCATCTGCTCGAACTCACGGGTGCGGAAGATGAAGTTGCCGGGCGTGATCTCGTTGCGGAACGACTTGCCCATCTGGGCGATGCCGAACGGCGGCTTGCGGCGCGAAGTGGTCTGCACCTGCGAGAAGTTGGTGAAGATGCCCTGGGCGGTCTCGGGGCGCAGGTAGGCGATGGAGCCGCTGTCCTGCGTCGGGCCGAGGTGCGTGGCGAGCAGGCCGGAGAACTGCTTGGGCTCGGTGAAGGCGCCCTTGGTGCCACAGTTCGGGCAGTTGATGTCCGCGAGGCCGTTCTCCGGAACGCGGCCCTTCTTCTCCTCGTACGCCTCTTCCAGGTGGTCCGCGCGGAACCGCTTGTGGCAGGAGGTGCACTCGGTGAGCGGGTCGGTGAACGTGGCGACGTGGCCGGAGGCCTGCCAGACGTCGGTCGCCAGGATCACCGACGAGTCGATACCGACGACGTCCTCGCGCGAGGTGACCATGTAGCGCCACCACTGACGCTTGAGGTTCTCCTTCAGCTCCACGCCCAGCGGTCCGTAGTCCCAGGCGGCACGCTGGCCGCCGTAGATCTCGCTGCAGGGGTAGACGAAGCCACGGCGCTTGCTGAGGCTGACGATGGTCTCGATCTTGTCGGCGGCCACGGTGCTCTCTTCTTACGACGACGATTCAAAAGGTGTGGCGCGCAGCGCCTCCGTCAGGGGTGGTGGTCGGGCGACGGGCGGGCGGATACGCGCTCCGGGAGCGAATGCTTCAGGTTACCGGCGGGCCCACCCCCCGAACCAAATCGGTTCCGCGACCGGAGTCGGCACAGAGTGGGACGAACGCTTCACCGCACTCTTCTTGACAATCATTTCCAGTTTTGTTGAAAATGACTGTCATGAACGTGCGCCTTCCCCGCCGGCCCCGCCGCCGCCTCATATCCACGACCGCCGTCGCCGCCACCACGATGCTCGGTCTCACGGCCCTGTCCGCGTGCGGGTCCTCCGCCGCCGACAGCAAGGGCAGCGACGGCAAGCTGGACGTGGTGGCGTCGTTCTACCCGATGCAGTACCTCGCCGAGGAGATCGGCGGCGACCACGTCGACGTCACGAACCTGACCAAGCCCGGTCAGGAGCCCCACGACCTGGAGGTCAGCGCCCAGCAGCGCGCCCAGCTGGAGGAGGCCGACGCCGCGATCTACCTCAAGGGCCTCCAGCCGGCCGTCGACGAGGCGATCAGCCAGTCCGGGATCTCCACGAAGGTCGACGCGGCGTCCCTGACGACGCTGGAGGAGCACGGCAGCGAGGTCGGCGGCCACGCCGAGGAGCACGAGGGCCACGACCACGGCGGCGAAGAGGGCACCGACCCGCACATCTGGCTCGACCCGGTGAAGTACGCCGAGGTCGCCGAGGGCGTCGGCAAGGCCCTGCAGAAGGCCGACCCGGACCACGCGGCGGACTACAAGAAGAACACCGCGGCCCTGGTGGAGAAGCTCGGCACGCTCAGCACCGAGTTCGAGGACGGCCTGAAGAACACGGACTCCAAGGTCTTCATCACCACGCACGCCGCCTTCGGCTACCTCGCCGAGCGCTACGGCCTCACCGAGGAGGCCATCAGCGGCCTCGACCCGGAGTCCGAGCCCAGCGCCTCGCGCGTCAAGGACCTCCAGGAGATGGCGAAGGCCGACGGCGTCACCACCGTCTTCTACGAGACCCTCGTCAGCGACAAGACGGCCAAGACCCTGGCGAACGACGCGAAGCTCACGACTGATGTACTCGACCCGATCGAGGGCATCACGGAGAAGTCCAAGGGGGACGACTACATCGCCGTGATGCGGTCCAACCTCGCGGCGCTCCAGAAGGCTCTCGGCGCCAAGTGACGTACGGATCAAGCAGCTTGAAGGGCGGCGCGGACATGAGTGACCCCGTGATCACCTTGCGCAGGGTGACGGCGGAGCTGGGCGGGCGTCCCGTGCTGCGCGGCATCGACCTGACGGTGGGGCGCGGCGAGGTCGTCGCGCTGCTCGGGGCCAACGGCTCCGGCAAGTCCACCGCCGTGCGCGGCATCATCGGCCAGGTCCCGCTCACCGGCGGCGAGATCGAGATCTTCGGTACGCCCCGGCGCCGCTTCCGGCAGTGGGCGCGCGTCGGCTACGTGCCGCAGCGCACGACGGCGGCGGGCGGCGTGCCCGCCACGGTCGCCGAGGTCGTCGCCTCGGGCCGGCTGTCCCGTGCCCGCTTCGGCGTCCTGCGCAAGGCGGACCGGGCCGCGGTGGGCCGCGCCCTGGAGCTGGTCGGGATGGCGGACCGGGCGAAGGACTCGGTCGACGCGCTCTCCGGCGGCCAGCACCAGCGGGTGCTCATCGCGCGCGCCCTGGCCGCCGAACCCGAGCTGCTGATCATGGACGAGCCCATGGCGGGCGTCGACCTGGCGAGCCAGGAGATCCTCGCCGCGACCTTGCGGGAGCAGGTCGCGGCAGGGGCCTCCGTCCTTCTCGTCCTGCACGAACTCGGCCCCCTCGAACCGCTGATCGACCGCGCGGTGGTGCTGCGCGACGGCTGCGTGCTGCACGACGGGCCGCCGCCCAAGGCCGTCGGCCAGCACGCGCTGCCGGGCCACGACCACGTACACCCGCACGCCGCGGCCGACGCCGCGCCCCTGCGCACAGGACTGCTGAGCTGACATGGAATTCCTGAGTTACGACTTCATGCAGCGGGCGCTGCTCGCCGCCGTCCTCATCGGCGTCACGGCCCCCGCGATCGGCATCTACCTGGTCCAGCGCCGCCAGGCCCTCATGGGCGACGGCATCGGCCATGTCGCGATGACGGGTGTCGGCCTCGGCTTCCTGCTGTCGACGTCGCCGGTGTGGATGGCGATGGCCGTCTCCGTCGTCGGCGCGCTCGTCATGGAGCTGATCCGCTGGTACGGCAAGACGCGCGGCGACATCGCGCTGGCGATGCTCTTCTACGGGGGCATGGCGGGCGGTGTGATGCTCATCAGCCTCGCGCCCGGTGGCTCGACGGCCAACCTGGGCTCCTACCTCTTCGGGTCCCTGACGACCGTCTCGCAGTCGGACGTCGTCGCCATCTGCTGGCTCGCGGCGCTCGTGATCCTGGTGACGGTCGGCCTGCGCCGGCAGCTGTTCGCGGTCAGCCAGGACGAGGAGTTCGCGCGGGTCACGGGGCTGCCGGTGCGCGCCCTGAACCTGCTCATCGCGGTCACGGCGGCGGTGACGGTGACGGTCGCGATGCGGGTGGTCGGCCTGCTCCTGGTGTCGGCGCTCATGGTCGTCCCGGTGGCGGCGGCGCAGCAGCTGACCCGCAGCTTCAAGGCGACGTTCGTCGTCGCGGTCGCGATCGGGGTCGTGGTGACGCTCGGCGGAACCGTGACGTCGTACTACAAGCCGGTGCCGCCGGGCGCGACGATCGTGCTTCTGACGATCGCGGTCTTCATCGTCCTGACACTGCTCGCGACGCCGCTGGCACGGCGGCGGGCCCGCGCGGCGACGACGGCCGCGGGCGATCCGGCGGAGTGCGCGATCCCGGGGCAGCAGGCCCCGACTCCTTCCCTCCATGGCTGACCCGGCCACCACGCCACCTGGCACAATGGCGGCGGTACGTACGTGGCGCAGACGTGAGGAGGAACCCGTGGCAGCCCCGGTTCGAGGCAGGTCGACCCGCCAGCGCGCGGCAGTGGCGGCGGCGCTCGACGAGGTGGACGAGTTCCGCAGCGCCCAGGAGTTGCACGACGTCCTCAAGCACAAGGGCGACTCCGTCGGCCTGACCACGGTCTACCGCACGCTCCAGTCCCTCGCCGACGCGGGCGAGGTCGACGTCCTGCGCACGTCGGAGGGTGAGGCGGTGTACCGCCGTTGCTCGACCGGGGACCATCACCACCATCTGGTCTGCCGTGTCTGCGGCAAGGCGGTGGAGGTCGAGGGCCCCGCGGTCGAGAAGTGGGCGGAGGCGATCGCCGCCGAGCACGGTTACGCGAACGTGGCGCACACCGTGGAGATCTTCGGCACCTGCGCGGAGTGCGTCCCGGCGTCCTGACCGCCCGCGCTCAGCCCCGGCCGAGGTGCTCGTCGAGCAGGCGGCGCAGCCGGTCGGCGTCCTCCCGGGACAGCCCCTCCTTGGGCAGCGCCGTCGCCTCGGCGGCGTCCTCGTCGAGGAGTACGACGAGGTTCTCGGTCTCCACGAAGCGCCGCACCCCGGCCCAGGCGATCGCCTCGGAGCCCAGCTCGTGCTCGACGTGCACACCGTTCGCGTCGACCGTCGCGCGGTGCCCGCCGCGGCGTACGGCGCGCGCGTGCAGGGCCCGGTCCTCGCGGCGCGGCCGCACCACGAAGACCCTGACGACCAGGCCGATCGCGACGCCGATCAGGCCCGCGGAGGCCGCGCCGCCGTCGCGCGCGGCCAGCAGGACCGCCAGGACGGCGAAGACCACGGTGACGATCCGGCTCCGGCGATCCCGGTCCGAGGCCGCGCGCCGCGCCTGGCCGGCTTCCTCGCACTGGCGCAGCGTCGGCCGGTATTCCAGTTCCACGGACGGCGCCGCGGGTATTCCTGTGTGATGCACGTCCGGGATCGTAACCGGTGAGGCTGTCAGCCCTCCTCGGAGCGTCCCTCCAGCTGGAGGAGCACCTCGTTGGGCGTCGCGCCGCCGAAGCGGCGGTCGCGCGAGGCGTACTCGACGCAGGCCCGCCACAGGTCGCGCCGGTCGAAGTCCGGCCACAGCACGTCCTGGAAGACCATCTCGGCATAAGCGCTCTGCCACAGAAGGTAGTTGGAGGTGCGCTGCTCGCCGCTGGGCCGCAGGAACAGGTCGACGTCCGGCATGTCCGGGTAGTACAGGTACTTCGCGAAGGTCTTCTCGCTCACCTTCGACGGGTCGAGGCGGCCGGCCTTCACGTCCTCGGCGATGGCCTGCGCGGCGTCGGCGATCTCGGCGCGGCCGCCGTAGTTCATGCAGAAGTACAGGGTCAGCTTGTCGTTGCCCTTGGTCTGCTCCTGGGAGATCTCCAGCTCCTTGGCGACCGACTTCCACAGCTTGGGCATGCGGCCCACCCAGCGCACCCGGACGCCCAGCTCGTCGAGCTGGTCGCGGGTCTTGCGGATGAAGTCCCGGTTGAAGTTCATGAGGAACTTCACCTCGTCCGGGGACCGCTTCCAGTTCTCGGTGGAGAAGGCGTAGAGCGAGATCGCGCCGACGCCCATCTCGATGGCGCCCTGGAGGACGTCGAGGACCCGCTCGGCGCCGACCTTGTGGCCCTCGGTCCGGGGCAGCCCGCGCTCCTTGGCCCAGCGGCCGTTGCCGTCCATCACGATGGCGACGTGCTGGGGCACCAGCTCGCCGGGGATCTTCGGCGGCCGCGCCCCCGACGGGTGCGGTTCGGGTGCCACGTACTCGCGCCGTGACGACCGTCCGAGAATTCCGCGACGTGCCATGTGGTGGGCCTCTCCCCTAGCTCAGCTCTAGCTTTTCTCTACGTAACGCAGCGAGCGCAGTCCGCGCTCGAGGTGCCAGTGCAGGTACGCCGACACCAGGCCGCTGCCCTCCCGCACGAACCGTGCCTCGCACGTGTCCGCCGTCTCCCAGTCGCCGGTCAGCAGCGCTCCCAGCAGGGTGAGGGCCTGCGGTGAGGGTACGACGCTGCCCGGTACCCGGCAGTCGACGCAAACCGAGCCGCCCGCGCCGACCGAGAAGAACCGGTTGGGACCGGGCATTCCGCACTTCGCGCAGTCGCCGAAGGTGGGCGCGTACCCGTTCACGGCGAGGGAGCGCAGCAGGAAGGCGTCGAGGACGAGGTGCGGTTCGTGCTCACCGCGGGCGAGGGTCCGCAGGGCGCCCACGAGCAGCAGGTACTGCTGCACCGCGGGCTCGCCCTCGTGGTCGGTGAACCGCTCCGCCGTCTCCAGCATGGCCGTGCCCGCCGTGTACCGGGCGTAGTCGGTGACGATCCCGCCGCCGTACGCGGCGATCGTCTCGCTCTGCGTGCACAGCGGGAGCCCCCGCCCGATCAGCTCGCTCCCCCGCGCGAAGAACTGCACGTCGACGTGGGAGAACGGTTCGAGCCGCGCCCCGAACTTCGACTTGGTGCGCCGCACCCCGCGCGCTACGGCCCGTACGCGCCCGTGACCGCGCGTGAGGAGGGTGATGATGCGGTCCGCTTCACCCAGCTTCTGGGTGCGCAGCACGATGCCGTCGTCGCGGAACAGACTCATGGCCCCCATTGTCCCCTACCCGGGCACCCGCCCGGCGGGCAGCTCAGGGAACCTCGCCCCGGCTTCTCCTGTTCTCGTACGCGGTCGCCGCCCGCAGCCGCTCCGTCGTGGTCGCCTCCCGCAGCACCTCCGGCGGACAGTCCCACTCCCGGCCGCCCCCGAAGGGCCGCAACTGCACGTACGGGCCCTCGTGCCCCATCACCCTCCCCACCTGACCGGTACTCGTGTCGACTGCGTACGAACCGATCGGCGGCTTCATCGGGTGGCGCTCCTGTCCGGGTGTGCGAGGAGTACGGCGGCCAGGCGGGCCGCCACGTCAACCGGACAACGCCCCAATTCCACCAATGGACACGGGGCGGTCCGCGCGATTGACCCGTGGTCCAGCCCGAGCGAGGGCAGCACAATTCCCACCCCCGCGAGTGCGGCTCGCAATTTCTCCACCGTTTCCTCGGCCTCCTCCACGCACACCTCGGCGTGCTCCGCCTGTCCCGTCACGTGGCTCCCCTTCTCGATTCGATTTCACGCTTCGCGCCTCCACGATGACGTCGCGTCTCTACAGTGGGGAGGGGTCTGTGCACTACAAGTGCCCGGCCGGACTTGGGGGTTGGCCATGGCCAATGGTTCGAGGCAGGCGGCGTGGGAGTTCTTCGGACTTGAGCTGAAGCGGCGCCGGGAGGACGCCGCGCTGACGCAAGTCGAGTTGGGTTTACGGGTATTCGTATCCGGCGGCTACATCGGCCAATTCGAACAGGCAATTCGCAAGCCACAGTTGGATGTCGCCCAACGGATTGACGACGCGCTGCAAACCGACGGTATTTTCGAGCGGATGTGGCGAAAGCTGATCGATGACCATCGCTACGCGGATTACTTCGCGGAGGTGGTGGAGCTGGAGCGGCTCGCGACCACGGTGTGCGAGTTCGCGCCCAGCGTGGTGCCGGGCCTGTTGCAGACAGCCGCGTACGCGCGGGCCGTCACCATCGAGGCGAACCCGTTCGTGACGGACGAGTACGTCGAGGAGAAGGTGACCGGGCGCCGCGAGCGGGCGGCGATCCTCAGGGACGCTACACGGCCCGAGTATTGGGTGGTGCTGCACGAGAACGTGCTGCGCATCCCGGTGGGCGGACCGGCCGTGATGGCCGAGCAGTTGGGCCGGATCGCGGCCCTGATGCGGCAGCGGGTGGTGTGGGCGACGGTGATCCCGTACGCGGAGGGCGCGCACGCCTCAATGGGCGGGATGCTCCAGCTCATGGAGTTCGAGGACGCCCCGCCGGTCGCCTATACAGAGACGGCGTTCTCGGGAACGCTCATCGACGAACCGGCCGTGGTGAAGCGGGCACAACGCGCCTACGATCTGCTCAGGGGCGCCGCGTTGTCGCCGGAGGCGACCCTGGCCCTGGTCGAGTCGGCGGCGGAGGACCACAGACGATGCGCGAGTACGACCTGAGCAACGCACGCTGGCGCAAGAGCTCCTTCAGTGATGGCAACGGCGGCGACTGCGTCGAGGTCGCGTACGACTTCGCCGGAGCCGCCGCCTGGCGCAAATCCACGTACAGCAACGGCGAAGGCGGAAGCTGTCTTGAGGTCGCCGACGGATTCCCCGGCGTCGTGCCCGTTCGGGACTCCAAGGTGGACGGTGGGGACGTCGTCGTGATCAGTGCCGCGGCGTGGAGCGCGTTCGTGGCGGGGACGGTACGGCGGAGCTGAACTCGCCCCCCACGGCGGCAGCCTGCTCGCAGAGGACGAACGCCACGTCGTCCCGGAGCGGGCCTCCCGTGTGCGCGGTGACCGCCGCGTACAGGGCGTCCAGCGCGTCGCTCAGGTGCGGCTCCTTGCCGAGCGCCGCGCTGCCGTGCTCCAGGAGCGGGAAGTCGACGCCACCGGCGTCCCTGGCCTCGGTCAGGCCGTCCGTGTAGAAGAGCAGGCGGTCGCCTGGCTGCATCCAGCAGCGGCGCTGGCCGGGGCGCGCCCCGAGGCCCAACGGGCGTGCCGGATCGAGGGGTTCGAGGAGGGTGGGACCGGTCGGGCCGAGGCGCAGGGGCGCCGGGTGGCCGCAGTTGACGAGCCGGATCTCGCCGGGGGCGAACTCGGCAAAGAGCGCGGTGACGAAGTCCTCGGGGCCGAGGTCGGGGGCGATCCGGGCGTCGAGGTGCGCGGCGAGGTCCGTGAGGTGCGGGGTGACGTAGGCGAGGTCGCGGAAGGCGCCGGCCACCGTCGCCGACGTACGCACCACGTCCAGGCCGTGCCCGCGCACGTCGCCGATGAACACCCGTAGCCCGTACGGGGTGTTGGCGATGTCGTAGACGTCACCGCCCGCCGTCTCCGGCGCCGTGGGGCAGTGGTGGCGGGTGGACACGTCGATGCCGCCGATCCGGTCGGAGACCGGGCGGAGCAGCGCGCCCTGGGCCACGCGGGCGATGTCGGTGACCCGCGCGAGGGCGGCCGTGCGGGCCGCCGTCCGGTGGGCGGCCCGCACGGCAGCGCAGCCGCCCGCGAGCAGCACGAGGTACTCGACGGCGAGCAGCGGGTTCGCCGCGTGGCGCCTGACCACCACCGCGACCGTCGCCAGGGCCAGGCTCCACACGACCGCGACGACCGTGGCGCGCACCCCCAGCCAGGCGCAGGCCAGGACGGGTCCGATGAGCAGGATCGCGACCGCCGGACGCCAGGCGTCCACGAGTGCGGTGAGCGCGGTGCACAGGCACAGGACCGCGCAGAGCGCGCCCATGCCGCCCGGGGGCCCTGGAACGGCGCCCCGCCATCGCCGTCGGCCCTCGTCTCGTCCGCCCACGCCGGGCCTCCTGTCCTGTGCGCCCCGCCATGGTGAGCCGTCAACTATGGCGCTGATTCCCCTGGTCGCACGAGCCGTTGACCGGCTGCGCCCGGCAGTGACCGCAAGTGATCCAGCGCTGTCCGCACATGTCCGCGAGGGCGGCCGGCGCCCGGCGCACTCGCTCACCTTGTGTCATCCCCTGAGGTGGCGGGGCCGCTCACGGGGCCGGGGTCCGGGCCGCCCCCTGCGCGGCGTCATCCCGGACGGGGGCACGGGACGTACCCTCCCCGCATGATCACGGGAACCCACACCGTCCTGTACTCCGCCGACGCCGACGCCGACCGGGCCTTCCTCCGGGACGTGCTGGGCTGGCCGCACGTCGACGCCGGGGGCGGGTGGCTGATCTTCGCCGCGCCGCCCGGCGAGGTCGCCCTGCACCCGACCGAGGGCGCGCCCGCGCACGAGCTGCTGCTGATGTGCGACGACCTGGCGGCGACGGTCGCCGAACTCGCTCTCCAGGGAGTCGAGTTCACCAAGCCCGTCGAGGAGCTGCGCTGGGGGAGGCTGACCGCGCTGCGCCTGCCGGGCGGCGGTGAGATCGGCCTGTACGAGCCCCTGCACCCGCTCGCCCACGGATAGCGCCCGGCACGGACCGCACCGGCGGGCCCTCAGGGCGCGCCGAAGTCCACGTCCGCCGCCGGCAGCACCCGCACGCTGCGCTCGGGGAAGTCGATGTGCCGGTAGATCTCGTTGTGGTGGGCGATCGACCGGTCCGGCGGGACGAAGTCCGTCGGGCCCGACCGGACCGACGTCGTGTGTCCGTCGGCGACGAGCACCAGGTCGTAGCCCCGGCTCAGCGCCTGCCGCGCGGTCGTCTCCACGCAGTTCTCCGTGGCGAAGCCGGTGACCAGGACCTCGGTGACGCCGAGGCCCCGGAGGGTCGCGTCGAGGCCGGTGCGCAGGAACGCGTCGGCCGTGGTCTTCTCCACCGCCGACGCGCCGCTGCCGGGGTCGAGTTCGGGCACCACGCGTCCCTCGCCGCGCTGCCGGACCATGACGACGGGGACGCCCGCCGCGCGCGCCCGGGAGCGCAGGCCCGCGATGACGGCGATCGTCCGGCCGGCCTCGTGCATGATCGGCAGCAGGGCGTCCTGCATGTCGACGACGAGGAGCGCGGGCCGGTGCGGGGTCTCTGACATGGCCGTACGGTAACCGCCTCGCGCCGCGCACGCTCTTCGACAGGCGTGCGGTCACGCGGAGTTGAGCGGGGCGACGAGCCCGGACTCGTAGGCCACGATGACCAGTTGCGCGCGGTCCCGCGCCGCCACCTTGCCCATGATCCGGCTGACGTGGGTCTTCGCGGTGAGCGGGCTGAGGCCCAACGTGTCGGCGATCTCCGTGTTGTTGAGGCCGCGCGCGACGAGGGCGAGGACCTGCCGTTCGCGGTCGGAGAGCGCCGTCAGCGAGGCGTGGTGCGCGTCGTGCGGCGCGGGGATCTCGGGGGCGCGCAGGACGCGGGAGATCAGGCGGGCCGTGGGTCCGGGCGAGAGCAGGGCGTCCCCGGCGGCCACCGTCCTGATGGCGTCGAGGAGTTCGGCCGGCCGGGTGTCCTTCACGAGGAACCCGGAGGCGCCCGCGCGCAGCGCCTCGACGACGTGCTCGTCGGTGTCGTACGTCGTCAGCATCAGGACCTTGACCCCGGCGAGGTCCTCGTCGGCGGCGAGCAGCCGGGTGGCCTCGATGCCGTCGAGGTCGGGCATCCGGATGTCCATGACGACCACGTCGGCGCGGGCCGAACCGGTCAGCTCGACGGCCTCGCGGCCGGTGCCCGCCTGGGCGACGACCTCCATGTCGGGGGCGGACGCGACGAGCATGGCGAAGGCGGCGCGCACCAGGGTCTGGTCGTCGGCCAGCAGGACGCGGATCGTCATGACGCGGTCTCCGTGGTGGGCGTCGCGCGGGCGCGCGGCGGCGCGCTCTCCTCGGGGGGTACGGGTACGGGTGCGTCGCGGCCGCTCGCGCCCTGGTGGGGCAGGGTGGCCGTCACGGCGAAGCCCCCGGTCTCCCCGGGCCCGCGTCGAGGACGCCGCCTACGCTCCGCGCCCGCTCCCGCATCCCCACGAGCCCGAACCCGGGCGCCGCCGAGGGCGGGGCGGGCGGGCCCGAGCCGTCGTCGCGGACCGACACCTCGACCGCCCCGGGCCGGACGCGCAGCGCGACCCGGACGGTCAGACCCGGTCCTGCGTGCCGTACCGCGTTGGTGAGCGCCTCCTGCACGATCCGGTACGCGGCGGCGCCGACCGCGGGCGGCAGCTCGGCCGCGTCCAGGTCGCAGAAGACCGTGGCACCCGACGTACGAGCGGCCTCCGCCAGCTCCGGTATGCCCTCCACGCCCGGCAGGGGCCCGCGCGACTCGTCCGGCGAGGAGCGCAACACCTCCAGTGTGGCGCGGAGTTCACCGCGGGCGGAGCGGCACGTGTCGGCGATGTCGTCGAGGGCCTTGGCGACGGCCGCCCGGTCGAGACGGCCGGGGTCGGCGTTCAGGACGTGGGCGGCGACGGACGTCTGCACGCCGACCAGGGTGATGCTGTGCGCGAGCAGGTCGTGCAGGTCGCGGGCGACGCGCAGGCGTTCCTCGGCGACGCGGCGCCTGGCCTCCTCCTCGCGGGTGCGCTCCGCGCGCTCGGCCCGCTCGATGACCGACTCGACGTACTGCACGTGGACCCGCGCGTACACGCCGAGCAGGATGACGGCGACGATCCAGCCGGAGACCCGCAGCGCCTGCACGCCCTCGGCCATGCCCTGGCTGAACTTCACGGAAAGCATCAGGCCGATGACGCCCGCGCCCACCAGGACGGACCGCAGCGGGCGGCCCGTGAGGGCGACGGTGAACAGCGCGGCCAGCGAGACGAGGGCCGGAGCGGTGTGGTTGAAGTTCATCGCGTGGTACGGCCCGACGCAGGCGGCGACGCCCAGCAGGGCCAGGCCCGGCGACCGCCGCCGCCACACCACGGGGACGTGCGCGGCCACGAGCAGCGCCCACCCGAAGAGGGTGGGCTGGCGTCCGTCGGCCCGTACGGTCAGCGCCAGGCACAGGTCGACCGCCAGCATCGCGGCGGCGAGCAGCGCGTCCTGGCGCAGCACGCGTCCCGGGTCCGGCGGCGCGGCCCGGCGGGCGGCGCCGGGGCCGCGGCCGGGCAGCAGGAGAAGGCGGGTGACGTCCACGGGCTCATCTTCCGTCAGGGGGCGCCCCTTCGACAGGGCGGGCACGGGGAGGTGGTCGAAGGGGCGCCCCGGGTCGTTCAGGAGGTGCGGGTGAGGACGGCCTCCTCGGCCGGCGGCGGTACGGGTTCGCCGGCCGGGCGGGACAGCGCCCCCGGCCACCACACCTTCCGGCCGAGCGCGAGGCTCGCGGACGTCACCAGGTACGTACGGACGAGGAAGGTGTCGAGGAGTACGCCGACCGCGATGACGAAGCCCAGCTCGACGAGTTGGACCATCGGCATGTTGGTGAGCACGGCGAACGTGGCGGCGAGCACGAGACCGGCGGAGGCGATGACCCCGCCCGTGGTGCGCAGCGCGGTGAGCGCCGCTGCCCTGGTGTCGGCGCCGCCGAGCACTTCCTCGCGCATCCGGTGCATCAGGAAGATCCCGTAGTCGACGCCCAACGCGACGAGGAAGACGAAGGAGAGCAGTTCGAGCCCCGGGTCGGTCCCCTCGAAGCCGAACACCGGGCCGAAGACGAGCCCGCCGATGCCGAGCGCCGCGCCCCACACCGCGACCACGGCGACGAGCAGCATCAGCGGCGCGACGAGCGAGCGCAGCAGTGCGACGAGGACGAGCAGCACGGCGGCGAGCACGATCGGCACGACGACGAGGCGGTCCCGGGCGTTGGTGTCCTTCAGGTCGAGCTGCTCGGCGCTGGGTCCGCCGACGTAGGCGCCCTGGGCGTCGAGTCCGTCGCGCAGCGCCTCGATGGTGGCGGTCTCGGCAGCGCTCTGCGGCGCGGCCCTGGCGACGACGGTGATCTCGGTCCAGCCGCCGCCGCTGCGCCCGCGCTGTACGTCGGCGACGCCCTCGGTGGCGCGTGCGGTCCGCACGGCCCGGTCCGCGCCGCGGGTCGGCGCGATGACGGTCAGGGGCTGGGTGCCGGTCTCCGGGTAGGCGGCGGCGAGGGTCTTCATCGCGGCGACGGAGTCGGGTGTGCTGGTGAAGGAGTCCTCCTGTTTGACGGCGCCGGACAGGTTCAGCGCGCCGAGGGCGAGCGCCCCGAGCAGGACGGCGCCGACGCCGAGGACGGTGAGCGGCCGGCGTTCCGCCGACGAACCCATCGCGGAGAACAGCGACCTGCGCGGCTTCGGCTGCGAGCCGAGCGCGGGGACGAGCGGCCAGAACACACGGCGGCCGAGCAGGACGAGGACGGCGGGCAGCAGCGTCAGCATGGCGACGAGCGCGCACAGCACGCCGACGGCGCCCAACGGGCCCATGCCGCGGGAGGAGTTGAGGTCGGCGGCGAGCAGGCACAGGAGTCCCGCGGCGACCGTCCCCGAGGAGGCGAGGACCGCGGGCCCGCAGCCGCGCAGGGCGACGCGCATGGCGTCGTAGGGCCGCTCGACGCGCCGCAGTTCCTCCCGGTACCTGGCCACGATGAGCAGCGCGTAGTCGGTGCCCGCGCCGAAGACGAGGATGGTCATGACGCCCGAGCTCTGCCCGCTGATGGTGGTCCCGAAGGTCTCGTGGAGCCCGTACGCGACGCCCATCGACAGGAAGTCGGCGACGCCCGCGACGACGAGCGGCACGAGCCACAGGAACGGGCTGCGGTAGATCAGGATCAGCAGGATCGCGACGACGGCGACGGTCGTGTAGAGCAGCGGCCCGTCGAGGGACTGGTAGACCTCGGCGGCGTCGGTGGCCAGCGCCCCCGGCCCGCCGACCTCGACGCTCATCCCGGCGCCAGTGTCGTGGGCGATGTCCCGTACGTCGTTCACGAAGGCGTCGCGGAGCTTCTCGTCCTGGCCGGGCGCGTTGCTGGCGACGGGGTACATGAGGGTGTCACCGCTCTTGGAGGGCACCCCCTCGGGGGTCCCGGTGAGCTTCAACTCACGTCCGATCGCGGCGACTTGCTCGCCCGCGGTCTCCCGGTCCCCGGCGGTGAGGCCGCCGTCCCGGTGGTAGACGAGCACCAGCTCGGTCGTCTCGCCGCCCGGCAGCCGGTCCTGGATCTTCGCGACCTGCGTCGAGTCGGCGCTCGCGGGCAGATAGTCGACGGCCCGGTCGTGCTGGACGTCACCGAGCTTGCCGGCGAACGGGCCGGCGAGCGCGAGCACGGCGATCCAGAGCCCCAGCAACGTCCACGGCAGTACGACCCGTCGCCGCCGCGCGTTTCGTGCAGGCGGTCCCCCCATGGGTGGGCCCCCTTCTCTCTCGTCTCGAAGTCCGTCCGCTCCAGACTCTTCGAGGGGAGGGGGCGACGCGTCGGGCGAGAGGGCGAGGGGGGCGGTACTCCCGGGGGCGGTCCGGGGGCCGCCGTACTCCCCAGGGAGTACGGCGTCCGTCAACGGCGAGGGATCAGCGGGGTGTCCGGGTGGCGGCGACCAGGATCTGGTCCACCTCGTCCGTACACAGGGTCAGCGCGGCGCCCACCGTGCGCAGCACGTCACGCTCGGCCGCCGAGTACGGGCCGTCGGCCAGGGCGATCCGCGCGCCCTGCAACAGGAGCGACTCCCGTCCGGCCGGGGCGAGATGCGGCGTGAGCGGATCGAGCGCCTCGTGCAGTTCGATCGCGAGCCCGGCCCCGGAGCCGGTTCCCGCGCACGGGTCGGGCATCCGCATCCGTCCGGCGTCGCTCATCAACGCCTCGACCAGTGCCGCGAGTTGCTCCTCGCAGGTGTCGTCGAATCCGGCCCCGCGCAGCGCGCCGACCGCGGACTCCAGCGCCGGGCGCGACGACGCGCCGCCCGCCGCGAGCACCGCGAGGACCACCGTGTGCACGGCGTCGCGCAGCATCGCCGAGAGGCGGTGCGTGGTCGGGTGGTCGAGCGCGTCCGTGCCGTAGCGCTCCTCGCAGGCCGCGCACTGGACGACGGGTCCGGTCTCGCCGCGCGGCAGCACGGGGACCCCGAGCACGCTGAACCGGCGCCGCCCGGTGCGCCGTTGGTAGTTGCGATCGCCACCACAGCCCGGGCAGAAGAACTCCCCGTCGCCCACGGTGGTCCACGCGGTGTGCACGCCCAGGACCCGCGAGAGTCCGGCCTGTCGCATACGTCCCCAGATCGGCAGCACGTCGCACACCTCCGTAACGGCACCGCACGCTTCGTTGCGTTTCACTCCACCCCGCCTCTGCCCTTCGACAGCGCCTCGGGATGCGGAGCCGCGGTGTTGGCGTGATGTTAGCCACATTGTTGATGCGGCGTCAGTACCTTGGTCACGCCGAGGTCACGACGGACCGGCGCACTGGCCGATACACGCCACGGCCCCGCACACCCACAAAAGGTGTACGGGGCCGGGAACGAGCAGCTCAACCGCCTCAGCGGGTCGCGCGGTTGACGGCGGAGACGACGGCCTTCAGCGAGGCACGTGTCGTATTCGCGTCGATGCCGATGCCCCACAGAACCTTGTCGCCGATCGCGACCTCGATGTACGAGGCGGCCACCGCGGACGCGCCCTCGCTCATCGTGTGCTCCGTGTAGTCCAGCAGGCGGGCGTCGATGTCGATGCCCTGGAGGGCGTGGAAGAAGGCCGAGATCGGACCGTTGCCGGTGCCGACCAGGACCTGCTCGACGCCGTCGACCTCGGCCTCGACGGTCAGCGTGTCGACGCCGTCCGTGTCGGTCGTGGTCTGGCCCGTCTTGACCTGGATGCGGCCCCACGGGTTGTGCGGGTTCGGCAGGTACTCGTCCTGGAAGACGTTCCAGATGTCCTTCGGCGTGACCTCGCCGCCCTCGGCGTCCGTCTTCGCCTGGATGACCTTGGAGAACTCGACCTGCATCCGGCGCGGCAGGTCCAGGCTGTGGTCGTTCTTCAGGACGTACGCGATCCCGCCCTTGCCGGACTGCGAGTTGACGCGGATGACGGCCTCGTAGGAGCGGCCGACGTCCTTCGGGTCGATCGGCAGGTACGGGACGGCCCACTCGATGTCGTCGACGGTGACGCCCTTGGCGGCCGCGTCGGCCTCCATCGCGTCGAAGCCCTTCTTGATGGCGTCCTGGTGGGAGCCGGAGAAGGACGTGTAGACCAGGTCGCCCACGTACGGGTGGCGCGGGTGGACCTCCATCTGGTTGCAGTACTCCCACGTACGACGGATCTCGTCGATGTCGGAGAAGTCGATCTGCGGGTCGACGCCCTGCGAGAACAGGTTCATGCCCAGGGTCACCAGGTCGACGTTGCCGGTGCGCTCGCCCTGGCCGAACAGGCAGCCCTCGATGCGGTCGGCGCCGGCCATCAGGGCCAGCTCGGCGGCGGCGACGGCGGTGCCGCGGTCGTTGTGCGGGTGCACGGACAGGCAGACGTGCTCGCGCCGCGTCAGGTTCCGGCCCATCCACTCGAACCGGTCGGCGTGCGTGGACGGGGTGGAGCGCTCGACCGTGGCGGGCAGGTTGAGGATGATCTCGCGGCCCTCGGCCGGCTCCCACACGTCACAGACGGCTTCGCAGACCTCCAGGGCGAAGTCCAGTTCGGTGTCGGTGAAGATCTCCGGGCTGTACTGGTAGCCGAACTCTGTCTCCGGGCCCAGCAGCTTCTCCGCGTACTCCATGACCAGCCGCGTGCCGTCGACGGCGATCTGCTTGATGTCTTCCTTCGAGCCGCGGAAGACGACGCGGCGGAAGACCGGCGCGGTGGCGTTGTACAGGTGCAGCGTGGCGCGCCTGGCGCCCTTCAGGGACTCCACGGTCCGCTCGATCAGGTCCTCGCGGGCCTGGGTCAGTACGGAGATCGTCACGTCGTCCGGGATCGCTCCCGGCTCCTCGATGATCGAGCGGACGAAGTCGAAGTCGGTCTGGCCGGACGCGGGGAAGCCGACCTCGATCTCCTTGTAGCCCATCTTGACCAGCTGGTCGAACATCCGGCGCTTGCGCTCGGGCGACATCGGGTCGATCAGGGCCTGGTTGCCGTCGCGCAGGTCCGTGGAGAGCCAGCGGGGGGCGGTGGTGACACGCTTGCTGGGCCAGGTGCGGTCGGGGATGTCCACCTGGTCGTACTGACCGTACTTGTGGATCGGCATGCTGCTGGGCTGCTGGCGGTTCGCCATGATGCGTGGGCTCCTCGGGAGGTTGCCGGTCAGTCGGCCGACGGCGCAACGCCAAAACTCCGCGGGGAGGGGGTCGGCCTCGACTACAGGCCCTCGCCGCGGCAGCTAAGGAGAAGCAGCCCGAAACGCATGATGCGGAGCACACTAGCCCAGTCGCGCCGGAGACGGAGGCCCGTATCAGTATGCGGGACCGTCATGAGGTAACGGGTAAGAGGTGATCAATACCTCTATTTCAGTAATCATGGTTGCAGGTAGTGACAGCGGCATGACCCAGTGCCACATTGCCACGCATGACCGCCAACCCAACGGGGAACCCGGAGGGGTTCGAGCCCGTTTTCTGCACCATCGTGCCGCCCCACGTCCTCGACAAGGCCGCCCAGTCCGAGGACTCCGCGATCGCCGCCACGGCTCGTAAGACCCTGGAGCGCGACGCCTTCGAGCGTACCCACCGCCGGATGACGACCGTCATCGGCGCGCCCTCCGTGGCGCCGCCCCCCGAAGCCGCCGCGCAGAAGCCTCACCGCACCATCTACGACGCCAAGCACGGCACCAACCTGCCGGGGCGCAAGGTGCGCGGCGAGGGCGACAAGCCCGGCAAGGACGCGACCGTCAACCGCGCGTACGCGGGCCTCGGCGCCACGTTCGAGCTGTATCTGGAGAAGTTCGCCCGCTACTCGATCGACGGCAGCGGTCTGCCGCTGCTCGCGACGGTGCACTACTCCGAGGACTACAACAACGCCTTCTGGAACGGCGAGCAGATGGTGTTCGGCGACGGTGACGGCCAGATCTTCCTCGACTTCACCATCCCCGTCGACGTCATCGGCCACGAGCTGACCCACGGCGTCACGCAGTACACGGCGAACCTGACGTACTTCGGGCAGCCGGGCGCCCTGAACGAGTCGATGTCCGACGTGTTCGGCTCGCTGATCAAGCAGTACACGCTGGGCCAGACCGCCTCCGAGGCCGACTGGCTGATCGGCGCCGGGCTGCTCGCGCCGCGCATCCACGGCGTGGCCCTGCGCTCCATGAAGGCCCCGGGCACCGCCTTCGACGACCCGGAGCTCGGCAAGGACCCGCAGCCCGCCGACATGGACCACTACGTGCGCACCGGCCGGGACAACGGCGGCGTGCACATCAACTCCGGCATCCCCAACCACGCCTTCTACATCCTGGCCGAGTCGCTCGGCGGGCACGCCTGGGAGCGGGCCGGACAGATCTGGTACGACACGCTCACCGGCGGCAAGCTGAGGCAGGACAGCTCCTTCACCGACTTCGCGAAGGAGACCCTGGAGACCGCGAAGTCCCGCTACGGCGGCAGCGGCGAGGAGTACCAGGCTGTCCTGAAGGCGTGGGAGCAGGTCGGGGTGCCTACTCACTAGGCGCGCGCTGCGGTAGACAGGGACCCATGCGTATTCAGGTCAAGCGCACGGGTGGATTCGCCGGCATCGACCGGCACGCGGAGGTCGACACGGCGGGCCGTGCCGACGCCCATGAATGGCACGCCCTGGCCGAGAGGGCGCTGGCCGCCGGCCGGGGCACGCCGCCGATAGGCGTGCCGGACGGGTTCAGCTACACCCTCACCGTGGACGGCAGGACCGTGTACTGCGCGGACCCCCGGCTCACCGAGGAACAGCGCAAACTGATCACGCGGGTGCTCAAAGAAGGAGCGTGACATCCGCTTGCTGCATGGCCGTTGACTTCGTACCGGCCGGTACGGAAGATCGCGGCCATGACAGCGACCGAGGACGATGCCGCGCTCCCGCAGTTCCCGCCCGGTTTCCTGTGGGGCGTCTCGACGTCGGCCCATCAGATCGAGGGCGCCGTCGCGGAGCGCGCGCCCTCCGTCTGGGACGTGTTCGGCGCCGAGCCCGGCCGGATCAGGGACGGCTCGACGGCGGAGGTGGCCTGCGACCACGTGGCCCGCTACCGCGAGGACGTGGCGCTCGTCCGCGACCTGGGCGTGGACGCGTACCGCTTCTCCGTCTCCTGGCCGCGGGTGCTCGCGCCGGGCGGCCTCGACTTCTACGACCGGCTCGTCGACGAGCTGTGCGCGCAGGGCGTACGCCCGGTGCCGACGCTCTTCCACTGGGACCTTCCGGTGGGCCTCGACTGGCTGGAGCGGGACACCGCCCACCGGTTCGCGGAGTACGCGGCGACGGTCGCGGCCCGGCTCGGCGACCGCGTCAGCAAGTGGATCACCCTCAACGAACCCGCCGAGCACACGTTGCTGGGGCACGCGCTCGGCGAGCACGCCCCCGGCAGGAAGCTGCTCTTCGACGCGCTGCCGGTGGCCCACCACCAGCTCCTCGCGCACGGACTCGCGGCGCGGGCCCTGCGCGCGGCGGGCGTCCGTGACCTCGGCATCGCCAACTCGCACGGCCCGACCTGGCCCGCCTCCGACGACCCGGCCGACACCGCGGCCGCCGACCTGTACGACGTGATCCTCAACCGGCTCTTCTCCGACCCGCTGATCCTGGGCCGCTACCCGGACGGATTCGGGGAGTTGATGCCGGGCGGGGATGTGGCCGGCGACCTGAAGGTGATCTCCGAGGACACCCTCGACTGGTACGGGATCAACTACTACCAGCCGACGAAGGTGGGCGCGCCGGGCACGGCGGACGTGGAGTTCTCCGGCCTCACCCTCCCCGCCGAACTCCCCTTCTCCGTAGGCAGGATCGACGGGTATCCGACGACGGACTTCGACTGGCCGGTGGTCCCCGAGGCGTTCACCGAGCTGCTCACCGGCTTCCGTGAACGGTACGGGGACCGGCTGCCCCCGCTCGTCGTCACCGAGAACGGATGCGCGTACGAAGGCATCGACGACCCGGAGCGCATCGCCTTCCTCCAGGGGCATCTGCGGGCGCTGCACCGGGCGTTGGAGGCGGGTGTCGACGTGCGCGGCTACTTCGTCTGGTCGCTGATGGACAACTTCGAGTGGGCGGAGGGCTACACGAAGCGCTTCGGACTCGTCCACGTCGACTACGCGACACAGCGGCGCACCCCCAAGGCCTCGTACGGGTGGCTGTGTGACGCGCTGCGGGCGCAACGCCCGTGACGGGGCTCGCCCTCCAGGAGCCGGGCGAGCGGGTGGGGCGCGGCTGGACGTCGGCGCTCTCGCTCGCCAACGGAGCGATCTGGGTGGGCTGGTACGGCCCTCTCCAGATCCTCCTCGCCCGGCAGTCCGAGCACTTCGCGCCCGGCGCGGGCATGTCGAAGGAGTCGCTGCTCGCGTGGGTGACGGGCGTCGGCGCGGTCGTCTCGCTGGCCGCGAACCCGCTCTTCGGGGCGCTCTCCGACCGCACGGTGTCGCGGTTCGGGCGGCGTACGCCGTGGATCGTGGCGGGCGCGGCGGGCGGCGCGCTGTCGCTGCTGCTGCTCGGCGGCGCGGACGCGGTGTGGGTGCTGTTCGCGGGCTGGTGCCTGGTGCAGCTGACGCTCAACGCGTCGTTCGCGGCGGTCACCGCGGCCGTCCCGGACCGGGTGCCCCGGCTTCAACGGGGTGCTGTGGGCGGCTGGTTGGGGGCCGCGCAGATCCTGGGCGTGGTCGTGGGCACGGGGCTCGCGACGGCGGCCGGCGGGATCGGCGCCGGGTACGCGGCGTGCGCCGTGTTCACGCTGGTGGGCGTCGCGCCGTACGTGCTGCGCTTCCCGGATCTGCGCCTGGACCCGGCGGCGCGCCCCGCGTGGTCGTGGCGGGGGTTCGCGCGGGGCTTCTGGCTGAGTCCGCGCACGTATCCGGACTTCGGGTGGGCGTGGCTGACGCGCTTCCTGATCAACCTCGGCAACGCGCTGGTCCTGCTGTACCTGTTCTTCTACCTCCGCGACCGACTGGACTACGCGGACCCGGAGTCGGGAGTCCTCATCCTGACCGCCGTGAACGGGGTGACGCTCCTCGCCACCGTCGTCGTCGGCGGGATCTGGTCGGACCGGGTGGGGCGCCGCAAACCGTTCGTGCTCTGGTCGGGCGTGCTGATGGCGGTGGCGACGGGGCTGCTCGCCTTCTGGCAGACGTGGCCGGGGTCACTGGTCGCCGCGGCGGTCCTCGGGGTCGCCTTCGGCGTCTTCACCTCCGTCGACTTCGCGCTGATGACGGACGTCCTGCCGAAGGCCCGCGACCGCGGCAAGGACCTCGGCGTCATCAACATCGCCAACTCCCTGCCCCAGGTCGCGGCCCCCGCGCTCGCCGCTCCCCTGGTGAACCACCTCGGCGGCTACCGGGTGCTGTACCTGGTGGCGGCCGGGGTGGGTCTGGCCGGGGCAATTCTGGTGCGCCGGATCCGGGGGGTCGCATAGGGTCCCGGCATGCGCCTGGAACAGCTTGAGCGGTACTACGACGCCGTACCGCGCACGGCGGCACGCGCCGAGGACTTCGACTCCCTCACCCTCTTCGTCCGCGAGGGCGCGGGCTGGCCGTACTACGCGCGCCCGGCCCTGCGCGCGGACGCGCCGCCGCCGAGCGTGACCGACGTGCTCGCCGTACGGGCCCGGCAGCGGGAGCTGAAGGTGCCCGAGGCGTTCGAGTGGGTGGCGGAGACGACGCCGGGGATGCGGGCGGCCGCCGAGGCGGCGGGGCTCGTGGTGCACACGCATCCGCTGATGGCCCGGGAACCCGGGGCTCCCGCGGGCGCACCGCATCCGCTGGTCCGGATCCTGTCCGCCGACGACCCGTTCCTGGCGGCGGCGCTGGCGCTGCCGCACGTGGCGTTCGCGCACCCCGGGACCGCGGTCGGCACGGCGGGCGCCGCCGAACTGACCGCGGCGCTCACGGAGCGGGCCGGGGACGGGACGCTGTCCGGGTACCAGGACCGGATCCGGGCCGGGCAGGTCGTCGTGGCGGCGGCCGTCGAGAACGGGGTGGTGGTCAGCTCCGGCATGCACCTGCCCGTCGGCGACGTCACGGAGGTGGCCGGCGTCGGCACACTCCCGGCCGCACGCCGCAGGGGCCTCGGCCTGGCGGTGACATCGGCCCTCGTCACCCACGCGTCCACGACCGGCGCGAACACGGTGTTCCTCTCGGCCGGGGACGACGACGTGGCCCGCGTCTACGCGAAACTCGGCTTCCACCGCCAAGCCACAGCCATGATCGCCGAACCCCCGTCAACCACCCCCTAAACCACCCCCTCCAAGCCCCTACGGCGACCACGTGACAGGGCCAGGGCGGCACCCCCTCCAAGCCCCTGCGGCGACCACGTGACAGGGCCGGGGCGGCACCCCCTCCAAGCCCCTGCGGCGATTGAGCAGCGGGGGCCGGGGCGGAGCCCCGGGGCCGCACTCCCGCAAGGCCCCACATCACCACGCCGCCCACCCCACCCCCTCCAAGCCCCTACGGCGATTGAGCAGCGGGGGCCGGGGCGGAGCCCCGGGGCCGCACTCCCGCAAGGCCCCACATCACCACGCCGCCCACCCCACCCCCTCCAAGCCCCTACGGCGACCACGTGACAGGGCCGGGGCGGCACCCCCTCCAAGCGCCTGCGGCGATTGAGCAGCGGGGGCCGGGGCGGAGCCCCGGGGCCGCACCCCTACAGGGCCCCCGCGTCGCGCGCCGCCCACACGGACGAGAACACCGGGCGGTAGCCCAACTCGTGCCGGATCCGGAACGTGGACATCACCGCCCCCCAAGGATCCGGATCAACCTTCGCGTACGCCTCCGCGGGCACCGCCACACCGTTCAGCTGAAACAGATCCACCGTCGTCACCGGCGCGTCATCGGCGATGTTGTACACCCCGGACGCCCCCGGCGCGTACAGCAGCCGCCGCAACCCCTGCGCCACATCCACGTGATGCCCCATGTGCAGCCGCTGCATCGCGGGCCACGAAGGAGCCCACCGCATCACATCGGCGAGATGCGGATCCCCGTCGCCGTAGACGAACGGCAGCCGCCCGATCCGCAGATCGTCGAGGCCGTCGAGCGCGCCGAGCGCCCGCTCCGCCTCCCACTTGGACTCCGGGTACGCGCCCCACATGCCCCCGCCCGGCACCGTCTCGTCGTCCTCCACGAGCGGCCTGCCCCGCCCGGTGCCGTACACGAGCCCGGTGCTGACCTGCACGAACCTGCCCACGCCGGAGGCCACCGCGGCCCGGCCCAGCTCGATCGCCGCGTCCCGGTTGACGGCCCGCGCCTCCTCGTCCGGCACCCCGCGGAACGCCGCCGCGACGTTGACCACACAGTCCACGCCCGCCGTCGCCTTGCCCAGCACGTCGGTGTCCCGCAGATCCCCGGTCACCACGTCCGCCCCGAGTGCGGCGAACCGCTCCCCGCGCGCCGCGTCCCGGACGAGGACCCGTACCCGGTCCCCCGGCGGGGCGCTCTGGAGCAGTCGCGGCACGAACCGCCGACCGACCTGTCCCGTCGCACCCGTCACCAATGTCAGCATGGCCGCCTCCTTGCCTTCGGTGCAGCCGTCGCAGCTGCCGTAGCCATCGCCAGAAGCGTCGGCGATCTGCGGCCGCGGCGGGAGAGACGCGGTTATCCAGGGACCCGCACTCCCTGGATACGGCCTGGTCGCGCGCCGCGCGCCGGGCGATCCTGGAGAGGTGAACCGTGTCGAACTCGCCGACTTCCTGCTCCGCTCCCGCACCCGCCTGGCGCCCTCGGACGTGGGCCTGACCGCGGGCCCGCGGCGCCGCACGCCCGGCCTGCGCCGCGAGGAGGTGGCGCAGCTCGCCGGGATGTCCACGGACTACTACACGCGGCTCGAACAGCGCCGCGGCTCGCATCCGTCGCGGCAGATGCTCACCGCGCTGGCCCGCGCGCTGCGGCTGACGGACGCCGAGCGCGACCATCTGTTCCATCTGGCGGGCGAGGAGCCGCCGCGCCGTGGCACGTCGTCCGGCCATGTGCGGCCCGGCCTGCTGCTGATCCTGGACCGGCTGCACGATCTGCCGGCGTCGGTGCTGAGCGACTGGGGCGAGATGCTCGCGCAGAACGCGATGTCGATGGCGCTGAGCGGCGACCGCACGGGGACGAACGTGATCCGGGGCTGGTTCACCGAACCGTCCCTGAGGACCCTGTTCCCGCCGGAGGTCCACGAGCGGCACGCCCGCTCCCACGTGGCGAGCCTGCGCGCGGTCACCGCGGCCCGCCCCGACGACCCCGGCCCCGCCGCCCTGGTGGCCGAACTGCGCGCCGGCTCAAGGGAGTTCGAGGGGTTCTGGCGGACGCACGACGTGGAGGTGCACCGCCCGTCGCCGAAGCGTTTCCTGCATCCGGTGGTCGGCGTGCTCGACCTGGACTGCGAGGTGCTGACCGGCGACGGCCACAGCCAGCAGCTCGTCGTGCACTCGGCCCGTCCGGGCACGGAGACGTACGAGCGCCTGGAGCTGCTGCGGGTGATCGGCCTCCAGGACCTCACCCCCAGCGACCGCTGGGGCGCCTAGAAGCCCAGCTTGCGCAGCTGCCGCGGGTCGCGCTGCCAGTCCTTGGCGACCTTCACGTGCAGGTCGAGGTAGACCGGCGTACCGAGCAGCGCCTCGATCTGCTTGCGGGACTTGATGCCGACGTCCTTGAGGCGCTTGCCCTTCGGGCCGATGATGATGCCCTTCTGGCTGGGGCGCTCGATGTAGACGAAGGCGTGGATGTCGAGGAGCGGCTTGTCGGCGGGGCGGTCCTCGCGCGGCAGCATCTCCTCCACGACGACGGCGATGGAGTGCGGCAGCTCGTCCCGTACGCCTTCGAGCGCGGCCTCGCGGATCAGCTCCGCGACCATGACCTGCTCGGGCTCGTCGGTGAGGTCGCCCTCCGGGTACAGCGCGGGGCCCTCGGGCAGCAGCGGCACGATGAGGTCGGCGAGGAGGCCGATCTGCTGGTCGCCGACGGCGGAGACCGGGATGATCTCGGCCCACTCGAAGCCGAGCTCCTTGCCGAGCTGGTCGATGGCGATGAGCTGTTCGGCGAGCTGCTTGCTGTCGACGAGGTCGGTCTTGGTGACGATCGCGATCTTCGGCGTCTTCTTGATCGACGCCAGCTCCTTCGCGATGAACCGGTCACCGGGGCCGAGCTTCTCGTTCGCGGGGAGGCAGAAGCCGATGACGTCGACCTCGGCCCACGTGGTGCGCACCACGTCGTTGAGGCGCTCGCCGAGCAGCGTGCGCGGCTTGTGGAGGCCCGGGGTGTCGACCAGGATCAGCTGGGCGTCGTCGCGGTGCACGATGCCGCGCACCGTGTGCCGTGTGGTCTGCGGCTGGTCCGCGGTGATAGCCACCTTCTTGCCGACCAGAGCGTTCGTGAGGGTGGACTTGCCCGCGTTGGGGCGGCCGACGAAGCAGGCGAAACCGGCACGGTGGGCGGGTCCGGCGGCAGGGGTGTGAACGCTCATGGCGCCCATTGTCCCTGATACCGCAGGTGCCGGAGCACCGTGAGACATCGGTAACACCTCGGCAACATGAAACACGGCGGAAACGCGTGGGTACGAATTCGGAAACCCGGGCCCGTGACGCTGGCCCGCATGACCGCGACCATCGCCGCAGGCAACGCCCCCGCCCTCGACTCCGGTGACACCGCCTGGCTGCTCGCCGCCACCGCCCTCGTCCTGCTCATGACGCCCGGACTCGCCCTCTTCTACGGCGGCATGGTCCGTACGAAGAGCGTGCTGAACATGCTGATGATGAGTTTCGTGTCGATCGCCCTGGTCACGGTGGTCTGGCTGGTCGCCGGATACTCCCTCGCGTTCGGTGACGACTCCTTCGCCGGCCTCATCGGCGGCCTCGGACACGCGGGAATGGCGGGCATCGGCCCGTCCGACGTGACCGGCACGGTCCCCACCTTCCTCTTCACCACCTTCCAGCTGACGTTCGCGATCATCACGGCGGCGCTGATCAGCGGCGCGGTCGCGGACCGCACGAAGTTCGGGGCGTGGCTGGTCTTCGTACCGGTCTGGGCACTGCTCGTATACGTTCCCGTGGCGCACTGGGTGTGGGGTCCGGGCGGCTGGATCGCGAACCACCTGGGCGCCCTGGACTTCGCGGGCGGCCTGGTCGTCGAGATCGCGTCGGGCGCCTCCGGTCTGGCGCTCTGCCTCGTGCTCGGCCCGCGCGTCGGGTTCAAGAAGGACGCCATGCGCCCGCACAACCTGCCGATGGTGGTCATGGGCGCGGGCCTGCTGTGGTTCGGCTGGCTCGGCTTCAACGGCGGCTCGGCGCTCGGCGCGAACGGCATCGCCGCCGCCTCCCTCTTCAACACCCTGATCGCGGGCTGCACCGGCCTGCTCGGCTGGCTGTTCGTGGAGCAGAAGCGGGACGGGCACCCGACGACGTTCGGCGCCGCGTCCGGCGCGGTGGCCGGCCTGGTCGCGATCACCCCGGCGTGCGGGGTGGTGGGCGTGCTGGGCGCGGCGGTGGTCGGTCTCGCGGCGGGCGTGGTCTGCTCGTACGCCGTCGCCTGGAAGTTCCGCTTCGACTACGACGACTCGCTCGACGTCGTCGGCGTGCACTTCGTCGGCGGTGTCGTCGGTACGGTCCTCATCGGCCTCTTCGCCACCTCCGCGATGACCGGTTCGCCGGCCGAGGAGGGCCTCTTCTACGGGGGCGGGTTGGGGCAGCTCGGCAAGCAGCTGGTCGCGGTCGTGGTCGTGGCGGCGTACACCTTCCTCGTGACGTACGGGATCGGCAAGGTCATCGACCGGCTGATGGGCTTCCGGGCGTCCGCCGAGGACGAGATGACGGGCCTGGACCAGACGATGCACGCCGAGAGTGCGTACGATCACGGCGTCCTGAGTGCGTCCACGCACCCCGCGCACCTCCCCGCTGCCCTCGCAGGAAAGGCCAAGCAGCCATGAAGCTGATCACCGCGGTCGTCAAGCCGTTCCGCCTCGACGAGGTCAAGACGGCGCTCCAGGAGCTGGGCGTGCACGGTCTGACGGTGACCGAGGCCAGCGGCTACGGGCGCCAGCGCGGGCACACCGAGGTGTACCGCGGCGCGGAGTACCGGGTCGACCTCGTGCCGAAGGTGCGGGTCGAGGTCGTCGTCGACGACGCCGACGCGGAGCCCGCGATGGACGCCATCGTGCGCGCCGCCCGCACGGGCAAGATCGGCGACGGCAAGGTGTGGTGCGTACCGGTCGACTCGGTGGTGCGGGTCCGCACGGGCGAGCGCGGACCGGACGCCGTGTAGGGACCGCGTCCGACGCGTGCGGCCGGTGCGTGCGGCCGCGCGACGCAGGAGCGCGACGACGCGGAGCGCGGCCGGAGGCATCAGTGCCTCCGGCCGCGCTCCGCGTGTTCGGGCGTGTCTACCGCCCTGATGTCACAGGCTGGCGCCGCACACCGGCCAGGCGGTCGCGCCCTGGTCCGCGAGGACCTTGTTGGCGACGGTGATCTGCTCGCCCTTGCTGGCCTGGTGCGCGGAGGCCGCGTACTGCGTGCCGCCGTAGGCCGCCCAGGTGGACGAGGTGAACTGGAGACCGCCGGAGAAGCCGTTGCCGGTGTTCGCCGCCCAGTCGCCGCCGGACTCGCACTGCGCGACGGCGTCCCAGGAGCTCGCCGGGGCGGCCGCGGTCGCCGCGGAGGCGCTGCCGGTGCCCGCGAGCACCATGGCACCCGCGGCGCCGGTCAGGACGGTGCCGACGGCGAGACGACGGACACGGGACGAGGACTTGAGAGCAGCGGAGAACACGTAGAGAAGCCTTTGTTCGGGGACGAGGAGTGTCGCGGCGCCTCCCGAGGACGGGACGCTGTCGGAACGCGATCGGCGCCCGGCGACTGATCCACCATGACCGGCGCGCCCCGCCCGCCCCAGGGGCCTTAAGTCCCATCGGCGGGACTTTGGTCCCGGATTCCCGGGGCGCCGCCGCGGGCCGGACGCTCCGGGCCGAGAGCCCCGCGGGCCTTGCGCCGCACGGGATCCGCCCGCCCTGCTGGCACGCGTAAGGGCCGGGACCAAAGTCCCGGCCCCAGGCCGACGTGACCGTGTTCACGCACTTCGGGCGAAAGCCGCTTCACTACTGGGATCGGGCATTTCGCTGTGATGCACGCCTCCCGGACGCCTCCGGTTCAGCCGGCCTCGACGGAGGCCCGCACCGTCCCGTCGGGCGCCGCGAGGAACACCGGCGTCCCGGCCCCGCCCAGATCCCCCACCGCGGCGAGATCCCCGGCGGCGACGGACTCGGCCGCGGAGACGACGGCCGCCGCCTCCAGGGACTGCGCGCCGGACGCGACGGCCATGGCCACGGCGGTCTGGAGCGCGCTCAGCTTCAGGGAGTCCAGGGCGACGGTGCCCGCGACGTACGTACGCCCCGTCTCGTCGCGCACGGCCGCGCCCTCGGGCACACCGTTGCGCGCCCGCGCGGAGCGGGCCAGGGTGACGATCTTGCGGTCCTCGGGGCCGAGGTCGGTGCTCTCAGTCATGGGGTGAGCATAAGAGCCGGGCCCTGCCCACCGGTCCGCCGGGCTCACCCCGCGACGGGATACATCGACCCGCGCCGCCCCTCGGGCGAGGCGAGCCACTCCAGCTTGGCGGCGGTGTCGGCCTCCGGCAGCGGCGTGTGCAGGACGACGGTCAGATCGGGGCGGGCCGGCACCTTCATGGCCGTCGACTCGACGACGAGCAGCCCCGCCACCGGATGCTCCAGCTCCTTGCGGATCGTGCCCTGCGCCGAGATGTCGCGCCGCTCCCACAACTCCGCGAACTCCGGGCTCGCCTGCTTCAGCTCGGCCACGACCTCCTGGAACCCGGCGTCGTCCGGGCAGTCCGAGCAGGCCGAGCGGAACTGGGCGACGACCGTCTCCGCGTTCTGCTCCCAACTCACGCTGCGCGCGCGGTAGAGCGGATCCGTGAAGAAGTCCAGGATGCAGTTCTGCGTCGTCTCCGGGCGCATGCCGAGCACCATCGCCGCCGCGTGGTTGTACATCACGCAGTTGTAGTAGCCGTCCATGATGTGCGCCGGATACGGCATCCACGTGTCGATCAGCCGCCGCAACTGCTCACCGCCGCTCGCCTCGTACGCCGGATCGGCCCGGGGCGCGGGCGGGTTGAGCCCCGCCAGGACGTAGAGATGCCTGCGCTCGGCGTCACTGAGCCGCAGCACCCGCGCGACCGCGTCGAGCACCTGCGGCGACACCGAGATGTCGCGGCCCTGCTCCAGCCACTGGTACCAGGACGCCCCGACCCCGGCGAGCACGGCGACCTCCTCGCGGCGCAGTCCGGGGGTGCGCCTGCGGGCGCCGCCGTCGGGCAGTCCGGCCTGCGCGGGCGTGACCCGGGCCCGCCGGCTCATCAGGAACTCCCTCAATTCGCCCAGCCGATGGGCCTTGAGCGCCTCGCTGTCCGCCACGGACTCCCCCTCCGCGTAGCTGATCGTGCGACCTGCCTGGTGGTGCGACCACCAGCATAAGTTCCTACTCTCCACGAACATTCCGGGACGGCGAAGCTCGTGGCCATGGCAACCGACATCCTCCCCACCGCGGTCGACACCACGGTCGTCGCACCCCCGCCCCGGCTCTCCCGCCGCGCCAAGCTCGTCCTGTTCGTGCTGTGCGCCGCGCAGTTCATGGTCGCGCTCGACTTCTCCATCCTGAACGTGGCGCTGCCCGTCCTCGGCCCCGACCTCGGCATGAGCCAGTCCGCCCTCCAGTGGGCGGTCACCGCCTTCGCCCTGCCGTCGGGCGGGTTCCTGCTCCTGTTCGGCCGGGTCGGCGACCTCTACGGACGCCGCAGGCTCTTCCTGACCGGGCTCGTCGTGTTCGGCACGGCCTCGCTGCTCACCACGTTCGCCTGGGACCCGACGTCGTTCCTCGTGGGACGCGCGCTCCAGGGTCTCGGCGCCGCCGCGATCGTGCCGACCGGCATGTCCCTGCTGACCACGACGTTCCCCGAGGGGCCGCAGCGCGACAAGGCACTCGGCATCGCCGGCACGGTGCTCTCGCTCGGCTTCACCGTCGGCATGGTCGCCGGCGGCACCCTGACCGACACCCTGGGCTGGCGCTCGACGATGGGCCTGCTCGCCCTGTTCACCGCGCTGGTCCTGCCGCTCGCCCCCGGCCTGCTGCCCGAGTCCCGCACCCCGGACCGCCCGCGCCTCGACGTACCCGGCGCGATCACCGTCACCGGCGGTCTGCTCGCCCTGATCTACGCCCTGTCGACGGCGGCCGAGCGCGGCTTCGGCGGCGCCGACGTCATCGCCGGACTGATCGCGGGCATCGCCCTCCTCGCCCTCTTCGGCTACGTGGAGTCGCGCACCGCCCAGCCGCTGGTGTCGCTGCCGATGCTGCGCCGCCGCTCGGTGGCCTTCGGCAACCTCGGCGGCCTGGTCACCTTCTCGATGATGTCGACGATCGTCTTCGTGCTCACCCTGTACCTCCAGGAGACGCTGAAGCTGTCGGCGTTCGCGACCGGCCTCATCTTCGGCCTCCAGGGCGCGACGGCCGTCGTCACCGGCATGTTCGCCCCGCGCGTCATCGGCCGCCTCGGCGCCCACCGCACCCTGGTCGGCTCGCTGGTCGCCCAGGGCCTGATCACCGCGTCGCTGCTCGGCATCGGCACCGGCGCCGGATCCGTGTGGCTGGCGACGGCGGCCGCCGCGCTGGCCTGCGTCGGACACCTCGGCGCGATCGTCGCCTACAACGTCACCGCCACCTCGGGGGTCCGCGACGAGGAGCAGGGCCTGGCCACCGGCCTGGTCACCTCGACCCAGCAGGTGGGCATCACGATCGGCATCCCGCTGCTCGGCGTCCTCGCCACGACGTCCACGGACCTGGTGACCGGCGTCCGCACGGTGATCGCGCTGGACGCGGCGATCGTCCTGGTGACAGCGGCCGTGGTGGCACTCGGCCTGCGCCGCCGATGACCGACGGCCCCCGCCGCTACGACCGCTTGCCCCCGTCGAACGACTCGTCGGACAGGGCCCGCAGGAAAGACCCCCACGCGGCGGGGGCAACGGTCATGATCCGGCCACGCCGCCGCTTGGAGTCCCGGACGCACACCTCGGCACCGGCACGGGCGACCTCGACGCAGTTCCCCCCGCCGCTGCCGCTCGCACTGCTCTTCCGCCACGCCCGTGACCCGCTCACCCTCAACCTCCACCCCGGTTGCGGACACTCCAGCCGGGGTGCCCCCGGACACCGGTCGCAGGGACACGCAACAGCGTTCCCAGCATAGAGGTGGAGACCATCTTTCCAAGCATGCCAATTCGCGCCAACTTGCCGAATCCTGCGGCGAGTTGGCGCCAACATCCGCTCAGGCAGGCTCTTGCTGCAGTAGCGCCTCCAGATCGTCTCCGCCCTCGACGACGCGCTCCGCGAGGCGGCGCAGCACCCGCTCGACGCCGTCCTTGATGGCCAGATCCTCCAGTTCCCAGAACCGCTCCAGGTACCGCCGCGTCTCCTCCGCGGAGTTGCTGGCGGTGGTGAGGCCGCGCGAGTCCTCAAGGAACAGGGCGTCCTCCATGACCTCGTCGCGGAACTCGAACAAGGTGAAGGGGCCCTGGATACCGGGGTGGGCCCCGACGCTGAACGGAAGGACCTGCACGGTGACGTTGGGGCGCTGGGACATGTCGGCGAGATGCTCCAACTGCGCGCGCATCACCCGCCTGCCACCCGCCACCCGGCGCACCACGGACTCGTCCAGGACGAAGAAGTACTCGCACTCCTCGTTCTCGAGGACTTCCTGGCGGGCGAGTCGCGCCTCGACGTAGCGCTCGGTGCGCTCCTCGGGCTCCCCCTTGTCGAACGCGCCGATCACGGCGCGCATGTACTCCTCGGTCTGCAACAGACCGGGGATGGCCAAGGAGGCGAACTGCCGGTTGATCGAGGCGGCCGACTCCAGCGCGAGGAACTGCATGAAGTCCTTGCTGAACATGTCCCGGTACTCGGAGAACGGCATCCGCCGACTCCCCCGCGCCATGTTGAGCAGCTCCTCCAGCTTGCGCCGGTCCGAGATGCTGTAGGCGGCGGCGAGCGGACGCAGATCGTTGATCGAGATACCGACCTCGCCGGCCTCGATCCGGATCAGCTTGGACGGACTCCACTCCATCCGCTCCGCGACCTCACGCTGCGTCAGATTCGCTGCGATCCGCGCCTTCCGGAGCTCCGTGCGCAGCCGTAGCCGCAAGAGCGCCGCACTGGTCGCCGTCATGAATGCTCCACCCCCAAGCGCATCCAGCTTTGTGCAACGTAGCAGCTATACACATCACTCATCGAGACCCTCATGGTTACGACGTTCCAGGGCGACTTCTCACACGGGGTGCGCACGCCCCACACCAGGGGTGCAGCGCCCAGGCACCGCGCGCTCTGCGCACACCCTACATGGCGATCTGCTACCTAGCAGAATGGGGGTAGCCGATAGCTCTCTCTCAAGAGGCACTGTCCAATCGGCCAGCTCGGAGATACTCTGAGGTATTGCCGCAAGCGAACACGCAGGCACACCAAGGGAGTTGATCGCCCAGCATGGCCGACACCGCACTCCAGAAGCGCACTTGGAGCCCCACGATCGCCACATACACCCCACCCGTTCGTGGGTCCCCGTGCCTTGACGCGGCGGCGAGCGGTATCGGAAGGAGTGTGCGGCGATGGGTAAGCACGACAAGCAGGAAGGAGGGCGTCACCCGGACCGGATGCAGCCCACGTGGGGCGCGCGAGTGGCTCAGCTGCTCCCGCTGATCAATCTCCTCATCGCGATCCAGAAGATCGTCGAGGAGTGGATTCTGCCCTTCGTGTGACAGCGATCAGCCCCGACCAGGAGGCCGGGGCCAAAAGCGGCGGACGCCCGATGGAGACGCTGCCGTTCCGAGTTTCCCTGGCAGGCGGCCCGGAGCGGTGGCATCACAGCGCACCGTCAGTCCATTCTGCCGCCGCGCCCGACCGTTGGCGAGAGTCAGTCGGGCCAATTCACGGCGTCACGAGCGGTCCAGCTTCAGTCGCTCCGCTCGCGGGAGTCCCGCCACCACCAGGTCGTACGAGTCCTCGACGAGTTCCCGGACCAGCCGGTCGGGGAGTTCGCCCGCGTCGACCGTGTTCCAGTGGCGCTTGTTCATGTGCCAGCCGGGCACGACGAGGCCCTCGTACTCGGTGCGGAGGCGCACCGCGTCGTCCGGGTCGCACTTCAGGTTGACGGTCAGGGGCCGCGCGTCCAGATGCGTGAGGGCGAACATCTTGCCCAGCACCTTGAAGACCGAGATCTCCGGGCTGAACGGGAAGTCCTCGACCGCCGCGTTGAACGACAGGCACAGTGCGCGCAGCTCCTGCGGTGTCACGTCTCCTGCTCCCCCGTGGGTTCGACCAGCACCGTCACGATCTTGTTGCGCCGGCCGGCCGCGGCCTCCGCGGTCAGCCGCAGGACCCGCCCGTCGGGCAGCGTCACCGAGGACGACGCCCCGGCGATCGGCACCCGGCCGAGCGCCTTGGCGAGGAGGCCGCCGACGGTCTCCACGTCCTCGTCGTCGAACTCCTCGATGCCGTACAGCTCGCCGAGGTCCCCGATGTCGAGCCGCGCCGTCACCCGGAACCGGTCGTCGCCCAGCTCCTCCACGGGCGGCAGCTCCCGGTCGTACTCGTCGGTGATCTCACCGACGATCTCCTCCAGGATGTCCTCGATCGTGACGATGCCCGCCGTGCCGCCGTACTCGTCGATGACGACGGCGACGTGGTTGCGCAGCTGCTGCATCTCGCGCAGCAGGTCACCGGCGTTCTTCGTGTCGGGCACGAAGGTGGCGGGCCGCATGGCGGTCGACACCAGTTCGGCCTCGGCGTCGCGGCTGATGTGCGTCTTGCGCGCGAGGTCCTTCAGGTACACGATCCCGACGACGTCGTCCTCGCTCTCGCCCACCACGGGGATGCGCGAGAACCCGGACCGCAGCGCGAGCGTGAGCGCCTGCCGGATCGTCTTGTACCGCTCGATGACGACGAGGTCGGTGCGCGGCACCATCACCTCGCGCACCAGCGTGTCGCCCAGCTCGAAGACGGAGTGCACCATCCGGCGCTCGTCGTCCTCGATCAGCGATTCCTTCTCCGCGAGGTCGACCATGGCCCGCAGCTCGGCCTCGGAGGCGAACGGGCCGCGCCGGAAACCCTTGCCGGGCGTCAGCGCGTTGCCGATGAGGATCAGCAGCGGCGGAATGGGACCCATGATCCGCGCCAGCGGCAGCAGCACATACGCGGCGGCGGTCGCCGTGTTCAGCGGATGCTGGCGCCCGATGGTGCGCGGCGAGACACCGACGGCCACGTACGAGACGAGCACCATCACGCCGATCGCGACGAGCAGCGCCTGCCAGGTCTCGGTGAACTCCTCCAGGCACGCGTACGTGACGAGCGAGGCGGCGGCCATCTCGCAAGCCACGCGCACCAGCAGCGCCACGTTCAGATACCGCGTCGGATCGGCGGCGACCTGCGCCAGCTTGGCGCTGCCGCGCCGCCCGGACCGTACGGCCTCCTCGGCGCGGAAACTCGACGTACGGGCGATACCGGCCTCGGCGCACGCCGCGAGCCACGCGACGACGACCAGCGCGACGGCGCCCGCGATGAGGGAGGGACTCATGACACGGTCGGGGCCGGTGACGGACCCTCCATCCCCTTCTCCGCACGCCAGCCGTCGACGATGGCGGCCTGGAGACCGAACATCTCCGCCTTCTCGTCGGGCTCCTCGTGGTCGTAGCCGAGCAGGTGCAGCACCCCGTGCACGGTGAGCAGCTGGAGCTCCTCGTTCATCGAGTGCTGCGTCGGCGCGTCCTCGCCCTGCTTCTTCGCGACCTCCGGGCAGAGCACGATGTCGCCGAGGAGCCCCTGCGGGGGCTCCTCGTCGTCCTTCGTCGGCGGACGCAGCTCGTCCATCGGGAAGGACATGACATCGGTCGGACCCGGCAGGTCCATCCACTGCACGTGCAGCTGCTCCATGGCTTCGGCGTCCACGACGATCACCGAGAGCTCGGAGAGCGGGTGGATACGCATCCGCGCGAGGGCGTAGCGGGCGATGTCGAGGATCGCCTGCTCGTCGACCTCGGTTCCGGACTCGTTGTTGACGTCGATCGACATGGCGCTGGTTCGTCTACTTCCGCTTGGTGCGGCCGCCCTGGTGGGAGCCGTTCTCCGTACCGTTCTCGCTGTCGTACTTCTCGTACGCATCGACGATACGGCCGACCAGCTTGTGCCGGACGACATCCTGGGACGAGAGCCGCGAGAAGTGCACGTCGTCGAGGCCCTCCAGGATGTCCTGCACCTGCCGCAGACCGCTCTTCGTGCCGTTCGGCAGGTCGACCTGGGTCACGTCACCCGTGATCACGATCTTCGAGTCGAACCCGAGCCGGGTCAGGAACATCTTCATCTGCTCGGGGCTGGTGTTCTGCGCCTCGTCGAGGATGATGAACGCGTCGTTCAGCGTTCTACCCCGCATATAAGCCAGCGGCGCCACCTCGATCGTGCCCGCCGCCATCAGCCGGGGGATCGAGTCCGGGTCCAGCATGTCGTGCAGCGCGTCGTACAGCGGGCGCAGGTACGGGTCGATCTTCTCGTACAGGGTGCCGGGCAGGAAGCCGAGGCGCTCGCCCGCCTCCACCGCGGGGCGGGTCAGGATGATGCGGTTGACCTGCTTGGACTGGAGCGCCTGGACGGCCTTGGCCATCGCCAGGTAGGTCTTGCCGGTGCCGGCGGGGCCGATGCCGAAGACGATGGTGTGCTTGTCGATCGCGTCGACGTACCGCTTCTGGTTGAGCGTCTTGGGGCGGATGGTGCGCCCGCGCGAGGACAGGATGTTCTGCGTGAGGACCTCGGCGGGGGTCTCGTCGCCGCCGCCCTCCCCGTTCTGCGTCGCCTTCAGCATGGCGATGGAGCGCTCCACGGCGTCCTCGGTCATCGGTGCCCCTGTCCTCAGAACCAGCATCATCTCGTCGAACAGGCGCTGGATGAGGGCCACTTCGGCGGGCTCTCCGGTCGCACTGATCTCATTGCCCCGGACGTGGATGTCGGCCTCCGGGAAGGCCTTCTCGATCACCCGCAACAGCGCGTCTCCGGATCCGAGGATCTCCACCATGGGGTGCTTCGCCGGGACGGTGAACTGCGCGCGTGAGCTGGATGGTGTCTGCGTCATGGGCGGGCTCTGTAGGCCGCGATCTCCTTGTGACAGCCGTGGTCTGATGCGTTCCAGCCTACGACGCCGCACTGACATCGCCGAGGGCTTTTCCGGTGCGGGTGCGCGCTACGCGGAGCGGCCGAACCCGATGGTCGGCACGGCCCGGCGCAGCGGCCAGGGGCGTGCGCTGCCGGGCAGCAGCGGTCCGAGGAAGGCGTAGCGCTCCAGGGCGGCGGGGTCCTGGTCCTCGTAGGTGTGGACCTGGCGCCACCACGCGGCGATCTCGGACCAGCCGGGTGCCGAGAGGGAGCCGCCGAACTCCTGGACGGAGAGGGCCGCGGTGAGTCCGGCGAAGGCGAGCCGGTCGGCGAGCGGCCAGTCGGCGAGGGTGCCGGTGACGAATCCGGCCACGAAGACGTCCCCGGCGCCGGTCGGGTCGAGCGCGGCGACCTCGATGGCCGGGACGGAGGCGGTCTCGCCGGTGCGGCCGTCGACGGCGTACGCGCCTTCGGAACCGAGGGTGACGACGGCGAGCGGCACGTGTTCGGCGAGGGCGTGGGCGGCGGCGCGGGGGCAGCTGGTGCGCGTGTAGCGCATGGCCTCCTCTGCGTTGGGCAGGAACGCCTCGCACTGGGCGAGGTCCGGCAGTGCGGCGAGGTCCCAGCGGCCGGTCTCGTCCCAGCCGACGTCCGCGAAGATACGGGTGCCCTTGCGGGCGGCCTCGGCGACCCAGGGCGCGTCGACGCCCGGTGCGAGGGAGGCGACGGCGGCTCTCGCGCGCGGCGGGCAGCGCGGCGCGTGCTCCTGCGGGGGTGCTACGTGGCCGTGGCTGACCATGGTGCGTTCGCCCTCGTACGCCATGGAGACGGTGACCGGCGAGTGCCAGCCGGGGACGGTCCGCGAGAAGCCGAGGTCGATGCCCTCGCCCTGTTCGAGGGTGTCCCAGCAGTACTCGCCGTAGTGGTCGTCGCCGAACTCGGCGGCCAGTGAGGTGCGCAGGCCGAGGCGGGCGAGGGCGGTGGCCATGTTGGCGACGCCGCCGGGGCTCGATCCCATGCCGCGGGCCCAGGATTCGGTGCCGCGCACGGGCGCGCTGTCGAGCCCGGTGAAGATGATGTCGAGGAAGACGGTGCCGGTGAGATAGACGTCGCAGGCGGGTTCGCCGGGCGTGCGCAGCGCCGCGAGGGGGTCGGTGCGGTCGCGGTCCGGGGCGGTGGAGGTCACATCACGCTCCCTGAAGTGGTACGGGTCCGGACAGTGTGCCCGACAGGTTCCCGTACCACCGCGGGTGACATCAGCTGGTCGCGGGACCGATACGTGCGGCGGTGCCGGGTGCCGTCCCGGGCCGCCGGCGCGGGGCGGGGCGGCGGGCCGTGCGCACGGTGTCGTTGCGTCCGCCGCCGCGCACGAACAGGACGCTGAGCGCGGCGAGGAACCCGACGACGCTCTTGCGGATGGCCGACTGGACGGCGGCGGGGTGCCCCACCCTCCCCTCACCTGCCCCACGACCGGAGCCGCTCGTGTCCGCAGTAACCAGTCCCCAGGAGGCGGGGGAAGCCCGGACCCGTGGGGCGGGCGGGTTACCAGCGCGGGACGGCGGGGGTGACCCAGTCCGGGTCGAGGACGCGCATCGCGGCCGCGTCGTCCCGGTCGCGCAGGTGGGCGTAGGCCGGGTCGAGCCACCGCTGGTGCAGCGCGTCGACCTTGTCCCGGTCGAGTTCCACGCCGAGGCCGGGCGCGTCGGGGACGGCGACGCGGCCGCCCTCGAAGGTGAGGCGCTCGGTGAGGACGTCCTCGGACTGCCACGGGTAGTGGGAGTCGCAGGCGTGGTGGAGGTTCGGCACGGTGGACGCGACGTGGGTCATGGCGGCGAGGCTGATGCCCAGGTGTGTGTTGGAGTGCATGGAGATGCCGACGCCGAACGTCCGGCAGATCGCGGCGAGTTGCTGGGTGTTGCGCAGCCCGCCCCAGTAGTGGTGGTCGGAGAGGACGACCTGCACGGCGCGGGAGCGGAAGGCCTCCTCGATCTCCGCGAACGTCGTGACGCACATGTTGGTGGCGAGCGGGACGCCGGCGCTGGCGGCGACCTCGGCCATGGCGGGCGTGCCGAGCGCGGGGTCCTCCAGGTACTCCAGGACGTCGCGCAGCGCGTCGGCGACCTTGAGCGATGTCTCCACGGACCAGGCGCCGTTGGGGTCGAGGCGCAGCGGCTTGCCGGGGAAGGCGTCGGCGAGGGCGCGGATCGCGGCGATCTCCTCGTCGGGGGCGAAGCAGCCGCCCTTGAGCTTGAACGACTCGAAGCCGTACCGCTCGTGGAAGAGGCGGGCCTGGGCGACGACTCCGGCCGGGTCGGTCGCGGCGCCCCAGTCGTCCTTCTCGCTCGCGATGCCCTCGGGGTGGTCGGCGTGCTTGTAGAAGAGGTACGCGCTGTACTCGACGGAGTCGCGCAGCTTGCCGCCGAGCAGGGCGTGCACGGGCAGGCCGAGCGCCTTGCCGAGTGCGTCGAGGCAGGCGACCTCGAATCCGGAGACGACGGACAGCCGCAGTTTGTCGGCGGTCTGGACACCGCGCAGGCCGCCCACGTCGACCTGGTCGTCGACGCGCGCGTCGTCCACGGCCACCTGGTCGGCGATGACGAACAGGCCGTTCAGGTCCGATACTTGACGGCCTGTCAGTTTGTCGGCGAAGGGGCGGGCGAGCTCCAGGTACTTGGCGTCGCCGTACGTCTCGCCGACGCCCGTGACCCCGTCGGCGGTGACGACCTCGACGATGAGCCGGGGCGTGTACGGCTGGTGGAGTCCCTGGGTGTTCAGCAGGGGCGGGTCGGCGACGAGGATCGGGGTGAGCCGGACGTCGGTGATGGTGAGGTCGGGCGTCGTGCTCATCGGGCGGCTCCGGCGAGGGTGGGGGCGGATACGAGGTCGAGGCCGGCGGCGAGCACCCGCTCCAGGTCGGCGAGGTCGCCGGGGGTGGGGTCGGCGAGCGGGGCGCGGACGGGCCCGACGGGGCGGCCGCGCAGCCGGGCGGCGGCCTTGACGAGGGAGACCCCGTACCCGGGCACGCGGTCGCGGATCTCGACGAAGGGGAGGTAGAACTCGCGCAGCAGCCGGTCCACGCGGGCGTGGTCGCCGTCGCGCAGGGCGACGAAGAAGGCGGCGGCGATCTCGGGCGCGAAGGCGTGCACGGCCGAGGAGTAGGCGGGGACGCCGACGGCGGCGTAGGCGCGGGCCTGGATCTCGGCGGTGGCGGCGCCGTTGAAGAACAGGAGGCCTTCGGGTGCGGCGAGCGTGAGGCGCTGGAGGCGGTCGAGGTCGCTGTGGCCGTCCTTGAGGCCGATGACGCCCGGCAGGGCGGCGACGCGCCGCAGCGAGGCGACGGAGAAGGCGACCTGGTCGCGCTGGTAGACGATGAGCGGCAGCCGGGTGCGGGCCGCGATCTGCTCGACCTGGGCGACGAGTCCGCTCTGCGGTCCGCGCACGAGGTAGTGCGGCAGGACGAGGAGGGCGTCGGCGCCGGCCTCCTCGGCGATCCGCGCGAAGCGGACCGCCTGCGCCCAGCCGTAGCCGATGCCCGCGACGACGGGCACGCGTCCCGCGCTCTCCTCGACGGCGGCGGTGACGACCCGGCGGTACTCGTCCTCGTCGAGGGAGGAGAACTCGCCGGTGCCGCAGGCCGGGAAGACCGCGCCGGGTCCGGTGTCCACCTGGGCGGCGACGTAGGCGCGGAAGCCGTCGAGGTCGAGGGCGCCCCGCTCGTCGAAGCTCGTCAGCGGGAACGAGAGGACGCCGTGCGCCATGCCCTCTCGCAGTCGTGCCACCACGTCACCGTTCACCATCGCCGCCACCTGTCAGCTCCTTCTGTCTTCGTCCGTAGATGCCATCCACACATGTAGATGGAGATTAGATACGCGAACAGGGGCCGTCAATGGGTCGGCGTCTACGATCAGCGCATGCCAGAGCAGCCGGAGCACGAAGAGCAGGTCCGCGGCGTCCGCGAGGTGAAGTCCGCGGCCCGCACCGTCGAGCTGCTCGACGTGCTCGCCGCCCGCGGCGACCGCCCGGCCCGCCTCCAGGAGCTCGCGGACGAACTGGCCGTGCCACGCAGCTCCATGTACGCGCTGCTCCAGACACTCATCGGCCGCGGCTGGGTCCGCACCGACGTCACCGGATCGCTGTACGGCATCGGCATCCACGCCCTGCTGACCGGCACCAGCTACCTGGACACGGACCCGTACGTGCGGGCGGTGCGGCCGTTCCTCGACGAGGCGTCCGAGGCGCTCGGCGAGACGATCCACCTGGGCCGCCTGGACGGGTTCGCCGTGGCGTACCTCGCGACGCGGGAGTCGCACGAGTACCTGCGCACCATCAGTCGCGTCGGGCGGCGGCTGCCCGCGCACGTCGGCGCCCTGGGCAAGGCGCTGCTCGCCGAGCGCCCCGACGACGCGCTCCCGGCGGGCCCGTACGCGCGGGCCACCGGGAACACCCTGACCACCCGCGAGGCGCTCGCCGCCGATCTCGCGGAAATCCGCGCCCGCGGTCACTCGATCGACCGCGAGGAGGGCGTCCCCGGCATCGTCGGCTTCGGATTCGCCCTGCGCTACGCGTCTCCGGCGCACGACGCGATCAGCTGCTCGGTGCCGGTCGCACGGCTCACGCCGGAGCACGAGGAACGCATCGTCGCGGTCATGCGTGAGACCCGCACGAAGATCGAGACGACGGCCCACCGGGGCTCCGCGGGCACCCCCAACTGGCGTTAGCGAGCAGGCGAAAAGGCCCTCCGCTACCCGGCCGCACCCCACCCAAACCACATGTGTCTCAGGTCACACAGCCCCGGCTTCTGCGCGGCCCCTCCGGCTTGATACAAATTGGCCGCGCAGGGCGTCCCCGGTTCGGTCCCGTTCGCAAAGACGTCGCGCTCCACCACCCCCTTTTCCTTACCACCCCCTTGCCCAAAACAGCGGTCCCACGTGTCCGGGCAGGGGGTCCGTTCTCCAGGACTGCCCGTGTCTTCGCGCGCTCCCCGGCCCGCACTGCCCGCACTCATAGCCCTCTTCACGGCCGGCTATCTCGCTGCCTATCTGCTGCCCACGGTCGTCGGCCGACTCGCCGCCGGCCTGCACCTCTCGCCCACCCAGGCCGGTCTCATGGGCAGCGCCCTGCTGCTGAGCTCGGCCACCGCGGGCCTGGTGCTCGCCGCCCGCGTGGAACGCATCGGCGCCCGTCGCGCCGCCCGCGCCGGACTCCTCCTCGCCGCCGTCGGCTACGGCACCGCGGCGCTGACCGCCACCGTCCCGCTGGTCGTCGCGGGTGCGATGATCGGCGGCTTCGGCTCGGGCACGGCGACCGCCGTCGCCGCGACCGGGATCGCCGCGCAGAAAGATCCGCACCGGGCGTCCACGCTCGGCCTGCTGAGCGTCTCCGCCCTCGCGGGCGCCCTGTATCTGACCCTCCCGCGGATCAGCGACGGACACGGCCTGCCGTTCGCCGCGCTGGCCGCCACCGCGCTCGCCGTATGGCCGGCGACGAGCCGCCTCGCGGGCGCCGCCACGCCGGACAACCGCGCCGCGCAGGCCCCCAGGTCCCCGCTCCCCCACGCCCGTTCGGGACTGGTCCTGGCCGGCACCCTGGTCTGCTGGTCGATGGCGCAGAACTCCCTGTGGGGCGTCAGCAGCCGGATCGGCACCGAGCAGGCGGGCCTGAGCGAGGTCGCCGTCGGCAGTGTCTTCGCGGTGGCGCTCGGCGCCGGGCTGCTCGGCGTGATCGGCGCGGGTGCGCTCGGCGTGCGGGCCGGCCGCGCGCTGCCGATCGGCGTGGGCACGGCGGCGATCGCCTGCTGCATCGCGCTGAGCGCCCGCGCGGACGGCCTCGCGTCCTTCGCCACCGGCGAGATCGCCTGGAACACCCTCTACCCGGTGGTGCTCTCGTACCTGTTGGGCCTGGCCGCCTCGCTCGACCCGCGCGGCCGCTGGGCGGTCCTGGTCGGCTCGGCGTCGTCGCTCGGCACGGCGTGCGGGCCCCTGGTGGGCAGCTCGCTGTCGCAGGCGGCCGGCTTCCCCGCGATGGGCACGATGCTCGCCGTGGCGCTGCTCCTGCTGGCGGTGCCGCTGACCGCGGTCACCCTGCACACCGGTGGCCGCCCGCTGTTCGCGGGTGCGGCCAGGCGGCACAGCGGCGCCCCGGTCGGCGCGGTCGTCCCGCCGTCGGGCGTGCCCGAGATGCCGGTGGTGGAGATCGAGGTGCCCGCCGTCGTCGCGGAGGCCCTGCCGGATCCGGTGCAGGGCGAGTTCACGACGTCCACGACGGCGGGCCCGTCAGGAGTTCAGCCCGAGATGTCGTCCAGCTCGTACGCCTCGACCTCGGCGAGGTAGCGCGCCCGCAGCGCCTCCTCCTCGGCGCTGCCGTCGAGGAACGACGCCACGAACGAGTTGCGGGCCAGCGTCCGCAGCCGTTCGTGGTCGAGGGCGAGGGCCTCGTGCACCGCGTGGAAGGTGTCGCCGACATAGCCGCCGAAGTAGGCGGGGTCGTCGGAGTTCACGGTGCACACGAGGCCCGCGTCCATCATCTTGACCAGCGGGTGGTCCTCCAGGACGTCGATGGCCCGCAGCCGCACGTTCGACAGCGGGCAGAGCGTCAGCGGGATCCGGTCCCGTACGAGACGGGCGACGAGCTCCGGGTCCTCCAGGGAGCGCAGCCCGTGGTCGACGCGCTCGACGCCGAGGATGTCCAGGGCCTCCCACACGTACGACGGGTCGCCCTCCTCGCCCGCGTGCGCGACCTTGCGCAGGCCGAGCGCGCCCGCGGCCTCGTACACCTCGCGGAACGTGGAGGCGGGGTTGCCGACCTCGGCGGAGTCCAGGCCGACGCCGACGATCCGGTCGAGGTACGGCTTCGCGGCCTCCAGGGTCTCCATCGCCGACTCGGCGGACTGGTCGCGCAGGAAGCACAGGATGAGCTTGGTGGTGACCCCGTGCCGCTCCTCGCTGCGCGCGAGCGCCCGCGAGAGCCCCTCGACGACGGTCCCCATCGAGACACCGCGCGCCATGTGCGCCTGCGGGTCGAAGAAGATCTCCGCGTGCCGCACGCCCTGCTCGGCGGCGCGCGCCAGGTAGGCGTCGGCGAGCGCCTCGAAGTCGTCCTCGGTGATCAGGACGGCCATCAGGCCGTAGTAGAGATCGAGGAACGACTGGAGGTCGGCGAAGAGGTACGCCGTGCGGAGCGCCTCGGTGTCGGCGTAGGGCAGCGTGATGCCGTTGCGGGCGGCGAGCTCGAAGGCCAGCTCGGGTTCGAGGGTGCCTTCGATGTGCAGGTGCAGCTCGGCCTTGGGGATGCGAGCGAGTGGTGCGAGGGACATCCGGCCATCGTACGCAGGGACCCGATCACCCACGCTTCGGCACGGGCACCCGGTCGAGGTCGCGGGCGACGGTCAGCTCGCCGTCGAACCCGGCGGCGCGGGCCTGCCGCTCGAACTCCTGCGGATCGCTGTAGCGCTGGCTGAAGTGCGTGAGGACGAGATGCCGCACGCCCGCGTCCCGGGCGACGCGGGCCGCCTGCCCGGCGGTCAGGTGACCGTGGTCGGCGGCGAGTCGGCGGTCCTCGTCGAGGAAGGTCGACTCGATGACGAGCAGATCGCACCCCTCGGCGAGCGCCTCCGCGCCCTCGCACAGCCGGGTGTCCATGACGAAGGCGACCCGCTGGCCGCGCCGCACCTCGCTCACGTCGTCGAGCGTGACCGCGCCGAGGCTTCCCTCGCGCTGGAGCCGCCCCACGTCGGGTCCGGCGATGCCGTGCGCGGCGAGCCGCTCGGGCAGGATCCGCCGCCCGTCGGGCTCCACGAGCCGGTAGCCGTACGACTCGACGGGGTGCGACAGCCTGCGCGCCTCCAGCCGGTACGCGGGGGTGTCGGCGAGCACCGCGCCCTCACCGCTGACCGGCTCCTCGGTGATGCCGACGGTCTCGTGGTACGCGGTGGAGTACCGCAGCCGGTCGAAGAACCGCTGCCCGGAGGCCGGGAAGTGGGCGGTCACCGGGTGCGGCACCCGGTCCAGATTGATGCGCTGGATGACGCCCGCGAGACCGAGGGAGTGGTCGCCGTGGAAGTGGGTGACGCAGATCCGGTCGATGTCGTGCGCGGCGACACCCGCGCGCAGCATCTGCCGCTGGGTTCCCTCGCCGGGGTCGAAGAGGATGCCCTCGGCGTCCCAGCGCAGCAGATAGCCGTTGTGGTTGCGGTGCCGCGTCGGCACCTGGCTCGCGGTGCCGAGGACGACGAACTCCCGTACGGACACAGGTGGTCGCTCTTAACCGGGAGGCCACTGGAGGCCGCGGCCGCCCAGGACGTGGGCGTGTGCGTGGAAGACGGTCTGGCCGGCGCCGCTGCCGGTGTTGAACACGATCCGGTAGCTGTCCAGCGCCTCCTCCTTGGCGACCTCGCCGGCCTCGCGCAGCACGTCGGCGGCGATCTCCGGTTCGGCGGCGGCCAGGGCGGCGGCGTCGGCGTGGTGGACGCGCGGGATGACCAGGACGTGGGTCGGCGCCTGCGGGTTGATGTCCCGGAACGCGACGGTGGTCTTGGTCTCCCGGACGATCGTCGCGGGCACGTCCCCGGCGACGATCTTGCAGAACAGGCAGTCGGCCTGGGGTTCTCCGGGCACGTTCGGCTCCTTCGCGCGGGGCGTCTCGGGTACGGCGGCATCGTATCGATCTGCCGGACGGGAGTGTTCACGGGCTCTCAGCGGCCGACGGCGGCCTCCCGCGCGACGCGGGACAGCTTCTCGGGGTTGCGGACGGCGTAGATGCCGCTGATGAGGCCGTCGTCGATCCGCACGGCCAGCACGCTGTCGACCTCGCCCGCGATCCGTACGAACACCGCGGGATGGCCGTTGACCTGCGCGGGCCTGAGCTCCGCGAGCCCGGAGATGCGGGCGAGGACCTCGACCACGCGCCGGGCGCCGACGATGGGCGTGACAGCGGCCTGGACGACGCCGCCGCCGTCGGTGAGCAGCACGACGTCCGGGGCGATCATGTCGAGCAGCCCTTGCAGATCGCCGGTCTCGACCGCCCGCCGGAACGCCTCCAGGGCGCCCTTGCTCTCGGCCGGGGTCACGGTGCCGCGCGGGCGGCGGGCCGCGACGTGGTTGCGCGCGCGGTGGGCGATCTGCCGGACGGCGGCCGGGGTCTTGTCGACGGCGGCCGCGATCTCGTCGTAGTCCAGGCCGAAGACCTCGCGCAGCACGAACACCGCCCGCTCGGTGGGTCCGAGCGTCTCCAGGACCAGCAGCATCGCCATGGAGACGCTGTCGGCGAGCTCGACGTCCTCGGCCACGTCGGGCGCGGTGAGCAGTGGCTCGGGCAGCCACGGTCCGACGTAGGACTCCTTGCGGCGGCGCAGCGTCCGCAGCCGGGTCAGCGCCTGCCGGGTGGTGATCCGCACCAGGAACGCGCGCGGATCGCGCACCTCCTCGAAGTCCACTCCCGTCCAGCGCAGCCAGACCTCCTGGAGCACGTCCTCGGCGTCGGCGGCCGAGCCGAGCATCTCGTAGGCGACCGTGAACAACAGCTTGCGGTGGGCGACGAACGCCTCGGTGGCAGAGTCCATACGCACAAGACGCCGACGCCCCCGGTTCTGTGACACCGCGTCCCCGGAACCGGTCACAGCGCCGTGGGCGCGGTCTTCGCCGGGTTCTCCGCCAGGGCCGCCAGCGCGATCCTGACCGCCTCGTCCAGCTGCGGGTCCCGCCCGGCCACCGCGTCCTGCGGTGTGGCCACCACCTCCACGTCCGGGTCCACCCCGTGGTTCTCCAGGCCCCACCCGTACCCCTCCATCCAGGTGGCGTACTTGGGCTGGGTCACCAGCGTCCCGTCCACGAGCCGGTAGCGGCTGTCGATCCCGATGACGCCGCCCCAGGTCCGTACGCCGACCACGGGCCCGATGCCGAGTGCCTTGATCGCCGCGTTGACGATGTCGCCGTCGGACCCGGAGAACTCGTTGGCGACGGCGACCACCGGACCGCGCGGCGCGTCCATCGGGTACGAGAACGGGCGGCTGCCGCGTGGCAGGTCCCAGCCCACGACACGGCGCGCCAGCTTCTCCACGACGAGCTGCGACGTGTGGCCGCCGCGGTTCTCCCGTACGTCGACGATCAGTCCGTCCCGCGCGACCTCCACGCTCAGATCGCGGTGGATCTGCGCCCACCCGGGCGCCTGCATGTCCGGTACGTGCAGATAGCCGAGCCGCCCGCCGGACCGCTCGTGGACGTACGCCCGCCGGTCGGCGACCCACGCGTGGTAGCGCAGCGGCTCCTCGTCGTCGACCGGCACCACGACGACGTGCCGCGGATCGCCGCCGCCGGCCGGTGACACGGTCAGCTCGACCGGTTTGCCGGCGGTGCCGACGAGCAGCGGCGCGGGCCCGGCCACCGGGTCGACGGGCCGCCCGCCCACCGCCACGATCGTGTCTCCGGCGCGCACGGCGACGCCCGGCGCGGCCAGCGGCGATCTGGCCCGCGGGTCGGACGTCTCGGAGGGCAGCACCCGGTCGATCCGCCAACTCTCGTCCTCCTGACGGGAGATGTCGGCCCCGAGCAGCCCCTGGCGGCGGGCGGCGGAGTTCCCCGAGCCGCGCGGCACGACGTAGGCGTGCGAGGTGCCCAGTTCGCCCTGCACCTCCCAGAGGAGGTCCACGAGGTCGTCGTGCGTGGCGACCCGGTCGAGGACGGGACGGTAGCGGTCGAGGACGCCGTCCCAGTCGACGCCGTTCATGTCCGCGCGCCAGAAGTTGTCGCGCATCAGGCGGCCCGTCTCCTCGTACATCTGCCGCCACTCCGCGGCCGGGTCGACGCTCTGGCTGATCCGGCCGAGGTCGACGGTGATGTTGGTGTCGGAGTCGTCGTCGTGCGCGGGGCGCCGGTCGCTGGGCACGACCTTCAGGACCTCGCCCGTCCACAGCAGGACGCGCTTGCCGTCGCCGGTGACCTCGAAGTGGTCGGCGTCGGAGCCGAGTTCCTCGATGCGCCGCTGGGCCAGGTCGTAGCGTTCGAGCCGGGTCTTCGGCTCGGGGTCCGTGAGTCCGGCCCGGGAGTCGCCGAGGACGCCGCGCACCGGGTGCCGCAGCCACAGCACGCCGTCCTTGGCGGTACGCAGCGTCGAGTAGCGGGCGGCCTCGACGGGGAACGCCACGATGCGGTCGCCGAGCCCTTCCAGGTCGACGCGGGTGACGGGCGCGCCCTCGCTGTCGGGCGTCTCCGCCCCGGGCGCGTCCGGGGCGTCGAACGGGCGGCCGTGCCGCTGCGGCCCGAACGGCGACGGGGTCGTCGCGGCCAGCGTGATCAGATACGGCCGCGCCCCGCTCACGAAGGCCAGGTCGAAGGCGTGCTCGTCGTAGACCGGGTCGAAGGAGCGCGCCGACAGGAAGGCCAGGTGCTTGCCGTCGAGGGTGAACGCGGGCGCGTAGTCCCGAAACCGCAGCGGGGTCGCCTCGGTGACGGCGAGGTCGGAGGCGTTGGCGAGCTTCAGTTGGCGCAGCCCGTGCGGTCCGGGGTGCGACCAGGCGAGCCAGCCGGAGTCCGGCGAGAACACGAGACCCGTCGCGTGCCCGTCCTCGCTGCGGTCCACGGCCCGTACGTCCCCGCTCTCCCGCTCGACCAGGAGGATCCGCCCGTCGTGCGCGGCGACGGCGACCCGGCCGCCGTCCGGGGCGACGGCCAGCCCGAGGATCCGGCCGAACCGTCCGGCGCCGAGCCGGCGCGGGGTGGCGCCGGCGGCGGCGCCGGTGGCGGGCGCGAACTCCAGCGCGTCGTCGCCCTCGGCGTCGGTCACCCACACCACGTGTTCCTCGCCGTCGACGCGGAAGGTGTGCGGGAGCCGGGCGCGGACGCCCTGTTCGGCGGCGAGGGCGCGGGCGGGCCCGGAGCGGTGCGTCACCCAGTGCACGGCGCCGCGCACGGCGACGGCGCTGCCGCGTCCGGTGTGGTCGGGCGACGCGGCCCCGAACCAGCGGGCGGCGTCCACCGGGCGCGGCTGGAGATCGGCCCGCTGTCCGCCGAGCCGCACGTCGATCCGCCGCGGCTGCGCGTCCTCGCCCAGGGCGTCGACGACCCACAGTTCACCGGCGCTCGCGTACACGACCCGGTCGCCGTCGGTGGCGGCCTGCCGGGCGTAGAACCCGTCAAGGGCCGAGTGCCTGCGCAGCTGCGACCCGTCGGGCAGGGACGAGTAGAGCGCCCCGACGCCCTCGTGGTCGGAGAGGAACGCGACGCGCTCGCCCACCCACATCGGGCACTCGATGTTCCCGTCGAGGTCCGCGTGCAGCCGTACGAAGTCGCCGCCGCCCTCCGGGTCGATCCACAGCTTGCCCGCGGTGCCGCCCCGGTACCGCTTCCACCAGGCGGCCTCGCGGCCCATCGGCGCGGACAGCAGCAGCACCTGGGACTCGGGGCCGTACGCAACGCCGCCCACGGGCCCGTACGGCAGTGTCTCGGCGGGTCCGCCGTCCAGCGGCACCGCCCGCGCCCAGCTGCGGCGCGAGGAGGCCTGCCCGTGCGCGCTGACGGCGAGGACCCGCCCGTCGGGCGTCCAGCCGCGCACGGCGGTGGTCCAACTCCCCCAGTACGTCAGGCGCTTGGCGAAGCCGCCGTCGACCGGGGCGACGTACACCTCGGGGGCGCCGTCGCGCCGCGACGTCCAGGCGACGGTGGCGCCGTCGGGTGCGATCCGAGGATGGCTCACGGGCAGGTTGTCGGCGCTGACCCGCCAGGCACGGCCGCCGTCGAGGGGTGCGGCCCACACGTCGTCCTCGGCGGTGAAGACCACCGACTCGCCGTGCGGATGCGGGAATCGGAGGTACGCAGGAGTCGTCACCCCGCCCACCCTAAATTTGCGTCACGTCCGCCGTCACCCGGTCTGATCACTTTCGTACGGCTCATTTGCCCTGGAAGCAGGAGCACGTCGGATCGGGCGGGTACACGGTGACGGTCTGGGTGACGGTGCGCGTGGTCCCGGGCTGCGGCTCGTGCCGGGTGGGCTGGTCGTCGTGCGAGGGCGGCGGGTTCTGCGGCGGGTGCGAAGTCGAGCCGGACTCCGCGCAGTTGCCGAGGACGGCGAGGTGGAACCAGACCTTGCCCTCGACGCGCCCGATGAAGTCGCCGCGCACACAGTGGCCGGAGACGACGCCGTGCGCCCATCCCTTGATCCGGATGTCCTCGCCCTTGTCCGTCTTGCCCCGGCAGTCCACCTCGACCTCGCTCGGTGTCGAACTGCTGGGCGTGGAGCGGCCGTTGTACGACGCGGTGCAGCTGATCCACGCCACGGGGGCGTGCTGCCGCTCCAGCTCCTGCGTGGCTTCCTGGTCGGTGGTGGCCGCCACCGTGGACGGGTTCAGGTCTCCGCCGATCGGTTCGCAGGCGACGCCTCCGGCGACGGCGGCGGCGATCAGCGCGCCGGTCGCAAGGAGACGCCGGTGCCGCAAACGGGATCCAATACGCCTCAAAGCCCCCATGGGCGGCAGCATGACAGCCCCGCCACCCGGGCGGTAGAGCACTTGCGGCCACAGCGGGCCCGCCGGCGGTCAGCCGCGCAGCAGCAGCCACTCCTGGAGCTCGACGAGATTGCCCTCGGGATCCTTGAGGTGGGCGACGCGCATCCGCTCCGTGAACGGCACGGGCCCGTGCACGAGGACGCCGCCGCGCTCGGTGACCTGGGCGCAGTAGGTGTCCAGATCGTCGACGCGCAGCACCACGAGCGAGCGGTGGCCGGTGGCGGGCTCCCCCACCTCGCCCAGGATCTCGGCCATCATGGCCCGGTCCTGGAGGGCGATCCCGGCGGATCCGCCGGGTGGCGAGAACTTCTCGTACGGCCCGCGCTCCGCACCGGACTGCGGTTTGAGCCCGAGCACATCCGCGTAGAACCGGTAGCAGGCACCGAAGTCACTGACGAGCAGCCTCACCTGGGCGAGTTCCATGGCCCCAGTTTACGGCCGCACCCGGCGACACCACCGTGTGAACCACAGTGCGTGGTCACGCCGTTACGCGTCCCACCGGCCGCCGCTCAGCCCCAGCGTCCCGTGCGTCCCAGCAGCAGCGCCACCGCCGCCGTTCCCGCGGTGGACGTGCGCAGCACGCTGCGGCCGAGCCGGAACGGCAGCGCTCCGGCCTCCTCGAACACGGCGAGCTCCTCCGGCGACACCCCGCCCTCGGGCCCGACGACGAGTACGATCTCGCCGCTCGTGGGCAGTTCGGCCGAGGCGAGGGCGCCGCTGGGAGCGTCCCGGTCCTCGTGCAGCACGGCCGCGAAGTCGGCGGCCGCGAGCAGCTTGGCGACCTCCTTCGTCGACGCGGCGTCCGCCACCACGGGGAACCGCACGCGCCGCGACTGCTTCCCGGCCTCCCGCGCGGTGGCCCGCCACTTCCCGAGCGCCTTGAGCCCGCGCTCACCCCGCCACTGCGTGATGCAGCGGGACGCGGCCCACGGCACGATCGCGTCGACGCCGGTCTCGGTCATCGTCTCGACGGCGAGCTCACCCCGGTCGCCCTTGGGCAGCGCCTGGACGACGGTGATCCGCGGCTGCTCCTCGTCCTCGACCCGCGCCGGGCCGACGTCGAGGAGCAGCCGGTCCTTGCCCTCGCTCCCGGTGACGACACCGTCGCACCACGCCCCGAGCCCATCGGTGAGGACCACGGCCTCGCCCGCCCGCAGCCGCTTCACGGAGACGGCGTGACGTCCCTCGGGCCCGTCGAGCACATACGCACCGTCGCCGGGGACCGCGCCCTCGACGACGAACACCGGCGCCGTCACTCGGCACCCCGCTGCCCCAACGCGGCCTTGGCGGCGTCGAGTTCGGCGGCGAGGACCTCCACGAGCTGCCCGGCGGGCAGCTCCCGCGCGAACCGGTGCCCCTGCCCCGCCCACAGCGCCATGCCCTGCGGGTCACCGGCCTTGGCGGCGGCCTTGCGCAGCGGTGACGTCATGTGGTGGATCTGCGGGTACGCGGCGGGCGCGTACGGTCCGTGCTCGCGCAGGAACCGGTTGACGAGCCCGCGCGCGGGCCGCCCGGAGAACGCCCGGGTCAGTTCGGTCCTGGTGAACAGCGGATCGGTCATGGCCCGCTTGTGCAGCGTGGGCGCCCCGGACTCCGGGGTGACCAGGAACGCGGTGCCGAGCTGCGCGAGATCGGCGCCGGCGGCGAGCACCGCGGCGATCTGCGAGCCCCGCATGATGCCGCCGGCGGCGATGATCGGCAGCTGTACGGCCTCCCGCACCTGGCCGACCAGCGACAGCAGTCCGACGCCGCTGCCGTCGGCCTCGGGGTTGTCGCGGTGGGTGCCCTGGTGGCCGCCGGCCTCGATGCCCTGGACGCACACGGCGTCGGCGCCCACGTGCTGCGCGGCCCGCGCCTCGTCGACCGTCGTGACGGTGACGGCGCTGCGGGTGCCGACGCGTTGCAGCGCCTGCACGACCTCGCGGGTGGGGCAGCCGAACGTGAAGGTGACCAGCGGCACCGGGTCGTCGAGCAGGATGGCCAGCTTGGCGTCGTAGCCGTCGTCGCGGCCGCTGTCGGGGTCGCCGAGCGCGGTCTGGTACCAGGTGGCCTCACCGGCGAGCTGGTGGCGGTAGACGTCGACGGCGGCCGGATCGGCACAGTCGGGCTGCGGCATGAAGAGGTTGACGCCGAAGGGACGGTTCGTCAGCCCCCGCACCTGTTTGATCTCCTGGTACATGCCGTCGGCCGTCTTGTACCCGGCGGCGAGGAACCCGAGCCCGCCCGCCTCGCCGACGGCGGCCACGAGCACGGGACAGGAGGCGCCGCCCGCCATGGGGGCCTGCACGATCGGATAGTGACAGAGATCGGTCAGTGCGGAGGACATGACCGCATCGTGCCACGTCCCATTCGGTCCGCCGAATCGGGCGTTCCGCCCTCGGCGGGCGCGAGCGACGAGGCCGGAGCCGCACCCGGCACCCCACGGGAACCGGTGGCGCCGCGGACGCGAAAGGGGCGGGGCCCGGGAAGAGATCCCGGGCCCCGCTCCCACCGGCTCACCGCCCGTTGAACGCGTCCTTCAGCCGTGAGAACAGCCCCTGCTGTCCCGGCTGGAACTGCCCGGTGGGCCGCTCCTCGCCGCGCAGCTTGGCCAGCTCCCGCAGCAGCCGCTCCTGCTCGGGGTCGAGCTTCTGCGGCGTCATGACCTCGACGTGCACGATCAGGTCGCCTCGGCCGCCGCCCCGCAGATGTGTGACACCGCGCCCGTGCAGCGGAACCGACTGGCCGGACTGCGTGCCCGGCCGGATGTCGATCTCCTCCATGCCGTCGAGCGTCTCCAGCGGCACCTTCGTACCGAGAGCCGCCGCCGTCATCGGGATCGTCACCGTGCAGTGCAGATCGTCGCCGCGCCGCTGGAAGGTCGGGTGCGGCAGCTCGTGGATCTCCACGTACAGGTCACCGGCGGGGCCGCCGCCGGGGCCGACCTCGCCCTCGCCCGCGAGCTGGATCCGCGTGCCGTTGTCCACACCGGCCGGGATCTTCACGGTCAGCGTCCGCCGCGACCGGATGCGGCCGTCACCGGCGCACTCCGGGCAGGGCGTCGGCACGACGGTGCCGAACCCCTGGCACTGCGGACACGGCCGCGAGGTCATGACCTGGCCGAGGAAGGACCGCGTGACCTGCGAGACCTCACCGCGACCGCGACACATGTCACAGGTCTGCGCGGAGGTACCGGGGGCCGCGCCCTCGCCGCTGCAGGTCGTACAGACCACGGCGGTGTCGACCTGGATGTCCTTGGTGGTCCCGAAGGCGGCCTCGTCCAGCTCGATCTCGAGCCGGATCATGGCGTCCTGTCCGCGGCGCGTACGCGACCGGGGGCCGCGCTGCGACGCGGTCCCGAAGAACGCGTCCATGATGTCCGAGAAGTTCCCGAACCCACCGGCGCCGAAGCCTCCGGCACCGCCTCCGCCGGACTGCGACAGGGGGTCGCCCCCGAGGTCGTAGACCTGCTTCTTCTGCGGGTCGGAGAGCACCTCGTAGGCGGCGTTGATCTCCTTGAACCGCTCCTGGGTCTTCGGATCCGGATTCACGTCCGGGTGCAGCTCGCGCGCGAGCCTCCGAAAAGCCTTCTTGATCTCGTCCTGGGAAGCGTCGCGGCGCACGCCGAGTACGGCGTAGTAGTCCGTGGCCACTTACGACTCCGCCAGGATCTGTCCGACGTAACGTGCCACTGCGCGTACTGCTCCCATCGTTCCCGGGTAATCCATGCGGGTCGGTCCGACCACGCCGAGCTTGGCGACTGCCTCGCCGCCCGAACCGTAGCCGACCGACACGACGGACGTGGAGTTGAGCCCCTCATGGGCGTTCTCGTGACCGATCCGTACGGCCATGCCCGAATCCCCCACCTCACCAAGCAACTTGAGGAGCACGACCTGCTCCTCAAGGGCTTCGAGAACGGGTCGGATAGTGAGGGGAAAGTCATGTCCGAAGCGGGTGAGATTGGCGGTGCCGCCGATCATCAGCCGTTCCTCGGACTCCTCGACGAGCGTCTCCAGAAGAGTGGAGAGCACCGTCGAGACCGTGCCGCGGTCCTCCGCCTCGAAGGCCTCCGGCAGATCCTGCACCAGCTGCGGTACGTCGGCGAAGCGGCGGCCCGCGATCCGGCTGTTGAGCCGGGCGCGCAGATCCGCCAGAGACGATTCGCCGAACGGCGCCGGGCAGTCGATCATCCGCTGCTCGACGCGCCCGGTGTCCGTGATCAGCACGAGCATCACGCGGGCGGGCGCCAGCGAGAGCAGCTCGACGTGGCGCACGGTGGACCGGGTCAGCGACGGGTACTGGACGATCGCGACCTGGCGGGTGAGCTGCGCGAGCAGCCGCACGGTCCGCCCGACGACATCGTCCAGGTCGACCGCGCCCTCCAGGAAGTTCTGGACGGCCCGGCGCTCCGGGGCGGTCATCGGCTTGACGTTCGTGAGCTTGTCGACGAAGAGGCGGTACCCCTTGTCGGTGGGGATGCGCCCGGCACTGGTGTGCGGCTGGGCGATGTATCCCTCGTCCTCCAGGGCGGCCATGTCGTTGCGCACCGTCGCCGGCGAGACGCCGAGGCGGTGCCGCTCGGTGAGCGCCTTGGAGCCCACCGGCTCCTCGGTTCCGACATAGTCCTGGACGATGGCGCGCAGCACTTCGAGCCTGCGTTCACTGAGCATCGGCGCACACCTCCAGCGACCTTCTCGTCGTGATCTTCCCTTTTGGCACTCCCCGCGGGCGAGTGCCAATCGTCCCCGGCTCAGTGTACGGCCGTGGGGTACGGCCCCGGCAAGGCCGCTAGCGTCGTCCCCATGGAACGTGGTGAACGCATCGACTGGACGGCGGCGGGCTGGGAAGAGCTGGCGCCACGCGTGGGGCGGGTCAGGCTGCCCGGCTGGGACTGCACGACCGGCCTCGTCGTGGGGGACGGCGCGGCCCTGCTGATCGACACCGGATCCTCACTGCGTGAAGGCTCCCGGCTGCGCGCGGACGTCCGGCGCCTCCTGACGCCACACGGGAGAGTGACGCACATCGCTCTCACCCATCCGCACTTCGACCACGTCTTCGGCACGGCCGCGTTCGCGGGCGTCGAGGTGTACGGGGCCGTGGGCGTCGACGCCGTCTTCGCGCACGGCGCCGACGCGCTGCGCTCCGACGCCGTGGGGCACGGTCTGGACGAGGACCTGGCGGGCGAGGCGAGCGACCTGCTGGTCACGCCGCACCACCGGGTGTGCGGGGAGTGGACGCTCGACCTGGGCGGCGGCCTCCAGGTGCTGCTCGCGAACGTCGGCCCGGCGCACAGCGGCCACGACCTCGCGGTGCTCGTGCCGGGCATCGCCGGTGCCCCGGAGATCGTCTTCTGCGGCGATCTCGTCGAGGAGTCCGGGGAGCCGCAGGCGGGCTCGGACGCGGCGCCCCGGCAGTGGCCCGCGGCGCTCGACCGGCTCGTCGCGCTCGGCGGCGAGGACGCGGTCTACGTCCCCGGGCACGGATCCGTGGTGAATGCGGGTTTTGTCCGCGAGCAGCGCGCCACACTGGCGGCCCGCTTCGGCGTGTCCTAGGACGGGCGCGCCCACTTCTCCTATCGTCGGCCGAATGCTCCCACCCGTCTCCCGCCACCCCTCCCACGAGGGTCCTTCGGACCCGCAGCGCCGTGCGTACGGCCACGCCGACCTCACGCCCCCCTGGAAGCGGAACAAGCCGGTGCCCGAGGTACCGGCCGAGCCGGATCTCGTGGTCGAGGAGGTCACCACCGGGTACTGCGGCGCGGTCGTCCGCGTCGAGAAGACGGCGCAGGGTCCGACGGTGACCCTGGAGGACCGCTTCGGCAAGCAGCGCGTCTTCCCGATGGAGCCGCGCGGCTTCCTCCTGGAGGGCAAGGTCGTCACGCTGGTGCGGCCCGCCGCCGTGGCGCCCGCGCCGGTCCGCCCGACCCGTACGGCCTCGGGTTCGGTGGCGCTCCCCGGGGCCCGTGCGCGCGTGGCGCGGGCCGGCCGCATCTACGTCGAGGGCAAGCACGACGCGGAGCTCATCGAGCGGGTGTGGGGCGACGACCTGCGCATCGAGGGTGTGGCGGTGGAGTTCCTGGAAGGCGTCGACGACCTTCCGGCGATCGTGTCCGCGTTCGCGCCCGGACCCGACGCCCGCCTCGGTGTCCTGGTCGACCATCTGGTGCCCGGCACCAAGGAATGGAAGATCGCCCGGTCGGTGACGAGCGAGCACGCCCTGGTCGTGGGCCACCCGTACATCGACATCTGGGAGGCGGTGAAGCCGTCCTCGGTGGGTATCGAGTCCTGGCCGCGGATTCCGCACGGCCAGGACTGGAAGACGGGCGTGTGCCGGGCGCTCGGCTGGCGTGTGGCGAACACCGGCGAGGCGTGGCAGCACATCCTGTCCCGGGTCAGGTCCTACAAGGACCTGGAGCCCGAACTCCTGGGCCGGGTCGAGGAACTGATCGACTTCGTCACCGCGTAGGACGCGCCGCCCACCGCGAGCGGCGCCCTCAGTCCACCAGGTCCCGCACGACCCCGTCCGCCAGCAAGCGCCCGCGCAGGGTCAGCACGGCCCGGCCCGCCTGGAACGCCTCGCCCTCCAGCAGGCCGTCGGCCACGGCCTTGCGGGCCGCCGCGAGACCGGCGGGCTTGAGCAGCGACACGGGGCACCCGTCGCGCAGCCGCAGTTCGAGAAGGATTCGCTCGACCCGCCGGTCCTCGTCGGCCAGGATCTCCCGCCCGGCGCCGGGCGACTTCCCGGCGGCCAGCGCGGCGGCGTACGCCCCGGGGTGCTTCACGTTCCACCAGCGCACCCCGCCGACGTGCGAGTGCGCCCCGGGCCCGGCACCCCACCAGTCGGCGCCGCGCCAGTACAGCTCGTTGTGCAGGCAGCGCGCCGCCTCGGACGTGGCCCAGTTCGACACCTCGTACCAGTCGAACCCGGCCGCGGTCATGACCTCGTCCGCGATCAGGTACCGGTCGGCGTGGACGTCGTCGTCGGTCATCGGGACCTCGCCGCGCCGGATGCGCCGGGCGAGCTGGGTGCCCTCCTCGACGATCAGGGCGTAGGCCGAGACGTGGTCGGGTCCGGCCCCGAGCGCCGCGTCCAGCGAAGCCCGCCAGTCGTCGTCGGTCTCCCCCGGCGTGCCGTAGATCAGGTCCAGGTTCACGTGCTCGAACCCGGCCGCGCGCGCCTCGGCGACACAGGCCTCGGGCCGACCCGGCGTGTGCGTGCGGTCGAGGACCTTCAGGACGTGCTGCCGGGCGCTCTGCATGCCGAACGAGACGCGGTTGAACCCGCCCTCCCGCAGCTCGCTCAGATACGCGGGGTCCACCGACTCGGGGTTCGCCTCCGTCGTCACCTCCGCGTCGTCCGCGAGGCCGAACTCGTCGCGGATCGCCTTCAGCATCCGTACGAGGTCGGAGGCGGCCAGCAGGGTCGGCGTACCGCCCCCGACGAACACGGTCCGCACCGGCCGCGGGTCGTCGCCGAGCACCTTGCGGGCGAGCCGGACCTCGTCCACGACCAGGTCCGCGTAGTTGTCGCGGGACGCGAGCACGCCGCCGCTGCCGCGCAGCTCGGTCGCCGTGTACGTGTTGAAGTCGCAGTACCCGCAGCGCGTGGCGCAGTACGGGACGTGGAGGTAGAAGCCGAGCGGTCGCGACGCCGCGTCGGCCAGGGCTGAGGCGGGCAGCGAGCCGTCGTCGGGGACGGGCTCACCGTCGGGGAGTGCGGAAGGCATGCCCCCATTGTCCCGCCTCCGCGAAACCCTCGGCGCCCGTCACTGCGCCTGGAGCACCAGGAGCGCCAGGTCGTCGTCGGGCGGGCTGTCCGCGAAGGCGTGCACGAGGCGCCGGATCCGCTCCGCGAGCAGCGGCGCCGAGAGCCCCGCGCATCCGGCGAGGGCGTGCGCGAGCCCTTCGCCGTCGTCGAACTGGAGGTGGCCGCGGCGCCGCTCGGTCACCCCGTCCGTGACGCACAGCAGGGTGTCCCCGGTGTGCATCTCGAAGGTCTCGCTCGTGTACTCGGGGTCGTCGACGACGCCGAGGAGCACCTGCGGTACGGCCGCGGGGACGACCTCGCCGCCGGGCCGCATCAGCAGCGGCAGCGGATGTCCGGCCGAGGCGAGCGTACAGGTCACGCCCGTCTCGGTGGGGGTCAGTTCGCCGTAGAGGAGCGACAGGAAGCGGGTGGACGAGCCCTCCGGCGGCACGTCCTGCCCGCCGGATGCGGCCGCGAGGGCGCGGCCCGCGGCGTCCGTGGCCTCCATGGCGTCGTCGAGCAGCAGTCCGTTGAGCCGGTCGAGGACCTGGGCGACCGGGTATCCCTCGCGGGCGAGCAGCCGCAGCCAGGGCCGGGCCAGCCCGATCACCACGGCGGCCTCGGGGCCCTTGCCCTGAACGTCGCCGAGGGCGAAGCACCAGCGGCCGTCGCTCGCGGGGAACACGTCGTAGAAGTCGCCGCCGGGGCCGCCGGCCTCCTTCGGCTCGTACACGAGGGCGCTCTTCATGCCGGGGATCTCGGCGATGGAGGAGGGCAGCAGACCGCGCTGGAGGATGCGGCTGATGGTGGCCTGCCGGGTGTAGCGGCGGGCCGCGCTGACGGCGAGCGCGACACGGCGGCTGAAGTCCTCGACGAGCCCGGTGACCTCGTCGGGGAAGTGCAGCAGTCCGGCCCGGCCGATGAGCAGGATGCCGAGCGCCCGGCCGCCGGCGGAGAGCCGGTAGGCGAGCGCGGACCCGGAGTCGCCCTGCGTCGGAAAGGGCCACGGCACGGGGACGGGGGCGGAGTACGGGCTGTCGGGCAGCCGCGGCGGGTCCTTCTCCAGGAGGCCGCGGAGCTCCTCCATCCGGCTCTCGTGGGAGTGCCAGACGCGGGCGAGGCGCGGCGCGGGCATGACACTGTCGGCGCCGCGCAGATCGTGCCCGTCCGCGCCCGGCATGCCGCGGCCCTCCTCGTCGTAGAACCAGACGGCGCACCAGTCCGCGAGCCGCGGCACGAGGAGCTGGCCGACGAGGGCGGCGACCATGTCGACGTCGAGCTGCCCGGCGAGCATGTCCGAGGCCTCCGCGAGGAACGTCAGGGCGCCCCGGTTGACCCAGTCCCGGTCGGGTGTGCGCCGGGGCGCGGCCGCGAGGAGTTCGGCGGCGCGCGCGCCGCGCGGCAGGACGCGCGCCGCGGAGCGGGTGTCGGGCTCGGCCGCGGACGGCTCGGTGCCGTCGGCGGGCAGCCGGGCCCAGACGGTCTTGGTGCCTGACCGGTACGTGATGCCCCACGCCTCGGCGAGGGAGGCGACGAGCCGCAGGCCGCGCCCGTACTCGGGCATCTCCGGTGAGCGGCTCGGGTGTTCGCCCCACAGGGCGCGTGCGGGGTGGTGGTCGGTGACCTCGATGACGAGGACGCCGTCCGCGAGGTGGCACAGCAGGTCGATGGCGGTGCCGGCGTGCACGACGGCGTTCGTGACGAGTTCGCTGACGATGACGACGGCGTCGTCGGTGATCCGGCCGTCGACTCCGGCCGCCTCGGGCAGCTCGTCCTCGGCCCATCCGGTGAGCGCCGAGCGGACGAAACGACGAGCGGCGGCGGGCGCCAACTGGTTCCCGGGCAGCGAGGTGTGCGCCTCCACCGATCCCACGTGCGAGTGATCCGGCAGGTCGGCGGCGGAGGCGGCGGTTTCCCGCTGGAGAGGAATCGACCCCACTTTTCGGCTCCTGAGCAGTTGTGGCAAAGACGCCTCAGGCGACACGCTCAGAGTGACAGACTGACCGCGCCCATAAGCGCCGAGTCACCGAAGTGGGCCGCTATGAGTGAGAACAGTGCTAAGCGTGGACCGCGCAGCGCGCCATCGAGCAGGACGTCGGCCACGGTGCCGATCCCCCCGCCCGGGGATCTGATCCATCCGGCCGACCTGCGTCCGCTCCTTGCCGCGATGACGGCTGCCCGCGACGGCAACTTCATCCGTGTCCCCGACAACGGGAACGGGATCGTGGGTGAGCTCGGCGCGGTCTTCAACCAGATCATCGACCGCAGCCACCACTACAACGTCGAACTGACGCGTGTGCGCCGGGAGATCGTGCGCCACGGCCGTCTCGACGAACGGCTGGAGGCGAGCCCGGGACAGGGCGCCTGGGCGACCAGGATCAACGACGTCAACACCATCATCGGGGCCCTGGTCGCCCCGGCGGCGAACGCCACGCGGGTGCTCGACGCGGTCGCGGGCGGCGACCTGACGCAGCGCGTCGACCTGCACGACGGGACCCGCCAACTCCGGGGCGACCTGAGGAGGTTGGGCGGCGCCGTCAACAAGATGGTCGACCAGCTCTCGCTGTTCACCGGCGAGGTGACCCGCGTCGCGCGCGAGGTCGGCACCGAGGGCCGTCTCGGCGGCCGCGCCAAGGCCCAGGGCCTGTCCGGGAGTTGGCGCGATGTGACCGAGGCCGTCAACACGATGGCGTCGCGCCTCACCGCGCAGGTGCGGGACATCGCCCTGGTGACGACGGCGGTGGCGCGGGGCGACCTGACGCGCACGGTCACGATCGAGGCGACGGGCGAGCTGCTCGAACTGAAGCTGACCGTGAACACGATGGTCGACCAGCTCTCCGCCTTCGCCGACGAGGTGACCCGCGTGGCCCGCGAGGTCGGCACCGAGGGCCAACTCGGCGGCCGCGCCCAGGTCCGCGGCGTCTCCGGCGTCTGGAAGGACCTCACCGACAACGTCAACTTCATGGCGTCGAACCTGACCTCGCAGGTCCGCAACATCGCCCAGGTCACCACGGCCGTGGCCAACGGCGACCTGAGCCAGAAGATCACCGTCGACGCGCAGGGCGAGATCCTCGAACTGAAGTCGACGATCAACACGATGGTCGACCAGCTCTCCGCCTTCGCCGACGAGGTCACCCGCGTCGCCCGCGAGGTCGGCACCGAGGGCCAACTCGGCGGCCGCGCCCAGGTCCGCGGCGTCTCCGGCGTCTGGAAGGACCTCACCGACAACGTCAACTTCATGGCGGACAACCTCACGTCGCAGGTCCGCAACATCGCGCTCGTGTCGACGGCGGTGGCCTCGGGCGACCTCGGCAAGAAGATCACCGTCGAGGCGAAGGGCGAGATCCTCGAACTGAAGTCGACGATCAACACGATGGTCGACCAGCTCTCCGCCTTCGCCGACGAGGTCACCCGCGTGGCCCGCGAGGTGGGCACGGAAGGGAACCTGGGCGGTCAGGCCCAGGTCCGCGGCGTCGCCGGTGTGTGGAACGACCTCACCGCGAACGTCAACTTCATGGCGTCGAACCTGACCTCGCAGGTCCGCAACATCGCCCAGGTCACCACGGCGGTGGCGCAGGGCGACCTGTCGAAGAAGATCTCGGTCGACGCCCGCGGCGAGATCCTCGAACTGAAGGACACCGTCAACACGATGGTGGAGCAGCTGCGGGGCTTCGCCGACGAGGTGACCCGTGTGGCCCGCGAGGTCGGCACCGACGGCCGGCTCGGTGGCCGCGCGACCGTGCACGGCGTCTCGGGTGTCTGGAAGGACCTCACCGACAACGTCAACTACATGGCGGACAACCTCACGTCGCAGGTCCGCAACATCGCGCAGGTCGCGACGGCCGTGGCCCAGGGCGACCTCTCCAAGAAGATCGACGTCGACGCGCGCGGTGAGATCCTCGAACTCAAGACGACCATCAACACGATGGTCGACACGCTCTCGTCCTTCTCCTCCGAGGTCACCCGCGTGGCCCGCGAGGTGGGCTCCGAGGGCCAACTCGGCGGCCAGGCCCGGGTCGAGGGCGTGTACGGCACCTGGAAGCGCCTGACGACGAACGTGAACGAACTGGCGTCGAACCTGACCACGCAGGTCCGCGCCATCGCCGAGGTCGCCTCCGCGGTGACCTCCGGCGACATGTCCCGCTCCATCACGGTGGAGACCCAGGGCGAGGTCGCCGAGCTGAAGGACAACATCAACCTGATGGTGGCCAACCTCCGCGAGACGACCCGCGCGAAGGACTGGCTGGAGTCGAACCTGGCCCGCCTGGCGGCGCTGATGCAGGGCCACCGCGACCTGATGGAGGTCGCCGACCTGATCCTGCGCGAGCTGACCCCGCTGGTGAACGCGCAGTACGGCGCCTTCTTCCTCGCCGAACCGGACGAGGACGACACCCCGATCCGCTCGGCCATCCCCACCAAGGGCCTCGCCTACATCGCGGGGTACGGCTCGGCGGCGGCCCTGGTCGTCGACACGGGCGGCATGCCGGTCCACGGGCTCGTACGGCAGGCGGCGCTGGAGAAGAAGCGCATCCTCGTGGAGGAGGCGCCGCCGGACTACATCAAGATCAACAGCGGTCTCGGTGAGGCCGCGCCCGCCTCGGTCGTCATCATCCCGATCCTCTTCGAGGACAAGCTCCTCGGCGTCATCGAGCTGGCCTCGTTCTCCCGCTTCTCCGACGTCCACCTGGCCTTCTTCGACCAGTTCGTGAACACCATCGGCGTCGCGATCAACACGATCATCGCCAACTCCCGTACGGAGTCCCTGCTCGGCGAGTCCCAGCGCCTCGCGACGCAGCTCCAGGAGAGGTCGGACGAACTCCAGCGCCAGCAGGCCGAGTTGCAGCGCTCGAACGCCGAACTGGAGGAGAAGGCAGCCCTTTTGGCGACGTCGTCCCAGTACAAGTCGGAGTTCCTGGCGAACATGTCGCACGAGCTGCGCACGCCGCTGAACTCCCTGCTCATCCTGGCCCGTCTCCTCTCCGACAACCCGGACGGGCATCTGAACGACCAGGAGGTCCAGTTCGCGACGACGATCCACCGCTCGGGCTCGGACCTGCTCCAGCTCATCAACGACATCCTCGACCTGTCGAAGATCGAGGCCGGGCGGATGGACGTACGGCCCAAGAAGCTCCCCCTCATCAAGCTCCTCGACTACGTCCACGCGACGTTCCGGCCCATCACCCTCGACCGGGGCCTCGCCTTCGAGGTGTCGGTCGGCGAGGACGTGCCGCGCGAGGTGTTCTCCGACGAGCAGCGCCTCCAGCAGATCCTGCGCAACCTGCTGTCGAACGCGATCAAGTTCACCGCGAACGGCAAGGTCGAGCTGCGCGTCAAGCGGATCAAGGATCCGGAGCACACGCTCGTGCGCGAGACCGACGACCTGCTCGCCTTCGCCGTCTCGGACACCGGCATCGGCATCGCCCGCGACAAACTCCCCGTCATCTTCGAGGCGTTCCAGCAGGCCGACGGCACCACCAACCGCAAGTACGGCGGCACGGGCCTCGGCCTGTCCATCAGCCGCGAGATCGCCGGCCTGCTGGGCGGGCGGATCATCGCCGAGAGCGAGCCCGGCGAGGGCTCCACGTTCACCCTGTACGTCCCCGTGGTCTATCCGGGCCACGACCCGGCGGCCGACTCCCCGCTCGAACTGCCCGCCCCGGACCAGGCGCCGCTCGTACCGGCCCAGCAGGGCCAGAGCGCGGACACGTACACGATCCACGAGCAGGAGGACAACTGGCCGACGCCGACGAAGCTGGAGCAGTGGCGCAAGGGTCAGGCGGGACAGATCCTTCCGGGCCGCCGCGTCCTCATCGTCGACGACGACATCCGCAACGTCTTCGCCCTCACCCATGTGCTCGGCCGGGTCGGCATGCCCGTCCTGTACGCGGAGAACGGCCGCGAGGGCATCGAGACGCTCGACCGCAACCCGGACATCGAGCTGGTCCTGATGGACATCATGATGCCGGAGATGGACGGCTACGAGACCATCTCGGTCATCCGCAGGACCCCGCGCTGGGCCGGGCTGCCCATCGTGGCGCTCACCGCCAAGGCGATGCCCGGCGACCGCGAGAAGTCGATCGCCAAGGGCGCCAACGACTACGTCCCGAAGCCGGTGGACGTGGACCAACTGCTGACCGTCGTCTGCGACCTGCTGGCCCCCGAGGCCGCTGACCGACCCGCCGGCGAACCCGCTGAGCCGGGGACATCCGAGAGCGAAGGGGAAACCGTCGCCCCGCCGACGATCGAGTGAGGCAGCGTCACCATGACCACCACCGCAGAGACCGGTTCTCCCGATCGGGCCAGCATCCTGCTGGTCGACGACATGGAGGACAACCTGGTAGCCCTGGAAGCCGTCCTCGGATCGCTCAACGAGCCCCTCGTGCGGGCTCGTTCGGGCGAGGAGGCCATGAAGGCGCTGCTGCGCCGCCGCTTCGCCGTCGTCCTCCTGGACATCAGGATGCCGGGCATGGACGGCTTCGAGACGGCGACCAACATCAAGCGCCTGGACCAGACGAAGGACGTCCCGATCATCTTCCTGACGGGGACGGACGCGGACGCCGGCTACGCCTTCCGGGGCTACGCGACCGGCGCCGCCGACTACCTGACCAAGCCGTTCGACCCGTGGGTGCTGCGCGCCAAGGTCACCGTCTTCCTCGACCTGCACCGCAAGAACCGGCAGCTGGAGCGGCTGCTGGCCCGCGAACAGCAGCAGTTCGAGAGCCTGGCCGCACGCATGGACGCCATCGAGCACAGCCTGGCCGCCCACACGGACCCGGACGTGAACCAGCTGCGCACGCACATCGCCCGGATGGAGGAAACGCTGCGCACGATGCGGCGCCCCTGACCGGGGCGCCGCCGCGCGCTAGCCCTCGCGGCTGCCCGCGTACATCTCGTCGAGCAGGCCCTTGTACTCGCGCTCGACGACCGGCCGCTTCAGCTTCAGGCTGGGCGTCAGCTCGCCGTGCTCGATGTCGAGATCGCGCGGCAGCAGCTTGAACTTCTTGATGGTCTGCCAGCGCTGAAGCCCCTGGTTCAGCTCCTGTACGTAGCCCTCGACGAGCTGCACCGTGGCGGGCGCGGCCACGACCTCGGCGTAGGACTTCCCGCCGAGTCCGTTCTCCTTGGCCCACTCCAGGATCGACGGCTCGTCGAGCGCGATGAGGGCGGTGCAGAAGTTCCGGTCGGCGCCGTGCACCAGGATGTTGGAGACGTACGGGCACACGGCCTTGAACTGGCCCTCGACCTCGGCGGGCGCGATGTACTTGCCGCCCGACGTCTTGATGAGGTCCTTCTTCCGGTCGGTGATCCGCAGGTAGCCGTCGACGGACAGCTCGCCGATGTCACCGGTGTGGAACCAGCCGTCGGACTCCAGGACCTCGGCGGTCTTCTCCGGCAGCCCGTGGTAGCCGGCCATGATGCCGGGCCCGCGCAGCAGGATCTCGCCGTCGTCCGCGATCCGTACGTCCGTGCCGGGCAGCGGCTTGCCGACCGTGCCGGTCCGGTACGCCTCGCCGGGGTTGACGAAGGACGCGGCCGACGACTCGGTCAGGCCGTACCCCTCAAGGATGTGGACTCCCGCGCCTGCGAAGAAGTAGCCGATCTCGGGCGCGAGCGCGGCGGATCCGGAGACGCAGGCCCGCAGCCGTCCGCCGAACGCCTCCCGCAGCTTGCTGTAGACGAGGGCGTCGGCGACCTTGTGCTTGGACGCGAGTCCGAAGGGCACCGAACTCACCCCGGTCCTGCGGAAGTTGTCCTGGCTGACCTTCGCGTACTCGCGCGCGACGCCGGCCGCCCACTGGAAGATCTTGTACTTGGCGTTGCCCCCGGCGCGCGCCTTCGCGGCGACGCCGTTGTAGACCTTCTCGAAGATGCGCGGCACGGCGGCCATGTACGTCGGCTGCACGACGGGCAGGTTCTCGATGATCTTGTCGACGCGTCCGTCGACCGCGGTGACGTGCCCGACCTCGATCTGACCGCTGGTGAGTACCTTGCCGAAGACGTGCGCGAGCGGCAGCCACAGGTACTGCACGTCGTCGGGGCCCACGAGCCCGGTCGCCGCGATCGCCTTGGCCATGTACGACCAGTTGTCGTGCGGGAGCCGGACGCCCTTGGGGCGCCCGGTCGTGCCCGAGGTGTAGATGAGCGTGGCGAGCTGGTCCTTCTGGATCGCCCCGACCCGCTCCTTGACGACCTCGGGGTTCTTCTCCAGGTAGGCGGCGCCGCGCGCCTCCAGGTCCTCCAGGGTGAGCAGCCATCCGTCGGGGTCGGCGGCGTCCGGCTCGACCCCGGTCGCGTCGATCACCACGACGTGCGCGAGCTCGGGCAGCTCGGCGCGCTGGGCGCGTGCCTTGGCGAGCTGCGCGGCGTCCTCGGCGACCAGCACCTTCGACCCGGAGTCGGCCAGGATGAACGCCGACTCCTCGGCGTTGGTCTGCGGGTAGATCGTCGTGGTCGCCGCGCCCGCGCACATGATGCCGAGGTCGGCGAGGATCCACTCGACCCGCGTCGAGGCGGCGAGCGCGATCCGCTCCTCAGGCTGCACCCCGAGCTCGACGAGACCGGCGGCGATGGCGTAGACGCGCTGCGCGGCCTGCGCCCAGCTGAGCGACTTCCACTCGTCGGGGCCGCTGCTCGCGGGCACCGGGTAGCGGTATGCCTCGGCATCCGGTGTGGCCGCCACGCGCTCCAGGAAGAGAGACGCCACGGAGGGCGGACGGTTCTCGATCAGGGTCTGTGTGTCGCTCACGACGTCCTCCGGGCCCGCGGCGGTGCGGCTGGCTTGTTTAACTGGCGAGTAACTATGGAGCAGTGATCAGGGTAAGGGTCACTCGCCCGCCGCGTAAGAGGCTCCGGCCCTCAACTTCCGCCGCGCCGCCCCCCGTGGCCCCCTGCCCACACAGGGTTCACACAAAAGCGGTGGGGCCACCACGCCTGTGTGCGTCGGCCCCACCGCCGGTACGGAAAACGCCGAAGGCGCCTGTCCGGGTCACGGACAGGCGCCTTCGACGGAACGCCGCACAACGGCTTCCGGGCTACTTCTTGCCCTTGGCGCTGCCGGAGTCGTCGCTGGACAGGACCGCGATGAAGGCTTCCTGCGGCACCTCGACGGAGCCGACCATCTTCATGCGCTTCTTGCCCTCCTTCTGCTTCTCGAGCAGCTTGCGCTTACGGGAGATGTCACCGCCGTAGCACTTGGCGAGCACGTCCTTGCGGATGGCGCGGATGGTCTCGCGGGCGATGACCCGGGAGCCGATCGCGGCCTGGATCGGCACCTCGAACGCCTGCCGCGGGATGAGCTCGCGCAGCTTGGCGACGAGCCGGACGCCGTAGGAGTAGGCCGCGTCCCGGTGCGTGATCGCCGAGAACGCGTCGACCTTGTCGCCGTGCAGCAGGATGTCGACCTTGACCAGGTTGGCGGTCTGCTCGCCGGTGGGCTCGTAGTCGAGGGAGGCGTAGCCGCGGGTCTTGGACTTCAGCTGGTCGAAGAAGTCGAAGACGATCTCCGCGAGCGGCAGCGTGTACCGGATCTCGACCCGGTCCTCCGACAGGTAGTCCATGCCGAGCAGCACACCGCGCCGGGTCTGGCACAGCTCCATGATCGACCCGATGAACTCGGACGGCGCGAGGATGGTGGCGCGCACGACCGGCTCATAGACCTTGTCGATCTTCCCCTCGGGGAACTCGCTCGGGTTCGTGACGACGTGCTCGGAGCCGTCCTCCATGTCGACGCGGTAGACCACGTTCGGCGCGGTGGCGATCAGGTCGAGCCCGAACTCGCGCTCCAGGCGCTCGCGGATCACGTCGAGGTGCAGCAGGCCGAGGAAGCCGACACGGAAGCCGAAGCCGAGCGCGGCCGAGGTCTCCGGCTCGTACACGAGCGCGGCGTCGTTGAGCTGGAGCTTGTCGAGGGCGTCGCGCAGCTCGGGGTAGTCCGAGCCGTCCAGCGGATACAGACCCGAGAAGACCATCGGCTTCGGGTCCTTGTAGCCGCCGAGGGCCTCCGTCGCGCCGTTGTGCAGGGAGGTGATCGTGTCACCGACCTTGGACTGACGGACGTCCTTCACGCCGGTGATCAGGTAACCCACCTCGCCGACACCGAGGCCGTCGGCCGCGAGCATCTCCGGCGAGTTCGTCCCGATCTCCAGGAGCTCGTGCGTGGCGCCCGTGGACATCATCCGGATCCGCTCACGCTTGTTGAGCTGGCCGTCGATGACACGCACGTACGTGACGACGCCCCGGTACGAGTCGTAGACCGAGTCGAAGATCATCGCGCGGGCGGGGGCGTCGGCGACGCCGACCGGCGCGGGGATCTCGGCGACGACCTTGTCGAGCAGCGCGTCGACACCGACGCCGGTCTTCGCGGAGACCCGCAGCACGTCCTCGGGCTGGCAGCCGATGAGGTTGGCCAGCTCCTCGGAGAACTTCTCGGGCTGGGCCGCCGGCAGGTCGATCTTGTTGAGCACCGGGATGATCTTGAGGTCGTTCTCCATCGCCAGGTAGAGGTTGGCGAGGGTCTGGGCCTCGATCCCCTGGGCGGCGTCGACGAGCAGAACCGTGCCCTCGCACGCGGCGAGGGAGCGCGAGACCTCGTACGTGAAGTCCACGTGGCCCGGGGTGTCGATCATGTTCAGGATGTGCGTCCTGCCCTGGTCGGCCCCTTCCGTCGGGGCCCAGGGCAGCCGCACCGCCTGGGACTTGATCGTGATGCCGCGCTCGCGCTCGATGTCCATCCGGTCGAGGTACTGAGCACGCATCTGCCGCTGCTCGACCACACCCGTCAGCTGGAGCATGCGGTCGGCGAGGGTGGACTTGCCGTGGTCGATGTGCGCGATGATGCAGAAATTGCGGATCAGAGCCGGGTCGGTACGGCTCGGCTCGGGCACATTCTTAGGGGTCGCGGGCACGCAGGGTCCTGTCTCTTGAGGCGCCTTATGCCTCGGGTCGGATCGATACGTAGCTTCCATGGTCCCACGGCCGCGGGACTGCGCCAGGTTTGGGCCGGTGGGAGGACGGCTGGTACCGTGGGCAGCTGTGTCTCATGCCCTCTCAGCGCGAGGCACACTCGGTAAAAATCATCGGTACGGGTCCTTCATCGGGCCTGTGCCTGAACCTGAAAAGGCTCATTTCGTGGCGAACATCAAGTCCCAGATCAAGCGGATCAAGACCAACGAGAAGGCTCGGCTGCGCAACAAGGCCGTCAAGTCCTCCCTGAAGACCGCGATCCGCAAGGCCCGCGAGGCCGCTGCCGCGGGTGACGTCGAGAAGGCCACCGTCGCCGCGCGCGAGGCTGCGCGCAAGCTCGACAAGGCCGCCTCGAAGGGCGTCATCCACAAGAACCAGGCCGCCAACAAGAAGTCGGCGCTTGCTTCGCAGGTCGCGTCCATCAAGGCCTGAACCTGTCGTTCGGGGCATGTCCCCGAACACCTGATCTGAACGCCGGAAGGACCCGGGCGGGCCCTCTCTCATCCGCCCCCGACCGGCCCCCGAGCCGCACGCGGCCTGCGTTCGCCACGCGGGTGCGGCTCACCTCATGCGTGAACCGAAGCCCCGCCCTCTTCAGGGCGGGGCTTCGGCGTGCGGTCCGGCTTGTCAGCGGCCCCGGGCCCGCGCCGCCCGCGCGACGGTGACCACGGCCTTCTCCAGCGCGTACCCGGGGTCGCCTCCGCCGCCCTTGACTCCGGCGTCGGCCTCGGCGACGGCCTGCAACGCGATGGCGACCCCGTCCGGAGTCCACCCCCGCATCTGCTGGCGCACCCGGTCGATCTTCCACGGCGGCATCCCGAGCTCCCGCGCCAGATCCGCGGGGCGCCCGCCCCGCGCGGACGACAGCTTCCCGATGGCCCGCACGCCCTGGGCCAGCGCACTGGTGATCAGAACCGGTGCGACCCCCGTCGACAGCGACCACCGCAGCGCTTCGAGCGCCTCCGCGGCCCGGCCCTCCACGGCCCGGTCGGCCACGGTGAAGCTGGAGGCCTCGGCGCGTCCCGTGTAGTAGCGCCCGACGACGGCCTCGTCGATCGTCCCCTCGATGTCGGCGACGAGCTGGGCGGCGGCGGAGGCCAGCTCGCGCAGATCGCTGCCGATCGCGTCGACCAGCGACTGGCACGCCTCGGGCGTGGCGGAGCGCCCGAGCGCCCGGAACTCGCCGCGCACGAACGCAAGGCGGTCCGCCGGCTTGGTCATCTTGGGGCAGGCGACCTCACGCGCCCCGGCCTTGCGGGCGGCGTCGAGCAGCCCCTTGCCCTTGGCGCCGCCGGCGTGCAGCAGCACCAGCGTGATCTCCTCGACCGGCGAGCCGAAGTACGCCTTCACGTCCTTGATGGTGTCGGCCGAGAGGTCCTGTGCGTTGCGCACGACGACGACCTTGCGCTCGGCGAACAGCGACGGACTCGTCAGCTCGGCGAGCGTGCCGGGCTGTACCTGGTCCGGCGTGAGGTCGCGCACGTCCGTGTCCGCGTCGGCGGCCCGCGCGGCCGCCACCACCTGCTGCACCGCGCGGTCGAGCAGCAGATCCTCCTGGCCCACCGCGACGGTGACGGGGGCGAGCGGATCGTCGTTTGCAGGGTTCCTGGCCATCGCGGTCAAGCATCCCACGCGGCACTGACAGCCCGGCCCGCCCGCCGGGTGCTCCCGGTACGCCGGGCGCCGGGCCTACTGCTCCTCGCGCCAGCCGTCCCACTCGCCGGCGAACGCGTCCAGCTCGTCCGGGTCGAGCCGCCCCGCCGGGTCCTCGACGACGAGCAGCCACTGCGCGTCCTCGGCATCGTCCTCACCGGCCAGGGCGTCCCGTACGAGCTGCGGCTCCTCGGCGACCGCGAAACGCTCCTTCAGCGCCTCAGCGGCCTCGTCCGCCGCGTCGCGGTCCGGCAGCACCAGTACGTGTCTCTCATCGCTCACGAAACCATTTTCGGACATGACGGCGACTGCCCCGCACCGGGGCGGAGGGACAGGCAGACAGGTCGGCAGACAGACAGGTCGACAGGCAGACAGACAGGCAGGTGGCGGTCGGCGGTCGGCCCTCGGGTCGCGAGGGACCCGAGGGGCGCGGGGCGAGGGGCCCAAGAGGCGTGGGGCCTCGGGGCGACGGGCCCTCGGAGCGACGGGCCCTCGGGGCGACGGGCCCGAGGCGGTCAGCCCTTGGGCACGACCTGTACGTCCAGCTCGATCTTGACACTGGAGCCGACGACGGCGATGCCCTTGGCCAGCATCGTCTGCCAGCTGACGGTGAAGTCGTCGCGGTGCAGTTCGACGGTGGCGCGGCAGGCGGCACGGGTCTCCCCCTCCATGCCGTTGCCCAGGCCCAGGTACTCCGCGTCGAGCGTGACCGTGCGGGTCACACCGTGCAGCGTGAGCGCGCCGGTGACCGCCCAGCGGTTGCCGCCCTTGTGCACGAACCGCTCGCTGTAGAACTCCAGCGTCGGGAAGCGGTCGACGTCGAGGAAGTCAGCGGACCTGAGGTGGTCGTCGCGCATCTTCACGTTCGTGTCGATGGACGAGGCGTCGATGACGACGTGCATCGCGGACTGCTCGATGCGCTCGGCGACACGCAGCGCCCCGGCGAACGTGTTGAACCGGCCGTGGATCCGGGCCAGCCCGATGTGCCGGGCCGTGAACGCGATCGACGAGTGCATCGGCTCGATCTCCCAGTCGCCGGGCCTGGGCAGCTGCGGCGGCGGGGTGACCTGGAGCGTCACGTCGCCGAGCGAGGCGTGCCCGCTCTCCGTGACGGTGGTGCTGACGCGATAGGGCGCGTACCCCTCGGCGGAGACGGCGAGCCGGTAGTCACCGGCGGGCACGGCCGCCATGAAGGAGCCGAACGGATCGGTGCCGCCACCGACCACCTTGCGCCCCATCACATCGCTCACCGCGAACTCGGCTCCGCGGACCGGCTCATTGACGGGGTCCAGAACGCGACAGCTGAGCACCCCCGCGCTGGGCGGCACCGTCAACGCCGCCAGTGGACTTGTCCGTTGAGCCCGGTTCGTACGGTTTCCCAGCCAGCGGCCGAACATGAACTACCCACCCCAGGTGCGTCTTGACAACGTCCGTTACTTCTTCAACGAAGAAGTATTCGATCACCGTTGCGGCTTTCGAGGCAACACGAGGTCACATCGCAAGAATGCCGAGGAAGGTGCACTGCTGCCCACGACTGCTCCGAATTACCCCTTCCGGTTGGCGTTTGCCCAGCTCAGCGGCATTTCTACTCACGGGTAGCAACGGCACCGCCACCGTCCGCCCATCTTCTTGCCACCCGCACCGATCCCTTGTCATGCACGGCGCGCAGGGCATGACACGCAGCGCTCGCACCGCGCCTTCCGGGGCGCGTCGCACCCTCACGGCGGGTCCTCCCGGCTTCCCGTCACTCCCCGTGGCCATCCGTGGCTCTCCGTGGCTCTCCGTGGCTCTCTGTCGGTTTCCGTCGGTCTCCGTCGGTCTTCACGACCCTCTGCGGCTCCTCGTGGTCCCGACCGGGGCGTGTTTCAGGGACTCAAATGCGCCACCTCCAGGTCGGCCCCGCCTGGCTCGCCAGATCCGCCCGATCCGTCCGATCCGCCTGATCCACCTGATCCACCTGATCTGACCGATCCGAACGATCCATCCGATCCATCCGATCCGCCTGAGCCGCCCCCTTCCCCTCTCCTGCCGGCTCCCCCTGGCCCGTCCGCCCCTTCCGCCCCGCCCGCTCGCCCCTTTCGTTCTCCCTCACTCACGACAGCGACCGCTCCGTCCCGGTCGGTCCGCAGTACCGCCGCGCCCCGGTCCCGCAGTGCCGCGACCGTGCGCGGGGCGGGGTGGCCGTAGGGGTTGTCGGCGCCACAACTGATGAGCGCGAGCCGGGGCGCGGCCCGGCGCAGCAGCTCCGGGTCCTGGTACGCCGAACCGTGGTGGGCGACCTTGAGCACGTCCACCGGCGGCAGCCCGGCCCCCGCGCCGGATCTCAGCAGGGCGCGCTGCGCTGCCGGTTCGAGGTCGCCGAGGAGGAGCAGCGTCAGGCCCGCGGTGCGCACCAGCAGCGTGACGCTCTCGTCGTTCGGGCTGTCGGGCGCCGGTCCCGGGCGGGCCGCCGGCCACAGCACCTGCCAGTCGAGCGGTCCCGCCCGGCGCCGCTCCCCGCCACCGCCCTGGTCACCGGGATGCCGCGCGCCGCCGCGAGGGCCCGCACGGACGCCGCCTGGTCCGCCGGCCGCGCGAACCCCGTCGTCTCGATCGCCCCGACCGAACGCCCCCGCAGCACTCCCGCCAGCCCCGCCACATGGTCCGCGTGGAAGTGCGTGAGCACCACGAGCGGAACGGTGGTGATGCCCAGCGACCGCAGACACCGGTCGACGAGCAGCGGGTCGGGCCCCGCGTCCACCACCACCCCCGCCCCCGCGCCCGCCGCGAGGACGAGCGCGTCGCCCTGCCCCACATCGCACATGACCATGCGCCACCCCGGCGGCGGCCATCCGGTGACGATCCGGGCGAGCGGCGCCGGCTGCACGAGCACCAGGATCAGCACGAGCACACATATCCCGCTGATCCAGGGCGACTTGAGCACTCTGCGCCCTACGACGACGAGCACGGCCGTACCGAGTGCGAGCAGCGCGCCTCCGCGCCAGCCGCCCGGCCAGTCCACCCCGCTGCCCGGCAGCGCGGCCCCGGTGCGGGCGATGTCCACGATCCAGCCCGCGGGCCAGCCCGCGCACCAGGCCAGGAACTCGGCCACCGGCATCGCCACCGGCGCCGCCGCGAGCGCGGCGAACCCGAGCACCGTCGCCGGAGCCACGGCGAACTCCGCGAGCAGATTGCACGGCACCGCCACCAGGCTCACCCGCGCCGCGAGCACGGCGACCACCGGCGCGCACACGGCCTGGGCGGCAGCGGCGGCCCCGAGCGCCTCGGCGAGCCGCGCCGGAACACCGCGCCCCCGCAGCGCCGCGCTCCACCGAGGAGCCAGCGTCAACAGCGCCCCGGTGGCGAGCACCGACAGCAGGAATCCGTAACTCCGCGCCAGCCAAGGGTCGTACACGACGAGCAGCAGCACGGCCGTGGCGAGCGCCGGGATCAGGGATCTGCGGCGCCCGGTGGCGACGGCGAGGAGCGCGATCAGCCCGCACGACGCCGCGCGCAGCACGCTCGGTTCGGGTCGGCAGACCACGACGAAGCCGAGGGTGAGCACCCCGCCCAGGAGCGCCGTCGTTCTGAGCGACAGGCCGACGCGGGGCGCGATACCACGCCGCTCGACGAGGTGCGCTGTGCCGGGTGGGCCGATCAACAGGGCCAGCAGAATCGTGAAGTTGGCACCGCTGACAGCCATGAGGTGGAGCAGATCCGTCGCCTGAAAGGCCGCGTGCAGCTCGGGTGTGACCCGGGCCGTGTCGCCGACCACGAGGCCGGGCAGCAGGGCCCGCGCGTCCGCCGGCAACCCGTCCGTCGCCTCCCTCAGCCCCGCGCGCAGGGTCCCGGCCAGGCGCTGCGGCCCGCTCGGCGCACCGATGACGCGCGGCCGCTCGTCCTGCCCGACGCGCAGCACCGCGGCGATCTTCTCACCGTCCCTCAGCGGGGGCGCGAGCCCGCCACGGACCCACAACCGGGTGCTCGGCAACAGGGACAACCAAGAGGAGGCGGGGGAGGAAGCGGAGGAGGAGACGAGGGAGGAAGCGCCGGGCGAGCCAGCCCGATCGGCCGGCCCTGGCTCGCCAGTGACTCCACCGACCCAAGTCGCTCCACTGCCTCCCGGGCCTCCAGTGGCTCCACTGGCTCCAAGGCCTCCAGTGGCTCCAGTGCCTCCACTGACTCCACTGCCTCCCGCCGCATCAGCCTCGCCGACCCGTTGAGCCGCGTCAGTCGCATCAGCCCCGCCGACCCCTTGAGCCGCGTCAGCCGCATCAGCCCCGCCGACCCCTTGAGCCGTGTCAGTCGCATCAGCCCCGCCGACCCCTTGAGCCGCGTCAGTCGCATCAGCCCCGGACCTCCGGTCGGCCTCGTCGGCCCTGTCCGCCGCATCGACGAGCACCAGCACAGGCGTCCGCGTCCGCGACTCCGCTCCGTCCGGCCCCGTCACCCGCACCACGTCCGCCTCGATGAGCACCGAGGTCGGCGCCGCGTGGTCACCTCTGATCCTCGGCCGCGTGAGCCTCGGGTCGGAAGTGACCTCCAACTCGGCTCCCACCCGGGCGTATTGAGCGGCGAGACCGGGCACGGGCCCCCGGTGCAGATCGGCGGCGTGCAAGCCCGAAGAGACGGCCGCCGCCGCGACGCACAGGAGCAGGGCGGCCACGGACGACCGCCGCCACGGCAGACCCCTGGCCCGGCCGGTCGCCGCAGCGGCCGTCCCCTCGGGCACCCGGTCGGAGGTCGACGGGTGCGGGCTCTCCGCGTCTGTCCGCCCCGTCTCCCTCCCCGCTCGGCGCGCCCGCGCGCGTACTCCGCCACCAGCAGCCCGGCGCCCACGACCAGGCACACCGCCGCCACCCCCGCCGTCCAACCGGCCGGCGCTGTCAGGGCGAGAGCCGCCGTCGCCCACGCCGCCAGCGCGGGCGGCACCAACCGCAGGTCCGGCGGCCCCTCTTGGCGCGGATCCGCGTCCCCGAGGCGACCTGCCGCGCGCCGCGCCTCTCCGCGTGACCGCTCGACTCGCCGCCCCTGCGCGGCCGTACGCGTCATGGCCGTACGAGATTCTGGAGATCCTCGAAGCGGCGGTCCCCGATGCCGTTGACCTCGCGCAGTTCGTCGACCGAACGGAAACCGCCGTGCTCGGTGCGGTAGTCGATGATGTGCTGGGCCAGCACCGGGCCCACGCCCGGCAGGGTGTCGAGCTGCTCCAAGCTCGCCGTGTTGAGACCGATCGGCCCGGCGGACCCCGCCGATCCCGCCGACGCCGATCCCGGCGGGCCACCCGGCGGCGCGGCGGCGGCACTCGCCGGAGCGCCCACCAGCACCTGCTCGCCGTCCGTCAGGAGCCGCGCCCGGTTCAGCCCGGCGGTGTCGGTGCCGGGCCGGACTCCCCGGCCGCCCGCAGCGCGTCCGCCACCCGTGCCCCCGCGGGCAGCCGGTGGACCCCGGGCCGCCTGACCTTGCCGCTGACGTCCACCACGATCCCGGCACTGACACCGGCCGACGCCACGGCGGACGGCTCTCCCGTCCCCGGCCCGCCCTGTGCCTGCTCGCTCCCCGAGGGATCGCCCTCCGCCGCAACGGCCTCCGGGGCCGCCGCACGCACGGCCTCGGGCGCCCGCACCGGCTGCGTACGCCCGGTCCAGAAGTGCTGCACCGCGAAGAGGGCCAGCACACCGAGCACCACGACCAGCGCCGTCGCGCCCCGCCGCTCGATCCCGCACCGCGTCTGCACCCACAGCGGCATCCGGTCGCGCACGGCGAGCAGGGCCCGCTCCCGCCAGGAAAGCACCGGCGGCTCAGGATCAGGCGCGTGCTCGGGCGCCCGCGCGACAGGCTCCCGCAGCCCGGAATCCCGCGCCGCCCCACTCTCCGGCCCCGGATCCCGAGGTACCGGCGTCGGCACGGCGTACCGCTCGGGCGGGGCGAACAGCGCCTCCGCGCGCAACCGGGTCTGCTCCGCCGCGATGCGCCTGCGCCGCGCATGCCGCCGCACCACGTGCCGGTGCCGGGCGCGACCGTCGGATGCGGGGCCGCGTCCCGGCCCGCTGGATGCCTGTGCTGTCCGTGACAGTGATCGAAGTGCCATGCCACGAGACGGTAGGCACCCCGCCACGATTCAGTGGATCTTGGTCAATTCCCGGGGAGAACCAGGCAGTTGTGGATAACTCGGCCACCCTCACAGATGAAAAACCGGCGAACCCCACCACGCCCACCCACGACTACGCCGTCCCCGCCCCCGACGATCAAGGCGAGACCGGCGAGACCGGCGACCGACGCGAAACCTACGACCGCGGCGAGACCACCGCTCCCAGCAACCCCGGCCCGGTGTGCGCCCCGATCACCGCCCCCACCTCGCTGACGTGCAGCTCGACAAGGCCGGGTACCCGCTCGCGCAGCCACTCCGCCAGCGTCTCGGCCCGTTCCGGCGCGGCCAGGTGGTGGACGGCGATGTCCACCTGCCCACTGCCCGCACGCTCGGCGACGATCTCCTGGAGCCGTGCGATCGCCTTGGACGCCGTACGGACCTTCTCCAGGAGTTCGATGCGCCCGCCGTCGAGCTGGAGCAGCGGCTTGACCGCGAGCGCGGAGCCGAACAGCGCCTGCGCGGCGCCGATCCGCCCGCCACGCCGCAGGTAGTCCAGGGTGTCGACGTAGAAGAACGCGGAGGTGCCCGCGGCCCGCTTCTCCGCGGCCGCCACCGCCTCGTCGACGGTGCCCCCGGCGTCGGCCACCTCGACGGCCGCCAGGGCGCAGAAGCCGAGGGCCATCGCCACCATCCCGGTGTCCACGACGCGCACCGGCACCGGCGCCTCGCGCGCGGCGAGGACCGCGGCGTCGTACGTTCCGGAGATCTCGGACGACAGATGGAGCGAGACGATGCCGGTGGCGCCGGACTCGGCGACCTTGCGGTAGGTCTCGGCGAACAGTTCGGGGGCCGGTCTCGACGTGGTGACCGAGCGACGCTTGCGCAGCGCCTCGGCGACCGAGCGTGCGGAGATCTCCGTGCCCTCTTCGAGGGCCCGGTCGCCCAGGACCACGGTCAGCGGCACCGCCGTGATGTTGTGGCGCTCCATCGTCCGCTGCGGCAGGTAGGCCGTTGAATCGGTGACGATCGCGACATGGCGGGACATGCACCGGAGGTTACCCGCCGGGGCCCCTCGACGGCAGCCCGGCCCCCTCCGGGCGGCCGGTCAGCGGCGGCTGTCGGCCAGGCTCAAGTCGTGCTCTCGGGACGGGGTTTCTTCTGCCACGGATACACCGGCCGCACACCTGGTGGGGTGAGCGCGGACCGGGACGGCTCCTGCGCGGACCGCGCGTCGCGAGCGCCCTGCCGGGAAGTCCCCGGGCCCTGAGCGGCCTGCCCGGTCCGCGGGGTCTCCGTCGTCCAGTGCCGCAGCGCCCCGGCCTCCAGGTCGATCTGCGTGCTCAGCGAGTCCAGGTCGTCGTCGGCGAACCGGGTGGCCCGGTCCCTGGCGGCGTGCCGCAGGGCGTCGGCGGAGCTCGTGATCTGTTCCGTACGCGCCCGCAGCTCGGGCAGCACGCGTGCCACCTGGGCCTTGTCGGGCTCGCTCTCCAGTCGCTTGAGCTCGGCGTCCACCTCGTGCCCGTGGGCGCTCAGGCGCTCGAAGAGGCCGATGGACTCCTGGAGCGAGGCGTCCTCGGCCACACGCGCGTGCAGGGCGTCCTGGGTGGCCCGCATGGAGGTGCGCAGCCTCAGCCGCAGCTGGGCCAGCTCGCTCGCCGCCCCGGGCTGGAAGGTCCTGGCCCGCAGCGTGGTGTCCTCCACCGTGCGCCTGGCCTGCGCGACCGTGCGGTCCACCCCGCGCTTGGCGGCGCCGACCGCCTTCACCGTCGCGTACGCCCCGAGCACCACGAACGCGACGAAGAGCAGCGCCACGATCACAAGCACGACTTCCATGGTGCTCCTCCACATCGTCCCGCTGCCGGTCCGCCACCGGTCGGTGCCGGTCGGGTGCCGGTCTTCCCGCCGTCTCCACCGTAAACGGAACAGGCAGGCCGAGGGTTCCATCGGAACCCCCAACCTGCCCGTAGGGAACAACCCCGAGTGCGTTACGCAGGCACGATGTTCACCAGCTTCGGCGCCCGCACGATCACCTTGCGGATGCCGGCGCCGTCCAGCGCCGCGACGACCTTCTCGTCGGCCAGGGCCACCTTCTCCAGCTCCTCGTCCGAGATCGACGGGGAGACCTCCAGGCGGGCCTTCACCTTGCCCTTGATCTGCACGACGCAGGTCACGGCCTCGTCGACGACGTACTGCGGGTCGGCGACCGGGAAGTCCTGGTGGACGACCGAGTCGGCGTGGCCCAGCTTGCGCCACAGCTCCTCGGCGACGTGCGGGGCCAGCGGCGCGACCAGCAGCACCAGGCGCTCGGCGACGGAACGCGGCAGCGCGCCGCCCGCGTACGTCTTGACCAGGTGGTTGTTCAGCTCGGTGACCTTGGCGATGGCGGTGTTGAACCGCATGCCCTCCAGGTCGCCGCGCACCCCGTCGATCGCCTTGTGCAGCGCGCGCAGCGTGGTCGGGTCGATGTCCGCGTCGGCGGCGTCCACGACGGTGACCTCACCGGTCGCCTCGTCGACGATGTTGCGCCACAGTCGCTGCAGCAGCCGGAACTGACCGACGACCGCGCGCGTGTCCCACGGCCGCGACACGTCCAGCGGACCCATCGCCATCTCGTACAGACGCAGCGTGTCCGCGCCGTACTCGTCGCAGATCTCGTCCGGCGTGACGGCGTTCTTCAGGGACTTGCCCATCTTGCCCAGCAGCCGGGAGACCTTCTCGCCCTGGTAGTAGTACGCTCCGTCGCGCTCCTCCACCTCGGCGGCCGGTACGGCGATGCCGCGCGCGTCCCTGTAGACGTACGCCTGGATCATGCCCTGGTTGAACAGCTTGTGGAACGGCTCGGCCGACGAGACGTGCCCCAGGTCGAACAGCACCTTCGACCAGAAGCGCGCGTACAACAGGTGCAGCACCGCGTGCTCGGCACCGCCCACATACAGGTCGACACCGCCGGTGGGCATGCCCTCGCGGGGGCCCATCCAGTACTGCTCGACCTCGGGGTCGACCAGCTTCTCGCTGTTGTGCGGGTCCAGGTAGCGCAGCTCGTACCAGCAGGAGCCGGCCCAGTTGGGCATGGTGTTGGTCTCGCGGCGGTACTTCTTCGGGCCGTCGCCCAGGTCCAGGGTGACGTTCACCCAGTCCTCGTTGCGCGACAGCGGCGTCTCCGGCTCGGTGTCGGCGTCGTCCGGGTCGAAGGTCCGCGGGGTGTAGTCGTCGACCTCCGGCAGCTCCAGCGGCAGCATCGACTCGGGCAGCGCGTGCGCGATGCCGTCCTCGTCGTAGACGATCGGGAAGGGCTCGCCCCAGTAGCGCTGGCGGCTGAACAGCCAGTCCCGCAGCCGGAAGTTGACCGTGCCGTGGCCGATGCCCTTGCGCTCCAGCCACTCGGTCATCCGGGCCTTGGCGTCGGCGACGCCCAGACCGTCCAGGGAGACCTCGTCACCGCTGGAGTTGACCAGCTTCGCCTCGTACGCGACGAAGGCGTCGTCCCACGTCGAGGTGTCGGTGCCGCGGTCGTCCGACGGCTCGACCACGCACCGCATGGGCAGCTCGAAGGCGCGCGCGAAGGCGAAGTCGCGGGCGTCGTGCGCCGGGACGGCCATGATCGCGCCGGTGCCGTAGCCCATCAGCACGTAGTCGGCGATGAAGACGGGAACCTTCTCGCCGCTGACGGGATTGGTGGCGTACGCGCCGGTGAAGACGCCGGTCTTGTCCTTGGCCTCGGCCTGGCGCTCGACGTCCGACTTGGACGCGGCCTGCTTGCGGTACGCGGCGACGGCCTCGGCGGGCGTCGCGTGACCGCCCGTCCACACGTCGTGCGTGCCCTCGGGCCACGCGGCGGGCGTGATCTTCTCGACCAGGTCGTGCTCGGGGGCCAGCACCATGTAGGTGGCGCCGAACAGCGTGTCCTGGCGGGTCGAGAAGACGGTGATGGCGTCCTCGGCCCCGACCTTGAAGTCGATACGGGCGCCTTCGGAGCGGCCGATCCAGTTGCGCTGCTGCAGCTTGATCGCCTCGGGCCAGTCCAGGCCGTCCAGATCGTCCAGCAGGCGGTCCGCGTAGGCCGTGATGCGCATGTTCCACTGGCGCAGCTTCGCCTTGAAGACGGGGAAGTTGCCGCGCTCCGAGCGGCCGTCGGCGGTGACCTCCTCGTTGGCCAGGACGGTGCCCAGGCCCGGTGCCCAGTTCACGGGCGCGTCGGAGGCGTACGCCAGGCGGTACTCGCCCAGGATGTCGGCGCGCTCGGCCTCGCTCAGCGCGGACCACGAACCGCCGCCGGGAACCGCACGCTCACCGGTCTCGAACTGCTTGACCAGGTCGGCGATCGGACGGGCCTTGTCCAGGTCCTCGTCGTACCAGGAGTTGAAGATCTGGAGGAAGATCCACTGCGTCCACTTGTAGTACTCGGGGTCGATCGTGGCGAACGACCGGCGCTTGTCGTGGCCCAGACCCAGGCCGCGCAGCTGCGCCTTCATGTTCTCCATGTTGGCCTCGGTCGACGTGCGCGGGTGGGTGCCCGTCTGCACGGCGTACTGCTCGGCCGGCAGGCCGAACGCGTCGAAGCCCAGGGTGTGCAGCACGTTGTGCCCGGTCATGCGCTGGAAACGGGCGTAGACGTCCGTGGCGATGTAACCCAGCGGGTGGCCGACGTGCAGGCCCGCACCCGAGGGGTACGGGAACATGTCCATGATGAACTTCTTGGGCCGCGCGGCGAGCGCCCTGGCTTCCTGGGTGGCCCCGGCCAGGTCACCCGTCGGGTTCGGCGCCTCGTAGGTGCCGTTCTCGTCCCAGAAGTCCTGCCAGCGTGCCTCGATGTCGGCGGCCATGGCCGCCGTGTAGCGGTGCGGCGCGACCGCCGCCTCGGACGTGGCAGCGGAATTCGTCTCGCTCATGATCCTCAAAGCTCCATCGATCGTCTCTGCACAGCAGCCCATCGGCTTAGGAAATGAAAAAGCCCCTCGCACAGGAGGGGGCGCCGCGCCGATTCCGACCACACGCTCAGGGGCGGGTCGGGACTGATCAGCGCGGCTCGCTAAGCAGAAGGCGTACGGCACGCATGGCGTCAGGGTACCGCAGCCCTCAGGCGGGCCGCGACGGGCTTCCGTCCGCCCCACCGAGGGCCAAGGGTTACTCCGCGTACCGCCCGCTATCGGGGCAACACAAATACCGGGCGGCGTCTAGATAACGGCGAGATAACTCAAACCTCGTACTGGCTGGTATTCATCGACCTAGAGTGCGGGCTGTGGGTCCACTGTGCCGAACCATTCGGAGTCGCCCCCATGAACCCTCGAACGTCGAACCATCTGAACTCCCTTAACACGCTGCGGAGTTCAGGCACCACTAGAAGTAGCCGCCGCAGAACAACGGGGGTGTTGAGTGCGGCGGCACTCGCCCTCATACCCGTGGTCGTGGTCACAGGGAGCGACGCCTTCCGGGCGGCCCTCGACTTCACCACGGGCGTGCTGTCGCTGGTCTCCCTCACGGCGTCCGTCGTGTGGGGCCTGGTCGCGTCCGACCGTCTGTTCCTGACCTCACGGCAGCGGCTGCTCGCCCAGGCCGTGCACCGGGCCACCGCCGTCGGCTCGATCGGGTTCCTGCTGCTGCACGTCAGCGTGAAGCTGGCGCTCGCCCACGTGACGCTCATCGGCGCGCTGATCCCCTTCGGGACGGGCGTCGCCGGCAGCAGCGGCCTGATCGGCCTGGGCGTCCTCGCGGGCCTCCTGATGGTGGCCACCGGCGTCACCGGCGCGCTGCGCAGCTCGATGGCCTCCCCGGCCCGCCTCGCCGCTCGCTGGCGGGCGACCCACATGCTCGCCTACCCGGCCTGGTGCATGGCCCTCGTACACGGCCTGTACGCGGGCCGCGCCCCGAAGACGTACGTGGTCGTCCTGTACTGCCTGTGCCTGCTCGCCGTCGCCGGCGCGATGGGGCTGCGGGCGGCGCCGCTGTCGGTCAAGCGCAAGGTGGCGGCGCGCGTCCTGGAGTTCCTGGACCGCGGCCCCCGCGCGCCCCGCGACGTGGCCGAGCAGCCGCTGCCCGCCACCCAGCCGCCCACGCCCGCCAGGCCGGCCGCGGACGAGCGGGCCAGGCCCGCGCCGGCCCCGGCCGGAGTCGGCTTCGCGGCCGCCTACCGCGCGGTCTCCGCCGCTCCCCGCGCGGAGGCCCCCACGCAATCGCTGCCCTACGTGGATTACGTGGTACCGGCGCAGACCTCCGCCATGGAGGCCATGGAGGCCATGGAGGCAGCGCCCACCCAGCGCTGGCCGGCCCCGTCCCCGCCGCCGCCCGCCGAGGCGCCCCCCTCGGCGTACGACCCGCCGTACGACACCCCGTATGGAGGCGTGCCGGCGTATCCGCCCACCTACGGAGAGAACACGAACACCGGCACCTACGAGAGCGCCTACCAGAGCATCTACGAAGGCACTTATGAAGGCGCCTACGAAGAAGGCGATCCCCCGACCGAACCGCTCCCCGGCCCCTTCCAGGCACCCACGTCCGGTGAGCCATGGACCACGCCCTACGGAGGCGCGTAGTGAACACGGCGCTGCCCGACGTCCCCGAAGTCCGCGTCGTCGGCCTTCCCCAGCTCACTTCGGGGTTCGACCTCGTGGAGCGCCTCGACCTCGACATGCACCTGAAGGTCCACGGCCCGCTGGAACCCCTGGCGGGCGAGCAGCTCGCCCGGCTGGCCCAGGCGGTGTCGCTGCGCGGCCGCGGCGGCGCGGGCTTCCCCTTCGCCAAGAAGCTGCGCGCGGTCGCAGAGGCGGCGATCCGGCGCGGTGTGCGCCCCGTGGTCGTCGTCAACGGCAGCGAGGACGAGCCCGCCTGCCGCAAGGACACCGTCCTGATCAACCGGGCCCCGCACCTCATCCTGGACGGCGCCCTGCTGGTCGCGGAGGCGCTCGGCGCCCGCACCCTGATCGTGGGCGTGACCCGCGACTCCACCGAGGCCTCGATGCAGGCGGCGCTCGCCGAGCGCGGCCTCACGAACCGCCGCAACGCCCCGCTCCGCGCGCGCGTGCAGCGCAATCCCGTACGGATGGTGACCGGTGAGTCCTCGGCGCTGATCCGCTCCGCGGACGGCGGCCCGCCCAAGCCGCCCGGCCGCAAGGTGCGCGCCTCCGACTCCGGGGTCGGCGGCGCCCCGACGCTCCTGTCCAACGCGGAGACGTTCGCCCAGCTCGCCGTCGCCGCCCGTACGGGCCCCGAGCGCTTCTGCCGCACGGGACTGCACGACGAGCCCGGCACGATCCTGCTGACGCTCTCCGGGGCGGTCGCCCGGCCGATGGTCCTCGAAGTGCCCTCCGGCGTCCCGCTGCGCTACGTCCTTCAGCTCGCGGGCGCTCCCCCGCTGCCCCAGGGCGTCCTGACGGGCGGCTATCACGGCAAGTGGCTCGACGGGGTCGGGGCGCAGGACGCGATCGTCTCCCGGGCCTCCCTGGAGGCGTGCGGCGGCGCGCTGGGCGCGGGCGCGATCCTGCCGATCGGGCCCGACACCTGCCCGCTCGGCGAGTCCCTGAAAGTCGCGCAGTGGCTGGCGTCCGAGAGCGCGGGCCAGTGCGGCCCCTGCTACCTCGGGCTGCCGGCGGCGGCACGCGGCCTGGAGGACGTCCTGAACGGCGGCGGCCCCACCGCCCTGGAGGCGCTGCGCGAGGTCACCCGCGCGGTGAAGCGGCGCGGCGCATGCAAGCACCCCGACGGTTCGGCGGCGTTCATCGAGTCGTCGATCTCGGCCTTCACGGACGATCTGGCCGCGCACGTCCTGGGCGCCGGGTGCGGTCGGCCGGTGCGCGGCGTGCTGCCGCTGCACACGCAGGCCCCGGCGAGCGCGGCGCCGAGCGGCAAGCGCCTCGCCGTCGACTGGACGCTGTGCCAGGGCCACGGCCTGTGCGCGGACATCGCGCCGGAGCTGCTCCAGCTCGGTCCGGACGGGTTCCCCACGGTCGCGGAGGCGGCGGTACCGCGCTATTCGGAGGCGAACGCGGTGCGCGCGGTGCGTCGCTGTCCCGCGCTGGCGCTGCGCATCGAGGAGGACCCGGCGGCGACCCCGCCCCGTCCCGTCCTGCCGCCGGCGCTGCCCCCGGGCCGCAGCCGGGCCCGCAGGTAGGGACCGCACAGGACGAGCGGACACACGAAAGCGGGCCATCCGATCGGATGGCCCGCTTCTCATTACTGTGGAGCTAAGGAGAATTGAACTCCTGACCTCCTGCATGCCATGCAGGCGCTCTACCAACTGAGCTATAGCCCCTTGCTGTGGGTTCCGCCCGGTGTTCCTGTCGGTTTCCCCGGCGGCGACGCCAACATTACACGGTCCCCCCGGTGCATCACCAAATCGTTTCCTGTCTGCCCCGGTCTGTAGGGAAAGGTGTGGGATACGACCACTACTGTCGCGTGACGTGACCGTGCTCGTCCTGCCCCACGCCCACCGCCGTGTGCCCCTCGCCCTGGGCGCCTGCCTGCTCTCCTTCGTGGCCTTCTGGGCCGCGCAACGCGCGGCCCACGTCTCGATGATCGACCTCCTGGTCTACCGGGCGGAGGGCGCGACCGTACGGGCAGGCGGCGACCTGTACGCGCTGCGAGCGACACAGGCCCGCCTGCCGACCACCTACCCCCCGTTCGCCGCTCTGCTGTTCACCCCGCTGACGCTCCTGGACGTCGCGGCCATGAAGGCGGCGGCGACCGTCGCGAACCTCGCTCTTCTTGTCGCGTTCGCGCATCTCTCCTTGCGGCTCGTGGGCCGCCACGCGCGCGTGGAGCACGCCTTGTGGGTGGCGGCGGGTGCGGTGTGGTGCGAACCGGTGTGGACGACGCTGCGCTACGGGCAGGTCAATCTGCTGCTCGCCGTGCTGGTCCTGTGGGATCTGACCCGGCGGCCGGGACACCGCTGGGCGGGCGCGGGGATCGGCGTCGCGGCGGCGGTCAAGCTGACACCGGCGCTGTTCGCCGTGTTCCTGCTGGGTACGGGGATCGCGCTGGCGGTTCGGGGCGGTTCCTGGCGGCCGTGGCTGCGCCGCGCGCGCGTGGCGGCGTACGCGTTCCTCGGGGCGACCGCGCTGACGGCGCTCGTCCTGCCGCTCGACTCCCGCCGCTTCTGGACCCGGATGATCTTCGCGGCGGGCCGGGTCGGCCACGCCGAGGACACCGCGAACCAGTCGCTGCGCGGCGCCCTGGCCAGGGTCCTGCACACCGGCGACCCGGGCCTGTGGTGGGCCGCTGCCGCCGCCGTGACGGGCGCGGTCGGACTCGCGGTGGCGGTGGCGGCGGCGCTGCGCGGACGGCGGGCGCAGGCCGTCCTGGCGTGCGCGGCGACGGCGCTCCTGGTCAGCCCGGTCTCCTGGTCGCACCACTGGGTGTGGTGCGTGCCGCTGGTCCTGCTGGTCTGGGAGTCGGGCCGGCGCCGCGCGGCCGTCCTCGCGGCGCTGCCGTTCTGCTCGTACGCCCTGTGGTGGGTGCCGCACGGTCGCGGCAGGCCCGAACTGCACCAGGACAGCGGTCAGTTGCTGCTGTCGGCGCTCTACGTAGGGGTGGGCTGCGCCTTCCTGGCGCACTGCGGCGTCAGGCTGTGGCGAACGAGTAGAACCGCTTGAGGGTGCAGTGCTCGTCCAGAAGGCGCCCGTAGATCGGCTCGCCCTCCAGTTCCCGATACGTCTCGATCGGGTCGCCCTTTATGATCAGCGCCCGCGCGCATTCCTCGCACCAGTACTGGTAGTCGGGATTCACCGGCTCCATGTCGCGCACGATGGGCGTACCGCTGTCGCACCAGTCGCACTTTCTCCTGTGTGCACCCATCGATCAGCTCCAGCTGTGGCCGCAGGCCGTGCACACGTACGAGATCCCGCCGTTGTCACCCAGCATCTGGGCGACATGGGAGGAGCCGCAGGACGGACAGTTGAGGAGAAGCGGGGCGTCTCCCGGGACGGTTTCGGAAGGGGTCGGGGACTCGGTGGATATCACTGCCACGCCGAGGGGGCGGTCGGCCTCCTCGTTGATGCTCAAGGGCATCGCGTACTCCCTCCCGTCGGGCCGTCTTCATCGGTCGGACGCAGCCCCCTTCCGGCCGTCCGATTCTGCCACGGCCGGAGCAATACGGTCAGCGACGCCTGCGTACCAGTCCGGACACGGCACCCAGCGCCGCCGCTCCGGCCAGCGCATAAGCGCACACCAGGAGCGCGTCTGCCGAGGAATACGCCCCCGAAGCCCCTGATGCCTCAACGCGGTTGAGGAAAAGTGTGCCGAAGGCGGCCACGCCGACGAACTGGCCGAGCTGGGTCACGGTGGCGAGCAGTCCGCTGGCGTCGGCGGCGTCCTCGGGCCGTACCGCGGCCAGGGCCCGGGTGAGCGTCGGACTGAAGCCGAGCGCGAGCCCGGCACCGACCGCCACGAACGAGACATAGAGCCAGAATCCGGCCCCGGCGCCGTCGCGCAGCGCGAGGGCGGTACCGAGGCTTCCGGCCGCGGCGAGCACGAACCCGGCGGGGATCATGGCCCGTTGCCACCGCTCCGGCCAGCGCCGCCAGGTCAGTCCCACCGCGCCGAACACCACGGCGATCGGCGCGAAGGTGAGCCCCGCGCGCAGCGCGCTGTAGCCGAGCCCGGCCTGGACGTGCAGGGTCATCGCGAAGAGGAATCCGGCGTTGACCGCCATCACGGCGAGCACCCGGAAGACGGCGAGGCCGATGCCGGGCAGCGCGAGGACCCGCGGCGCGATCAGCGGGGCGCCCCCGCGCCGGGCGAGAGCGGACTCGTAACCGCAGAACAGGACGAACAGGGCCGCGGACGCGACGAGGCACAGCCAGGACCACAGGGGCCAGCCCTCCTCCTGGCCGAGCACCAGCGGCACCGCGCACAGGGAGACGGCGCCGCCGAGCAGGAGGAGACCCGGCAGGTCGAGCGGGCGGCCGCGGCCCTGCCCCCGGGTCTCGTCACGCGGCAACTCCCGGCGCCCGAGCGCGAGCAGCGCGAGCCCGACGGGCACGTTCACCAGGAACACCAGGCGCCAGCCGGTGCCGAAGAGGTCGGCGCTGACCAGCACGCCGCCGAGCACCTGTCCGGCCGCGGCGCCCACGGCGATCACCGCGGAGTACGCGCCGAGCGCCCGCAGCCGGGCCTGCCCCGCGAAATGGCGCTGGATGAGGCTGAGCACCTGCGGGATCATCAGCGCGGAGCCGGCGCCCTGCACCATCCGGAACGCGATCAACTCGCCGCCGCTCTGCGCCAGTCCGCAGGCCAGCGACGCCACGGTGAACCCGCAGAGCCCGACGAGCGTGACGCGCCGGTGCCCGAACCGGTCGCCGAGGCGCGCGCCGGTGATCAGCAGGACCGCGTACGTGATGGTGTATCCGGCGATGACCAGCTGCAACGCGGCGCCGGACGCGTCGAGTTCGGTGCCGATGGTGGGGGCGGCGACGTTCACGATGAACACGTCGAGGACCGCCATGAACTGGACGGCGAGGACCACCGCGAGCAGCAGCCCGCGACCGGGCGCCGGGCCGTTGTCAGTGCCAGGGGCTTTACTGGATCCGGGAGTTGGGGACTGCGGACTTTCCGGGACGGTTGTCGTCATGCGTCGAGCCTGACGGCGATCGGATACGGGTAACGAGAGCCCGCTGATGCTGGTAGCGGCACCACCCGGTACGCGCCTTCCGGGGCGCGGCACCGGCGCACACGATGGGGGATGTGACGACGATGACCACGACGGAGCACACGACCGCGACGGGCCGCGCGACCACGCCGGAGCACCCACCGGCCCCCGGCCGGGACCGCCGCAGGACGCGGCCCGAGCTGGCCGCCTTCCTGAAGAGTCGCCGGGCCCGGGTCACCCCGGCCGACGTCGGCATGCCCGCGGGCCCCCGCAGGCGCACCCCGGGCCTGCGCCGCGAGGAGGTCGCGCAGCTCTCCGGCGTCGGCGTCACCTGGTACACGTGGCTGGAGCAGGGCCGCCCGATCAACGCCTCGCCGCAGGTCCTGGACGCGGTGGCGCGCACGCTGCGGCTCGACCCGCCGGAGCGGGAACATCTCTACCAGCTGGCGGAGGTGCCGTACGAGCCGGCGCGGGTGGCCGGCGGCGAGACCGTCGGGCCCGACATCCAGGGCATCATCGACGCGCTGGACCCGCTGCCCGCCGTGGTCTACAACGCCCGGTTCGACCTCCTGGCGACCAATGCCGCCTACCGCGCGCTGTTCATCCTCGCCCCCGAGACCCTGCCCCGGACGCCGAACGCACTGCGCACGCTGTTCCTGGCCCCCGAGGCCACCTGCCCACTGGTGCTGCGGGAGACCGAGCTGCCGGTGATGGTGGCGACCCTGCGGTCGGGATACGGGCGGCACGCGGGCGAGCCGGTCTGGGAGGACTTCATACGCGGGCTGATCACGGCCAGCCCGTACTTCGCCGAGCTGTGGGAGAGCGGTGACGTCGCGCCGCCGGGACCGCGGGTGAAGACGTTCCGGCACCGGGCGGTCGAGGGCGAGCTGCGGATGACGTCGACCTCGCTGTCGATCAACGGCATGCCGGAGTGCCGGATCGTCGTCTACTCGCCGGTCGACGAGGAGACCCATGAGCGCCTGGCGGCCGTGCGCACGGACAACGAAAAATCCCGCCCCTGACGGGACGGGATCTTCGGTTCCTGTGAACCGGAACTTCCTGTGGAGCTAAGGAGAATTGAACTCCTGACCTCCTGCATGCCATGCAGGCGCTCTACCAACTGAGCTATAGCCCCTTGCCTTCGTCCGCTCCCCCCGGTGTTTCCCCCGGCGGGCCGAACAAGAAGAACTTTAGCCTGCGACCTGCCGGAAAGTGAAATCCGGTCCCTGCGGCCCGCAGGGACCGGCCACAACCGTCCCGACCAGGGACTCAGTCGTCGTCGCCGAGGACCGGTTCCGGCAATGTGCCGGCGTTGTGCTCCAGCAGCCGCCAGCCGCGGGCGCCCTCGCCGAGGACGGACCAGCAGCAGTTCGACAGACCGCCGAGCCCCTCCCAGTGGTGGGACTCCAGACCCAGGAGGCGACCGATGGTGGTGCGGATGGTGCCGCCGTGGCTGACCACGACGAGCAGGCCGTCGTCCGGCAGCTTGTCCGCGTGCCGCAGCACGACGGGCGCCGCCCGGTCGGCGACCTCGGTCTCCAGCTCGCCGCCGCCCCGGCGCACGCTCTCGCCGCGCTTCCACGCGGCGTACTGCTCGCCGTACCGGGCGATGATCTCCTCGTGCGTGAGGCCCTGCCACTCACCGGCGTACGTCTCGCGCAGCCCCTGGTCGTACGTGACGTCCAGGCCGGTCAGGGCGGTCAGCTCGGCGGCGGTGGCGGCGGCCCGCTTGAGGTCGGAGGCCACGACGGCGTCCGGCTTCAGGGAGGCGAGCAGGCGGGCGGCGCGCTTGGCCTGCGCGACGCCGGTCTCGGTCAGCTCGATGTCCGTGGTGCCCTGGAAGCGGCGCTCCAGGTTCCAGGACGTCTGGCCGTGGCGCCACAGGACGACGCGGCGGCCGCGAGGTGAAGCGGTGGTCAAAGGACCTCACCGCCGAGTTCGCGGATCTCCTCCGCATCCTCCGCGGCCTGCTCGCGCTGGGCGTGCTCGGCGCCCTTGCCCCGGGTGGCCTTGGCGTCGGCGGGCAGGTCCAGCTCGGGGCAGTCCTTCCACAAGCGCTCGAGGGCGTAGAAGACGCGCTCCTCGCTGTGCTGGACGTGGACGACGATGTCGACGTAGTCGAGCAGGATCCAGCGGGCGTCGCGGTCGCCCTCGCGGCGGACGGGCTTGGCGCCGAGCTCCTTGTTCAGGCGCTCCTCGATCTCGTCGACGATCGACTTGACCTGGCGGTCGTTGGGAGCCGACGCGAGCAGGAAGGCGTCCGTGATGGACAGCACGTCGCTGACGTCGTAGGCGATGATGTCGTGCGCGAGCTTGTCGGCTGCGGCCTGGGCGGCGGCGGTGATGAGCTCAAGGGAACGGTCAGTGGCGGTCACTACAAGGCTTTCCGTCGGGGGGCAGATCCCCCGGGCCATGCCTGACGGGGGTACCTCAAGGGTCTCACGGACAGCCGAACTGCCTCACGGCATTACCGGCGCCCCCGATTCCGGGGGCGCCGGTAGGTGGATCACTTGCCGGTGTAGTCCTGACCGAGGACCACGGAGACGTCCGCGTTCGCGGCTGTCTTCCCCTTCCGCACGGCCGAGGTCGGCAGGCCCAGCGTCTTGGCGACCTCGACGGCGTCCTGCTTGCGGGCGGCGTCGGCGTACGTGACCTGCGACGCCGCCGCGGCGGTGCCGGTGCCGGCCGAGATGAAGGTGTAGCCGCCGTTGACGAGGGTGACGCGGGCCTTCTCGGTGCGGGTCTTGTCGCCGGTGGCGTTCTTGATGCCGACGCGCAGCGAGTCACCGTCGGACGGGGCCTTCACGGTGCCGCCGAGCACGTCCTTGACCACGGAGTTCGCGGCGGCGTCGGAGAGCGTGCCGTCGCTCTGCACCGGGAGCAGGGCGGTCTTGTAGTCGCCCTCCTTGGCGTGGTCGGCGAGCTTGGCGAGGAAGGCGCCGAGGTCCTTCTCCGTCAGCGACGGGTCGAGGATCTGGGCGAGCGTCTGCACGGTGGTCGTCGCGGCCTGCGGGTCCGAGGACAGCTTGCGCAGCACGCCCTGCATGACCTGCCCGAACCGCATGAGCTGCGCGGTCTCGGCCTCGCCCTTGGCCCGGTAGGTGGCGTAGGCGACGGCCATCGGACCGCTGAGGGTCTGCTGCTCGCCCTTGTGGACGAGGGTGGTGCCCTTCTTGTCCGGGTCGGGCACGTCCGTGTCGGTGTTGATGTCGATGTTGCCGACGAGCTCGACCAGGTTGTTCAGGTAGGGGGTGTCCAGGCGCCAGGTGCCCTGGACGTCGGTGCCGAGGAGGGCGTCGATCGCGTCGCTGGTGCCGGAGGAGCCGTCGTCGTCGACGGACTTGCCGAGCGTGCTGGTGGTGCCGTCGTCGCCCGACACGGCGAGGGAGTTGGGCAGCAGGACCGTGGTGCCCTGCTGGGTGGTGGTGTTGTTCACCAGCAGGGCCGTGGAAGTGGCCCCGCCCTTGGTGTTGTGCAGGTGCACGACGATGACGTCACGGTTCTGCGGTCCCGCCGCGGTCGTGCCGTCGGCCTTCTTGGCGTCCTCGGACAGGAAGGGCAGCTTGCCCGCGGACCAGAGGTAGCCGACGCCGCCGACCAGGCACAGGGCGAGGACGACGATGAGCGCGACGCCCCGGTTGCGGCCGCGCCGCTTGGCCTCCTCGCGCCGCTCGCTGCGGGACTCCGTGAACTTCAGCCAGTCGATGACGTCTTCGGAGTTCTCGTCCGGGTCCTCGACGAAGTCGAACTGCTCGGTACGGTAGTCGCGGTCCTGCGCCGGCTCCGGTTCAGGCTCCTGAGGGGCCGGGGCCTGCTGCGGGATGTAGGCGGTGGCCTGCTGCTGCGCGGCGGCCCGGGGCTGCTCACCGGTTCCGGCGGCGGCGCCGTACGGGTCGTAACCGCCGTGCTGCGCACCGCCGTAGGGATCGTACGAAGGCGCGGGCGGGGGCGGCGACGACGGCTGCGCCGGCTGGACGGGCTGCTGCTGCCCGGTCGCGTACGGGTCGTAGCCGTATCCGTACGCCGAGTACTCTCCGGACCGCTCGTACGACGGCGCCTGTTGCACCTGCCGGTAGACCGGCTGGCCGAACTCGTCGTAGCCGACCAACTCGTACTGCTGCTGGTCGTAACCGTCGTATCGGTCGTTCACCGATGCCCCTCTCGGCGGTGCAGGGTCATTCGCCTCGGTACAGCTGGCGCTTGTCGATGTAGCGCACCACACCGTCCGGCACCATGTACCAGATGGGGTCGCCCTTGGCGACTCTGTCACGGCAGTCCGTGGACGAGATCGCGAGGGCGGGGACCTCGACGAACGAGACACCGCCCTCGGGCAGGCCGGGGTCGGCGAGTGTGTGGCCCGGACGGGTCACGCCGATGAAGTGTGCCAGGGAGAAGAGCTCTTCGGTGTATCGCCAGGTGAGGATCTGGCCGAGAGCGTCGGCACCCGTGATGAAGAAGAGGTCCGTGTCCGGATTGAGCGCGCGCAGATCGCGCAGCGTGTCCGTGGTGTACGTCGGTCCGCCGCGGTCGAGGTCGATACGGCTCACCGAGAACTGCGGGTTCTCGGCGGTCGCGATGACCGTCATCAGATAGCGGTCCTCGGCCGGCGAGACCTTCTTGTCGCTCTTCTGCCAGGGCTGCCCGGTCGGCACGAACACCACCTCGTCGAGGTGGAACTGCGCGGCGACCTCGCTGGCCGCCACCAGGTGTCCGTGGTGGATCGGGTCGAACGTTCCGCCCATGACGCCGAGGCGTCGCTTGGTCGGTGAGGCCCACTCACGATCCGGGCCGCCGGCCGGGCTGTTGACCGGGCCGGTAGGCATGTCCTGCGCTCCCATGCGTGCAGAGCCTACTGGCCCGGTCCGAGTGCTCGGTGCCCCGGCTCAGCGGTCGCGGTTGAAGCGCGTCGTGATCCACAGCAGCAGAAGCAGGATGACGAACGCGGCGCCGCCCGTCATGAGGGGGCTGATGCTCTCGTGGTTGCCGCCGTGCTCGCCGCCCTCGGAGGCGAGAGTGGCCAGCTGGGCAGCGGTGCTGTGGAGGCTCATCTTCAGCAGGACCTATCCGGTGTGGGATCGGGATAAAGACTTCTGACCCATCGTAAGCGGGGCCCTTCCCGCCGCGAACGCCGACTCTGCCGTACGGCCTCATCAGTCGTCGGTATCAGTCGTCGGTCCGGTCGTCCTGTTTGTAGCCCCGCAGCAGGAACCAGGCGAGGAGGACCGCGCCGAGAACACCCACGATCAGCACGACGCGCAGCAGATTGCCGGGCCCCTGCTCCGACGCGGCGCTGATGAGGTGATCGAGGTGATCGGTGTGGTCCATGGCGGTTCGCTCCTTCTGTGTGCTGCCCCGTCACGGTATCTCCGCCTAATGTGGAGTCCGTCTCGGGGGCACAACCACACACACCATGGGGGGCCGCATGCCCGACGTACCGAACGAAGAGCACGAGAACGTACCCAGCAGGCAGCGCAGGCGCTTCCCCGGGATCTCCTCGCGGGCGTACGAGCACCCCGCGGACCGCTCCGCCCTGGTGGCGCTGCGCAAGCTCACCGGCTTCGACACGGTCTTCAAGGCGCTGAGCGGTCTGCTGCCGGAGCGCAGCCTGCGTCTGCTGTTCCTGTCGGACTCGGTGCGTGTCTCCGACGAGCAGTTCGCGCACCTCAACGCGATGCTGCGGGACGCCTGTTACATCCTGGACCTGGAGAAGGTCCCCCCGATGTACGTCAATCAGGACCCGCAGCCGAACGCGATGTGCATCGGTCTCGACGAGCCGATCATCGTCGTGACGACCGGTCTCGTGGAGCTGCTCGACGAGGAGGAGATGCGGGCGGTCGTCGGCCACGAGGTCGGCCACGCGCTCTCGGGCCACTCGGTCTACCGGACGATACTGCTGTTCCTCACCAGCCTGGCGCTCCGCGTCGCGTGGATCCCGCTCGGCAACCTCGCGATCATGGCGATCGTGACGGCGCTGCGCGAGTGGTTCCGCAAGTCCGAACTCTCCGCGGACCGGGCCGGGTTGCTGGTCGGACAGGACCTCCAGGCCTCCATGCGCGGCCTGATGAAGATCGCGGGCGGCAACCACCTGCACGAGATGAACGTGGACGCGTTCCTCAAGCAGGCCGAGGAGTACGAGGCCGGGGGCGATCTGCGCGACTCGGTCCTGAAGATCCTGAACGTGATGCCGCGCTCGCACCCCTTCACCACGGTGCGCGCCGCCGAGCTGAAGAAGTGGGCCGGGACCCGCGACTACCAGCGGCTGATGGACGGGCACTACCCGCGCCGCGCCGAGGACAAGGACACCTCGGTGACCGACTCGTTCCGCGAGTCGGCCTCGCACTACTCGGATCACATGAAGAACTCGAAGGACCCGCTGATGAAGCTGGTCAGCGACATCGCGGGCGGCGCGGGCGACCTCGGCGGCCGGGTGCGGCGCGGCTTCGGGAACTTCGGCGGGACCAACGGCGGCGCCGCCGGCGGGGACAACGCGGGCAACCACGGAACCCGCGACGACGAGTGACCTCACCCGTCACGACGTGACGACGTGACGACGTGAGGGAAGAGGTCGTGAGGGCAGGCGCCGGTACGGCGCCTGCCCTCACGACAGGCGTCGGTACGGCGCCTAGACGGACGGCTGGGCACTCGGTGCGAGCGCGCCGCACAGCGCGGACGCGGTCGCACTGCCCGTCGCGTACGGGTCGGTGCCCGCCGGGCCGTCCTTCTTCGCCGTCTGCCCCGCGAGCAGCGGGTGCAGATGCTCGGCCGAGTCCGCGGCGCAGGCGAGCGGCCCGGCCTGGACGTAGGACACGAGCAGTTCGGCCTGGTGGTTGCGCAGGTCGTCGCGGTCGAAGCGGAAGTGCAGTTCGCGCCGGACCGTGAACAGGGAGGCCTTCGCCCCGGTGGCGGCGCCCGCGGGCCGCAGCGCGTACACGAACGTGTGGTCCGAGGTCACTTCGAGGGTGTCCGCGTCGGTCTCCGCGACCTGGAGCGCGCCCCGGACGCGGATGTGCGGGTCGGCGAGCTCGGCCTGGGCCGGGTCGAAGCGGACCAGCCAGCCGGTGGCCGCGTGCCGTCCGTCGGCGGTCGGCTTGTCGAAGCTCCGGTCGAACTGGCCGAGCTGCTGCGGGTCGACGAGCGTGCGTACGGGGCGCACGGACCCTCCGGTGAGCACGTCCGGGTCGAGCGAGGAGTCGACGAGGTAGTCCTTCGCGGTGGTCAGCGCGGTGACGACCTGGCTGTCGGAGAAGTGCGTGGTGCGGCGGATCGACGTGGGCAGCGTTATCCCCCCGGCGGCGACGTGGAAGTGCGCCGCGGGGCTGTGCGCGTACAGGTCGGCGACGGAGACGGAGCCGGGCACCTTGCCGGCCGGGGCGAGCGGGATGACGGTCATGCGCAGCGGATCGGTGTGCCGGGCGACGGGGACCGTGCGGTACGGGCTGCGTACGCCCATGTAGATCGCGGTGCCGAAGGCGATCACGATCAGGGCGACGAGGATGACAGCCTGCCTGGTCAGGCCGCGGCGCAGCGCGGGGGTGCGGCGTACGGCGGGCGCGTGGTCGGTGATGCGCTCCTGGGCGGAGAACTCCTGGAGACGGGCAGCTTTGACGAACGACTCGTCGAACACGACGGATCGGTATTCGTCCTCGCTCCCGCTGCCACCGCCGGGGGTGCCTTCCGGTGTCCCCTCCGGTGGGTCTCCTGGCCCGCCCATACCTTCAGGGTAGGTCTCCGGGACCTCAGGTAAACGCCCTGGTACACGACAAGTTCCGACAGCCGCTCACACCGTCGCGCGGCAGCCGCCCCGGAGCCGGTCAGGGGGTCCGGGGCACCGCCGAAACCGCAGGCTGGGAGTAGTCGGCGGAGGCGGAAGGCGGGCCGGGGAGGCTCTTCTCCAGTTCGGTCGTGGCCGGGGGCGGCACCCGGTCCTGGCGGCCCGAGGCGGCGCCGCGGTAGACCGCGGTGAAGGCGAGGGCGACCATGCCGATGCCCATGAGGAGGGCGAGTGCCCAGGCGACGGGCCTGCGCCAGCGGACCATCCCGGAGTACGGGCCGGGCCGGCCCTCCCGGGCGAGTTCCTCCTCGTACAGCTCGTCGAGGTCGCGGTCGAACTCGTCCGCGCCGTCCGAGATGAACCCGTCGCCGTCCTCGTAGAAGTCGTCGTCGGGGCCGCGGCGTATGCGCGCCCTGCGGGCCTCGGACTCCTGGGCCTCGGCACGGGCCTGCGCCGCGGCGAGCAGTCGCTCCACCGCGGTGGGCTCATGGACCTCGGCGGCCTTCACGAAGTCCTCGTCGAAGACCACGGAGGCGAACTCTTCGTCCCAGCCCCCGCGGTCGTGGTCGTCGTCGGGCTCCCAGCCGTCCGGAAACGGCCTGCCCCCCACGTCCTCCGGCACCCGTCCAGAGTAGACCTGAGGGGTCAATTTGGGCAGACGGTAAGGGAATTCACCGAAACTGACGCTGCTTAACGGATGTGTCCGTCCCCCGTGACGATGTACTTGGTGCTGGTCAGCTCCGGCAGGCCCATGGGGCCGCGGGCGTGCAGCTTCTGGGTGGAGATCCCGATCTCCGCGCCGAAGCCGAACTGGCCGCCGTCGGTGAACCGCGTCGAGGCGTTGACCGCGACCGTCGTGGAGTCGACGAGCTGGGTGAAGCGGCGGGCGGCCGCCTGCGAGGTGGTGACGATCGCCTCGGTGTGGCCCGAGGACCAGAGCCGGATGTGCTCGACGGCCTTGTCGAGGTCGTCGACGACGGCGGCCGCGATGTCGTACGAGAGGTACTCGGTCTCCCAGTCGTCGTGGTGCGCCTCGACGACGGTCGCCTTGGACTGCGGGGCGTACGCGAGGATCCGCGGGTCCGCGTGGACGGTGACGCCCGCGTCGGCGAGCGCGTCCAGGGCGCGCGGCACGAACGCGTCGGCGATGTCCTGGTGGACGAGGAGCGTCTCGGCGGCGTTGCAGACGGAGGGCCGCTGCGCCTTGGAGTTGATCAGGATGTCGACGGCCATGTCGATGTCGGCGGCCGCGTCGACGTACACGTGGCAGTTGCCGGTGCCGGTCTCGATGACGGGGACGATCGAGTTCTCCACGACGTTCTTGATCAGCGAGGCGCCGCCGCGCGGGATCAGGACGTCGACGAGGCCGCGGGCGCGCATCAGTTCGGTGACGGAGTCGCGGGACTCGCCGGGCACGAGCTGGATCGCGTCGGCGGGCAGGCCGCTGCCGCCGACGGCGTCGCGCAGCACACGCACGAGCGCGGTGTTCGACTCGTACGCCGATGAGCTGCCGCGGAGCAGCACGGCGTTGCCCGACTTGAGGCAGAGGGCGGCGGCGTCCACGGTGACGTTCGGCCGGGCCTCGTAGATGATGCCGACGACGCCGAGCGGGACGCGGACCTGGCGCAGGTCGATGCCGTTCGGCAGGGTGTTGCCGCGCACGACGGTGCCGACCGGATCGGGCAGGGCGATGACGTCGCGCACGTCGGAGGCGATGGCCCGCACGCGCTCCGGGGTCAGCGTCAGCCGGTCGATGATCGACTCGGACGTGCCCGCCTCACGGGCGCGGGCGATGTCCTTGGCGTTGGCCTTGACGATCTCGGCCGTACGGACTTCCAGGGCGTCGGCGATCGCCGCGAGGGCGTCGTCCTTCTCGGCGCGCGGCAGCGGGGCGAGGTCGTTCGCGGCGGCGCGGGCGCGGTAGGCGGCCTGGGTGACCGGGGTCAGCGAGTCGTACGGGTTCAGCGAAGGCGACGTCATGCTCCGCAGCGTAACGGGGGCGCGGTGGGCGTCCCGCACATGTTTCGGGTGCTGAGACATGGCCGAAAACGGGCCGGGCGCGCCCCTGCCGCCGGGAGCACGGTCAGAACGGGTGCACGCCGACGGGGGTGGCCGGCAGCGGGCCGTAGCCCTCCGCGATGCGCTGGTGGTAGGTCTGGCGGTCGATGACCTCCAGGCCGACGATCTCCCACGGCGGCAGCTGCGAGGTCTGGCGGTGTTCGCCCCACAGGCGCAGGGCGACGGCGGCCGCGTCGTGGAGGTCGCGGGCCTCTTCCCAGTAGCGGATCTCCGCGTGGTCGACCGCGTAGCGGCTGGTCAGCAGGAAGGGGTGGTCGTGGGCGAGCTGTTCGAGCCCGCGGCGGATCTCCGCGAGGGGCGCCTCGGCACCGGAGACGCTGAGCGTGATGTGCCAGAGCCGGGGGCCTTCTTCGGCCACGCCGTCCGTGGATTCACCGGCGGCGCCCGGCTCGTACGACTCTCCCGCGGCCACGCTGGTCAGTGCCCGCTCCGCCGACCCTCGGGACACCTTGGCCCCCGGGCGCGCTCGTCTCACGACGGCCTCCTTTGCGCAATGGTCGTGCGGAACTTCCCTGCGTGAACTCCCTGCCACAAGAGTTGACCAGGCCACGGAGCTTCGTGGGGTGGTTTTGGGGAAGGTCCCCCACGGGTGGCAGGCTTTCGGCCGTTCACACAGGTGGTTTCGAAGGCGGAAGGCCGCGGTTCAAGCCCGGAGGAGGACCAGATCGTCCCTGTGTACGACTTCCCTCTCGTACGCGGGACCGAGGTCGCGGGCCAGTTCCCGGGTGGACCGGCCGATCAGCTGCGGGATCTCCTTCGCGTCGAAGTTGACCAGCCCGCGGGCGATCGCCCGGCCGCCGACGTCGCGCAGCTCGACGGGGTCCCCCGCGCTGAACTCACCCTCCACGGCGGCGATCCCCGCGGGCAGCAGTGACGTGCGCCGCTCGACCACGGCCCGTACGGCACCGTCGTCCAGGGTGATCGCGCCCTGCGGCGTCGAGGCGTGCTGCAACCACAGGAGGCGGTCGGCGCTGCGCCGGCCGGTGCGGTGGAAGTACGTGCCGGTGTCGCGGGCGGCGAGCGCGTCGGCGGCGTGGCTGGCGCTGGTGAGGACCACGGGGATACCGGCCGCCGCGGCGATGGACGCGGCCTCGACCTTGGTGACCATGCCGCCGGTGCCGACGCCCGCCTTCCCGGCGGAGCCGATCTTGACGTGCTCTATGTCGGCGGGGCCGCGCACCTCGGCGATGCGCGAGGTGCCGGGCTTGGCGGGATCGCCGTCGTAGAGCCCGTCGACGTCCGAGAGCAGGACGAGGAGGTCCGCGTGGACGAGGTGGGCGACGAGGGCGGCGAGCCGGTCGTTGTCGCCGAAGCGGATCTCGTCGGTGGCGACGGTGTCGTTCTCGTTGACGATCGGGAAGGCACCCATCGCGAGGAGCTGGTCGAGGGTGCGCGAGGCGTTGCGGTGGTGGGCGCGGCGCGCCATGTCGTCGCTGGTGAGCAGGACCTGGCCGACGCGGACGCCGTAGCGCGCGAAGGAGGCGGCGTAGCGGGCGACGAGGAGTCCCTGCCCGACGCTGGCCGCGGCCTGCTGGCGGGCGAGGTCCTTGGGGCGGCGGGTCAGTCCCAGTGGCGCGAGACCGGCCGCGATGGCGCCGGAGGAGACGAGGACGATCTCCTTCTCTCCCCCGCTCCGGTGCTTCGCCAGCACGTCCACGAGGGCGTCGACGCGGTCCGCGTCCAGTCCCCCCGCGGCCGTGGTGAGCGACGACGATCCGACCTTGACCACGATCCGGCGCGCGTCCGCGACGCCCTGCCTTGCCCCTGACATGGCTCGCAATTTACGTGACGTGGTCATCCGGACGCTCTCGGGTTTCGAGGGGCGGACAGGACCGGGCCGGCCCGACGGGTATTTGGTCCCCTGCGTTCCGTACCCTTTGCCCCTTTATCTGGTGATTGATGTCACGGAGGATTGCTACGGGACCGCTGAAAGTCATACGGTCAGTGGTCAGCCTTTTCACCGAGGCGGATCAACCCCCACTGGTCCCCCCACCCTTCGACCCCCTGCCAGGAGCCCAGCCCGTGCCCTCCGCCGGACTTGCCTCGCGCCGCGTCGTGCAGCTCTCAGTGCTGTTCACGATGTTCGCGCTCTATGTGGCCCAGCTCGTCAGCGCGCTCGTTCCGTACGTTCCCGTGTTTGTCGCCGCGAGTGCGGCCGGCCTCGCCCTCGACACGTATCTCCAGTTCAAGCAGCCGGGCCTGCTGTCCCTCCTGGGCAAGATCCGCTTCGACGTGACCGTGCGGCAGCTGCTGCGCGACATGCTGATCCTGGTCGGCCTGCTGCGCATCGACGGCATCGACCCGCTCGGCGAGCAGGCGCCGCTGCTCATCGCGCTGCTCGCCGTCTATGTGCTGCACTTCGGCTGCCAGGCCGCCGCGGTCCTGGTGCGCCGCACCCGGACCCTGCCGATCGTCACCCGCAACATCGACGCCTCGGCGCTGCGCCTGTCCGCCGCGCCGCCGCGCATCCTGGCCCGCCGCGCCAGCCACCGCATGCTGGCCTTCTCGATCCCCTCCACGGCGGGGCTGCTCCTCACGGCCGCCACCACCGACGCGTTCTGGGGCGGCATCGGCATCGGCCTGTCGATCGCGCTGTTCGGCGGCGGCATGCTCTACCTGGCCACCTGGCTGCTGCCCAGGAAGCGGGCGCTGAGCGAGCAGAAGGTCATGGAGTGGCTGGACCAGTGGCTGGCCGCCTACCAGCCGACCGTGGCCATGTACTTCTCCGGCGGCACGACCTCCGCGTACCAGGCGAACATGTGGCTCTCCACGCTCGCCGACGTCGACGGCAAGCCGCTCATCGTGCTGCGTGAGCGCTTCATGGTGAACAAGATCGACGCGACCGACGTGCCGATCATCTGCTTCCCCAAGGTCGCCACGATGTTCTCCCTGGAGAACTCGACGCTGAAGATGATGCTGCACCCGGCGAACGCCGCGAAGACCTCGCAGGTGCTGCGCATCCCCACGATCAAGCACGCCTTCATCAACCACGGCGAGTCCGACAAGCTCAGCTCCTGCAACCCGTACGCGAAGGCGTACGACGAGGTGTGGGTGGCGGGCGCCGCGGCCCGCGACCGCTACCAGCTGGCCGACGTCGGCGTCGAGGACAAGGACGTCGTGGAGGTGGGCCGCCCGCAGCTCTCCCCCATCACCGTCGGCACCGGTCCGGCGAAGGGCGCGTACACCACCGTCCTCTACGCCCCCACCTGGGAGGGCTGGGACGGCAACCCGGGCAACACGTCCGTGATCCTGGCCGGCGAGAACATCGTGCGGCACCTGCTCGCCGACGAGAAGGTGCGGCTGATCTACAAGCCGCACCCGATGACCGGTTCGCAGGTCCCCGCCGCGGGCGAGGCCAACCAGCGCATCATGGCGATGATCCGCGAGGCCAACACCCGCCGCTCGGGCGCCCGTCCGGGCCCCGAGGCCGCCGCCGAGCTGACCCGCGCCGCCGCGACCCTCGACCGGCTCACCTCCACCGCGTTCCGCACCAGTGCGGACGAGATGGAGAAGATGATGCTCCAGGGCGCGCCCGACGGTGACCGCGCCGCGGCCGTGGCCGAGGCGACCGCCGCGTGGGAGCGGGCGTACTGGGCGTCGTTCCCCGAGTGGGAGCACCTGATCGTCACCGAGGCCCGGCCGGCCATCTTCACCTGCTTCAACCAGGCCGACGTCCTGATCTCCGACGTCTCCTCGGTCGTCTCCGACTGGCTGAGCAGCGAGAAGCCGTACGCCGTCGCCAACACCTCGGGGCTGTCGGAGGCGGACTTCCGCACCGGCTTCCCGACGGTGAGCGCCGCGACGATCCTGACGCCGAAGGCGAAGGGCGTACCTGCCCTTCTCGCGGCCGTTCGCGGCGAGACCGAGGACGCGTACGCCGAAGCGCGTCTGGAGCTCAAGGAGCACCTCCTGGGCCCCTCCGACCCGCCTTCCATGGACCGCTTCAACGACGCCGTGCGCGCGCTGTGCGAGCGGGCCGACGAGCGCCGGGTGCGGATGGCCGAGCGCGGCGACGCGGAGATCCCCTCGCAGCGTGAGGACTCCATCGAGGAGCAGGTCGCCGAAGCCACGGCGGCGGAGGCGGCCGAAGGCGCCGAGGCGGCGTCCGACTCCGAGGACGCGGTCACGGCGTAACCGCCGGCGCGGGCACGGCAGCCGCGCCGCACCGACAGAACGAGGGGCCCGGGAGAAGACTCCCGGGCCCCTCGCGCCAGGTTCCCACACCACGTCCTCGCCGCCGGCCAAGCACACTCCGGTCGCCACGGCGAACGAGTTCACCTGCGCCATGGACCCGGTGAACAACCGCCTGATCGTCCCCCGTCATCACCAAGGCGGGCTCGACGCCGACCTTCCGCGAGCCGGAGGGCCTGGCGATCCACAAGACGGTCGACGGCGGGGCCTGCCTCTTCCTGGGCTTCGCCTCGGGCCTCGCGGGCGACCGCCGCTCGAACCTCTTCTACAAGAACGTGCTGGTCCAGCCCCTGGAACGCGGAAGGGCCGCACCCCGAGGGGTGCGGCCCTTGCCTCGACCACGTCGCCGGCAGCGAACCTAGAACGGCTTGAAGTCGTCGAACTCCTGCTGCGCCTCGTCGCGCGCGGCCTGCCGGTCGCGCCGGCGCTGCTCGGCCGGACGCGGGGCCTCCATCCGGTGGTCCTCGCCACGGCGGCCCAGCATCTCGGCGCCCGCCATCATGGTGGGCTCCCAGTCGAAGACGACCGCGTTCTCCTCGGGGCCGATGGCGACGCCGTCGCCACTGCGGGCACCGGCCTTCATCAGCTCCTCCTCGACGCCGAGGCGGTTGAGGCGGTCCGCGAGGTAACCCACGGCCTCGTCGTTGCTGAAGTCGGTCTGGCGCACCCAGCGCTCCGGCTTCTCGCCGCGCACCCGGAACACCGGCTCGCCCTCGAGCTCCTCGCGCTTGACGGTGAAGCCCGCGTCGTCCACGGCCTTCGGACGGATGACGACGCGGGTCGACTCCTCCTTGGGCTTCGCGGCACGGTGCGCGCCCACCAGCTCGGCGAGCGCGAACGAGAGCTCCTTGAGGCCCTTGTGGGCGATGGCCGACACCTCGAAGACGCGGTAGCCGCGCGCCTCCAGGTCGGGCCTGACCATCTCGGCGAGCTCCTGGCCGTCGGGCACGTCGATCTTGTTGAGGACGATGAGCCGCGGCCGGTTCTCCAGGCCCGCGCCGTACTCCCGCAGCTCCGCCTCGATGACGTCGAGGTCGGAGACGGGGTCGCGGTCGGACTCCAGGGTCGCCGTGTCGAGGACGTGCACGAGGACCGAGCAGCGCTCGACGTGGCGCAGGAACTCCAGGCCGAGACCCTTGCCCTGGCTGGCGCCGGGGATCAGACCGGGCACGTCGGCGATCGTGTACACGGTGTCGCCGGCGGTGACCACGCCCAGGTTCGGGACGAGGGTCGTGAACGGGTAGTCGGCGATCTTCGGCTTGGCCGCCGAGAGCACCGAGATCAGCGAGGACTTGCCCGCGCTCGGGTAGCCGACGAGCGCCACGTCCGCGACGGTCTTCAGCTCCAGGACGACGTCACGCATGTCGCCCTGGACACCGAGCAGCGCGAAGCCGGGCGCCTTGCGGCGGGCCGAGGCCAGCGCCGCGTTGCCGAGGCCGCCGCGGCCGCCCTGGGCGGCGACGAAGGTGGTGCCCTGGCCGACCAGGTCGGCCAGCACGTTGCCCTGCTTGTCGAGGACGACCGTGCCGTCCGGCACGGGCAGGACCAGGTCCTGGCCGTCCTTGCCGGAGCGGTGGTCACCGGCGCCGGGGGCGCCGTTGGTGGCCTTGCGGTGCGGGGAGTGGTGGTAGTCGAGGAGCGTCGTGACGTCCTGGTCGACGACCAGGATCACATCGCCGCCACGGCCGCCGTTGCCGCCGTCCGGGCCGCCGAGCGGCTTGAACTTCTCACGGTGGACGGAGGCACAGCCGTGGCCCCCGCTACCCGCGGCGACATGCAGCTCGACGCGGTCCACGAAGGTGGTCATTGGTCAGTGCCTCCTGGGGGGTCCCCCCGGCCGAAGGTGGGGGGCGTACGGGAATGTCTACAGCTCAACACGCGAAAGGCGGACCCGCTTCCCGAAAGGGAAGTGAGGTCCGCCTCGCGAAAATCCGGGTCGAAGCGCCGTCAGGCGATTCAGGCGACCGGGACGATGTTCACGACCTTGCGGCCGCGGTGGGTACCGAACTCCACCGCGCCGGCGTCGAGCGCGAACAGGGTGTCGTCCTTGCCACGGCCGACGCCGTTGCCCGGGTGGAAGTGGGTGCCGCGCTGGCGGACCAGGATCTCACCGGCGTTCACGGTCTGACCGCCGAAGCGCTTCACACCGAGCCGCTGAGCATTGGAATCGCGCCCGTTCCGAGTGGACGATGCGCCCTTCTTGTGTGCCATGTCTCAGTCCCTACCCTTACTTCGCAGCCGCGGGGATCTCAGTGACCTTGATCGCCGTGTACTGCTGGCGGTGGCCCTGACGACGGCGGTAGCCGGTCTTGTTCTTGTAGCGAAGGATGTCGATCTTCGCACCCTTGTGGTGGTCCACGATCTCGGCCTGAACCTTGATCCCGGCCAGCACCCACGGGTCGCTGGTCACGGCGTCGCCGTCGACAACGAGCAGCGTAGAGAGCTCTACGGTGTCGCCAACCTTGCCGGTGGAAATCTTGTCAACCTCAACGATGTCGCCGACAGCAACCTTGTGCTGGCGACCACCGCTGCGCACGATGGCGTACACGCGGATCTCTCTTTCGCTCGGAACGGAACCCCCGCAGTCCAGCCGCACGAGGCGGCCTCTCACGCATCCACGGGGAGACCCGGGTTGCACGAGGAAGAAGGTTTACGGGAGTGAAGCGCGTCTATGGACACGCCGACGGTCAAGGTTACGGGTCACCCATCAGAAGGGTCAAACCGGCCCCCTGACCGCGGGGCTCAGGTGGTCTTCCCCTCACCGTCCTGCGGCAGGGTCTTGACTCCCTTGCACAGGTTCGTGTTGTCGGAGGCACCCGGGTAGGCGACGTTCCAGACACTGTTGAAGTGTCCCACGTACGTGTTGTGCACGGAGTCGTCGTCGATCTTGACGTACGCCTCGTCGTTCTCGCGCAGCGCCGGGTTCGAGGCGTTCTGCGAGCCCGTGAACGTGATCTTGTTGCGGGCGCCGTCGTACATGCCGTCGATCGCCACGTACTTGGTGTGGATGATGAACGGCGTCCCGAGCTTCACCCCCGGGTTCAGCGGGTCGCGGTCGTCGTTGTAGCAGCGCGCCGGCGGGGCGCCCGTGGAGTGCATCGACGCCCACGTGCCGCTGTCGGCCGTCGCGTACTCGATCTGGACCGTGCAGCCGGCCTTCTTCAGCGAGACGAGCTTGTCCGCGATGGCCTGCCGGGTGATCTGGAAGATCGCGGCGCGCACGACGGTCCGCTTCGTGGTGCCGGTCGCCGCGTCCTTGTACGTGCACGACACGTTGTTGAGGACCGAGTACAGCGTGTCCGAGGCGTTGGTGGTGCCGGCCCGCGGGAAGAAGTACGCCTTGTAGTGGCCGTTGCTGACGGTCCGGTAGTCCCAGTTCGCCCAGTCCTTGTCGACCATGTCGGCGAAGTAGTCGGAGTACGCGCCGTACAGGACCTTGTTGTTGGGCAGCTGGAGCGCGTCGTTGAAGAACCGCGTGCTCGCCGACGGCGTCGAGTTCGACGTCGTCTGCACGACGACGTTCGTGGCGCCCTCGACCGCCGAGAACAGCCAGAACTTGTTGTGCATGATCGACTTGCCGAACTTGGGGTCGCCCAGGCACGACTTGTCCTGCGGGCACAGCTGCACGAACGACGAGGCGGTGCGGCTGGTGCCGAGCGCCGCCACCAGCTGCGCGTACATCGTGTTGTCCGGGCGGTCGGTCTTGCTGGTGGAGTCGAGCAGGATCTGCACGTTCACACCGCGCGCCTTGGCGCGCACCAGCGCGTTGACGACCGACTGCTCCCACACGTGGTAGACGGCGACCTTGATGTACGAACCGGGCAGCGCGGCGTCCGTCAGCTGGATCAGCCGGGTGCGTATCGCGTACTGCTCGTCGGTCGTACCCAGCGGGTTGTTGAAGATCGGCCCCTCGGTCCAGGTCGGCGTCTCGGCCGACGCGGTGGACGCCGAGACCCCCGCCTGCACACCGGCGGCCGAGAGCACGGTGGCTATCGCCACCGCCTGCCGTCCGCCCTTGGCCTGCTTCACGGCACGGTGCCGTCCCGTACCTCTGAGACGCACGTGCGCCATGGCAATCCCTCCCCTGGCACGGACGTCCGTCTCCCCAACCGACGCCCCTGCATTCACTTCTACGACTGGATGAGTTTTACAGGTAGTTCACCGCGCTCCAAGAGGCGGGGGGTGAATCCGGTGTTCTTTGGTGCCTCTCCGATCGCTTACGCCACCGAAAACCACGGCAATGCCCGACTTGCGCGCACAAAAAACGACGCCCCCGCACAACGTGCTGTGCGGGGGTGTCGCTGTGCCCGGTCGCCCGGGCGGGTGCCTCAGGCCTCGTCGGCCGCGGCCGAGACGGACGGCAGCGACTGCTGCTCGGCCGCCGCGGTCTTCTTCGCGGTCGTCTTCTTGGCAGCCGTCTTCTTGGTGGCCGCCTTCTTGGCCGTGGTCTTCTTGGCGGCGGTCGTCTTCTTGGCGGCCGTCTTCTTGGTGGTGGCGGCCTTCTTCGCCGTCGCCTTCTTGGCCGTCTTACGGGCGGCCTTCTTGGCGGCGGGCGCCTCCTCGGCCTCGACGTCGGCCTGGACCGTCTCGTCGGGCTTCGGCTCCTCGGCCGCCGCCTCCGTGGCCGACGGGACGACCAGGACGGCCGCCTCCTCGGACGCGGTGGGCGCGGTGGCCTTGCGGACGGCGCGGCGGCGCGGACGGGCCGGAGCGGCGGCCTCGGCCTGGGGCTCCTCGGCCACGACCGGCGCGGGCTCCGGCTCCACGACGGGCTCCGGCTCCACGACCTTCACCTCGGCGACCGTCACCTCGGCAGCGGCCTCGGAGGACGCCTTCGGGGACCCGGCCGGGGCCGACGCCTTGCGCGTCGCCCGACGGCGCGAGCGGGGCGCGGGGGCCTCTTCCTGGGCGGGCTGGACGGGCTGCGCGGGCTCGACGGGCTGCGGCTGGACGGCCTCGGCCTCCTTCGGCTCCTCGGCGACGACCGGCTCGGCAGCCTGCTGCGGCTCCCGCTGCTCCTTGGGCGCCTTGGCGGACCTGGGGGCCGCCTCCGCCTTCGGGGCACCGGCCGGGGCCGACGCACGGCGCGTGGCACGGCGACGCGAGCGGCCACCACGGCCGGCCGCGGCCTCCGCCTCGGCGGGGCTGGAGTACAGCTCCTCGTCCGGCACGAAGGCTTCCACCAGCGGCTCCGCCGCGGACGGCTCGGCCGCCTCCACGGCGACCTCGGGCTCGGTCTCCGTCTCGGTGTCGGCGGTCTCGACCTCGTGCGTGTGCTCGTGGCCCTGCTCACCGCCGTTGCCGCCGCGGCCGCGCTTCTTGCGCTTGCCGCCGCCACCGGCCGAGGTGGGCTGCTCCATGTGCACGATGACGCCACGGCCGTTGCAGTGCACGCAGGTCTCGGAGAAGGACTCCAGGAGACCCTGGCCGACGCGCTTACGGGTCATCTGGACCAGGCCGAGCGAGGTGACCTCGGCCACCTGGTGCTTGGTCCGGTCACGGCCCAGGCACTCCAGCAGACGGCGGAGCACCAGGTCGCGGTTGGACTCGAGGACCATGTCGATGAAGTCGATGACGACGATGCCGCCGAGGTCACGCAGCCGCAGCTGCCGCACGATCTCCTCAGCCGCCTCGAGGTTGTTCCTCGTCACGGTCTCTTCGAGGTTGCCGCCCTGGCCGGTGAACTTACCGGTGTTGACGTCGACCACGATCATGGCCTCGGTCTTGTCGATCACCAGGGAGCCGCCGGACGGCAGCCACACCTTGCGGTCGAGCGCCTTGGCGAGCTGCTCGTCGATCCGGTACGTCGCGAAGACGTCGACCTCGGACGTCCACTTGGACAGCCGGTCCGACAGGTCGGGCGCCACGTGGTTCACGTAGCCGTGGATGGTGTCCCACGCCTCGTCACCGCTGACGATGACCTTGGAGAAGTCCTCGTTGAAGATGTCGCGCACGACGCGGACGGTCATGTCCGGCTCGCCGTACAGCAGGCTCGGCGACGACGTCGAGATCTGCTTGGACTTCTTCTGGATGTCCTCCCACTGGCCCTGAAGACGCTCGACGTCGCGGCGCAGCTCCTCCTCGCTCGCGCCCTCGGCGGCGGTGCGCACGATGACGCCCGCGTCCTCGGGAACGATCTTCTTGAGGATGGTCTTCAGACGCGCGCGCTCGGTGTCGGGCAGCTTGCGGCTGATGCCGGTCATCGAGCCCTCGGGCACGTAGACCAGGTAGCGGCCGGGCAGCGAGACCTGGCTGGTCAGGCGGGCGCCCTTGTGGCCGATCGGGTCCTTGGTGACCTGCACGAGCACGGACTGGCCGGACTTGAGGGCGGACTCGATGCGGCGCGGCCCGTTGGCCATGCCGAGCGCCTCGAAGTTGACCTCACCGGCGTAGAGCACCGCGTTGCGGCCCTTGCCGATGTCGATGAAGGCGGCCTCCATCGACGGCAGCACGTTCTGGACCTTGCCCAGGTAGACGTTGCCGACGTACGAGGTCGACTGCTCCTTGTTGACGTAGTGCTCGACGAGGATGTTGTCCTCGAGCACGCCGATCTGGGTGCGCTCGCCGTTCTGGCGGACGACCATCACGCGCTCGACGGCCTCGCGGCGCGCCAGGAACTCGGCCTCGGTGATGATCGGGACGCGACGGCGACCCTGCTCACGACCTTCGCGGCGGCGCTGCTTCTTCGCCTCCAGACGCGTGGAGCCCTTGATGGACTGCACCTCGTCCGCGGAGGTCGACCGCTCGGCGTGGCTCTCCTTCTTGCGCGGCTCGCGGACCTTGACGACGGTGCGCTCCGGGTCGTCGGTCGACGGGTCGGCCTCGACGGAGCTGTCACCGGCGCGACGGCGACGGCGCCGACGGCGACGGCTGCTGCTGGAGCCGGACCCGCCGCTCTCCTCGCGCTCGTCCCCGTGCGCCTCGTGCTCGTCGGCCTCGTCCTCGGCGTCCTCGGCGTCCTCGGAATCCTCGGCGTCCTCCTCGGACGCGCCGGACTCGGAGTCGGCGTCGGCGGACTCGCCGCGACGACGACGGCGGCCACCGCGACGGCGACGACGGGTCGGCCGGTCACCGTGCTCGTCGTGGTCCTCGTGGTCCTCGTGGTCCTCGCCCTGCTCGTCCTGGTCCTCGACGTCGGCCTCGGCCTCGGCGGCCGGCTCGGGCTCGACGGGCTGCGGGGCGGCGGGCTGCTCGTCCGTGGCGCGACGACGGCGACGGCGGCGCGGGCCCTGCTCCTCCTCGACGGCCGGCTCGGCGACCGGCGCGGCCACGGCGGCCGGAGCCTGCTCGGGCTCGGCGACCGGCTCCTCGGCGGCCTCGGCCGCGGCAGCGGCGGCGGCGCGCTCCGGCGTCTGGAACATCGGCTCGGTGAAGACCGGCGCCTGGAACACGGCGATCGACGGGCGCTTCGGACGGCCCGCGCCCTCGTCGTCCCGGTCGCCCTTCGACGCGGACTTCCCCTTCGCGCCCCGGGCGGCCCTCGGCTCGGCGAAGCCGCCCGCGGCCTTACGGGTCGCGCGGCGACGACCGCGACGCGGCTCGGCGTCCTCGGCGGACTCGGTGACCTCGGCGGTCTCGGTGACCTCAGCGGCCTGAGGCGCCTGCCGCTCGGCGGCGACCACGTCGGCGACCTCCGGGGCGGCGGGCGTGGACACGGTACGGGTGGCGCGACGACGACGGCGCGGAGCCGCGTCCTCGACGACCTCGGCGGCCTCGGCCTCGGAAGCCTCGGGAGCCTGCGGCGCCGCGGCGGTCTCGGCGGCCACCGGGGCGGCCTCGGCCTCCGGCGCGGAGACGGCACGGGTGGCACGGCGGCGCGAACGACGCGGGGCGGCGTCCTCCGCCGGCTCCTCGGCGACGGCCTCGCGCGGCGCCTCGGCGGGCTCCTCGGCGACGGCGACCGGCGCCTCGGCGGCGGGCGCGGTGGTGGTGCGGGTGGCGCGACGACGGCGGCGCGGCGCGGCGGCCTCGGCGTCCTGCGCCTCCTCGGCGGCGGGCGCGGCGGCGACCGGTTCGGCGGCGGCCTCGGCGGCCTGTTCCGCGGTGGGCGTGGCCACGGCGCGGGTGGCACGGCGACGGCCGCGGCGCGGCGCGGCGTCCTGCGGCTCGTCGGCGGCGACCGGCTCGGCGGCCGGAGCGGCGCTCTCAGCGGCCTCGGCGGGCTCCGCGGCAGCCGTCTCGGCGGCCGGGGAACCGGCGGGCGCGGAGGAACGGCGGGTGGCGCGACGGCGCGGGCGCCCTGCGGGGACAGCGTCCTGGGCAGGGGCCTCGGCGGCCGGGGAAGTCTCGGGGGTCTCGGCCTCGACGGTCTCGTCGGCGGCGGCCGGTATGGCCGGCGCGGCCTGCTCGGCCACGGTCTCGGCGGCGGCGCCCTGCGGCGGGCCCGCGGGTCGCGACGCGGCCCTGCGCCGACGGCGCGGGGGCAGGGTGTCGCTGGGGCTGTCCACGTCAGGAGTGGTGGGTTCGGTCGGCTCGGGCATGCGGGTGGATCTCCCGTCAGGCCCCCGGGCGCCGCGCCTGATCCATGACCGGTGACGTCCGCGGCTCGCTCGCGCCGTGTAGGTAGGGCGCGAGGGCCGCCGGTCCGGGGCGCGGGCGCCGCACGGGGGCTCTCTGTCTGTTCTCGCCGGTTCCGGTACGCGATGTACGTACGGCCTGGCGAAAGTCCTTGGGTGGGTGCGCTGCCCGACCCAGGTGGCTCCCGAGTACGAGGGCGGCGCTACGACGACCGCCTTACGCGGAACCTTCCACGGCAGGCACCGTCGCGGTGGCAGATCCTGCGGCCTCCGTTGGGGGGAGGGCCTGGGCTGCCTCGCGGTCGGGCGCGAGCGGGTCGGTCACCGTGCCGGTCTCTTCATCGAAAAGCCCCTGCGCCAGCCTGGTCACCGCTGCGGGGACCGGCGGCGCCAGGTCGGCCACGGCGCGGAGACCGGACAGGACGTCGTCGGGTCGAACGGCGGGCGTCACGTGCCGAACAACCAGGCGCAGTATCGCACAGGCCTTGTCGCTCGGCCTATCAGCCGGGACATCCGCCGCCTGTGCGGCGTCCAGCGCCTCCAGGCTGACGACGGCCTCGCGGGCGTCGAACGTCCGCATCCCGTTCTTCGTGCGGCGCTGGACCTCGACGGTCTCGGCGGCACGGAACGCCTCGGCGGCGCGCGCGGCCTCCTCGACCGTCACCCCGTCGAGCCGCAGCTCCCACACGGAGGCGGTGAGCCGGTCGGCCAGGCCCGAGGTGCGGGCCTCGACGGCGTCGATGATGTCGAGCCCGACGGGCATCGACTCGTCGAGCAGCTCCTTCAGCTTCTCGGGGTCGCGCGTCGCGGTGAGCGCGATCTCCAGGTACTCGGCCTCACTGCCCGTGCCGGTGGGTGCGGCATTGGCGTACGACACCTTGGGGTGCGGCGTGAACCCCGCCGAGTACGCCATGGGCACCTCGGCGCGGCGCAACGCGCGCTCGAAGGCGCGCTGGAAGTCACGGTGGCTGGTGAACCGGAGGCGGCCGCGCTTGGTGTAGCGCAGTCGGATGCGCTGCACCGCGGGTGCGGGCGGCGGGCCTACGGGCTGTCGCTTGCCCAGTGTCCTAATCCTTCGTGAAAACGGTCTTCGTGAGTGAGGTCGTACTGCTACCAAGAGTACGTGTCCGCGCGCCGTCCGGTTCCCGCCCCTGCCTGACCAGCGGTTCCGGGGCCCTCGATGTGCCGAACAGCATGCGGCGCACCTCGGCGCGGGCCTGGCGGGCGCCGGCCCGGATCTCGCGGCCCACGCGGACCGCGGGACGCCACACCTGGTCGCGCGTGAAGTGGCCGAGCGGCGTGAGCACGCTGCGGTACGCCCAGCGCACCGGTTCCACGAAGACCCACCGCAGCAGCCGTCCGAGGAACCGTCCGACGGCGCGGGACACGTACCCGGCCACCCGCCACGCGTGTCCGAGCGCGTCCCGGATCTCCCGGCCGAGCACGGCGCAGAACCGGCCGACCGGCACGAGCACCCAGCGCCACACCGCGACGGCGGGCAGCACGACGATCCACCGGACGAGTGTCACCACCGTCCGCCGGATCGCGTGCCCGACGGGAGTGAACACGTACGTGTACAGCCATACCACCGGCACCACGACCAACACCCGCCCGAGCCACCGCAGCGCGTGCCCGATCGGGGTGAGCACGGACGCGTAGAGCCACACCACCGGCACCACCAGCAGCACGTGCAGCAGCAGGGCGACCGCTCGGCCGACCGCCTCCGCGCCGGCCCCCAACTGCCGTGCCAGCCACGCCAGTCCATGTCCCAGCGGTACGAGGACATGCCGCCACAGCGCGACCCACGGCCAGACGAAGACGGCCCACCCGAGCCGGACGAGCGCGGTGCCGAGCACCGCGGCCAGCGCGGCGACCGCCCGGCCGACCGGCGCGAGCACCCGCGCGTACCACCAGAGCGCGGGCACCACGAGCAAGACCCGTCCCAGCCACGCCAGTCCACGCCAGAGCGGCATCAGGACGTACCGGCCGAGCGCCATGAGCGGCCACACGAGCACCGCGAACAGCAGCAGGCCGATGCCGCGGGCGAGCGGCACGAGGGCCTTCTCGTAGAGGAAGCGGCCGCAGGTGACGAGCGCGTCCCACACGAGCCGGACCGGCACCACGAGGACGAGCACCACGATCCGCACCGGCAGCCGGATCGCCGCGACCAGACAGCCCTCGGGCGGGGCGACGACGGGCGCGGGGGCGGGGCGCTTCTCCAGGTCCATGCCCTGTCAGACGCCGCTGAGGGCGCCATGGATGCGGCTCCGGGCTGTCGTGTTGCGCCGACCCCGGCGTAGCCTGCCCGGACGCAAACGTCGTATGTTCGGGCAGTCTGCGCACCGCAGTCCCGCAGAAGGGGGAGATTCACGCATGATCACGCTCACCAAGGAAGATGGCCCGGCGGACCTGGACGGCGTCACGCACCTGTCCATCGGAGTGTCCTGGGACCCGACCTCAGGGAGCAGCGGCGGGGTGCTGGGTTCCCTGCGCCGCAAGCAGGGCACCGACCTCGACCTGATCGCGATCGCCATGGCCGGCGCCGACCCGGTGCGGCTCGCGGGTCTCGACTCGCTGGACCCGATGGGCAACGGCTCGCTGCTGCACAGCGGCGACAACCAGTCCGGCAAGGGCGAGGGGGACGACGAGACGGTCACCGTCGAGTTCTCGCGGATCCCGCCGAACATCACGTCGGTGGTGTTCATCGCGGCCGCGTACAAGAAGGGCAGCTCGTTCCAGAAGGCCCGCAACATCAGCTTCAAGGTGTACGACGCCACGGGCGGCAGCACCCAGCAGGTCGCCGACATCTGGCCGAGCCTGCTCAGCGCCGACAACGGCTGCGCGGTGGCGAAGGCCATGCGCGTCGGCGGCAGTTGGAAGCTCGAGGTCATCAACACCACGGGCAAGATCAAGCAGGGTGACGAGCACGCGCTGATGCGGTTCGCCGCGAGCAAGTAGTACGTCGTGGACGCGAGAAGGGGCGGCCGGTTGTCTCCAACCGGCCGCCCCTTCTCGCTGTGCGCGTGCGCTACTTGACGACCGTCAGCGGCAGCAGCTTCTTGCCCGTCGGGCCGATCTGGATGTTCGTGTCCATGGCGGGGCACACACCGCAGTCGAAGCACGGCGTCCAGCGGCAGTCCTCGACCTCGGTCTCGTCGAGCGAGTCCTGCCAGTCCTCCCAGAGCCAGTCCTTGTCGAGACCGGAGTCGAGGTGGTCCCAGGGCAGGACCTCCTCGTACGTGCGCTCGCGCGTCGTGTACCAGTCGACGTCGACGCCGTACGCGGGCAGCGTCTTGGCGGCGCACTCCATCCAGCGGTCGTAGCTGAAGTGCTCGCGCCAGCCGTCGAAGCGGCCGCCGTCCTCGTAGACCGCGCGGATCACGGCGCCGATGCGGCGGTCACCGCGCGAGAGCAGGCCCTCGACGATGCCGGGCTTGCCGTCGTGGTAGCGGAAGCCGATGGAGCGGCCGTACTTCTTGTCGCCGCGGATCTTGTCGCGCAGCTTGGTGAGCCGCGCGTCCGTCTCCTCGGCGGACAGCTGCGGCGCCCACTGGAACGGCGTGTGCGGCTTCGGCACGAAGCCGCCGATCGACACCGTGCAGCGGATGTCGTTCGAGCCGGAGACCTCGCGGCCCTTCTGGATCACGTTCATCGCCATGTCGGCGATCTGGAGGACGTCGTCGTCGGTCTCGGTGGGCAGGCCGCACATGAAGTACAGCTTCACCTGACGCCAGCCGTTGCCGTACGCGGTCGCGACGGTCCGGATGAGGTCCTCTTCGCTGACCATCTTGTTGATGACCTTGCGCATCCGCTCACTGCCGCCCTCGGGGGCGAAGGTGAGGCCGGAGCGGCGGCCGTTGCGGGTCAGCTCGTTGGCCAGGTCGACGTTGAAGGCGTCCACGCGGGTCGACGGCAGCGAGAGGCCGATCTTGTCTTCCTCGTACCGGTCCGCGAGGCCCTTGGCGATCTCACCGATCTCGGTGTGGTCGGCGGAGGAGAGGGAGAGCAGGCCCACCTCTTCGAAGCCGGTCGCCTTGAGGCCCTTCTCGACCATCTCGCCGATGCCGGTGATGCTTCGCTCCCGCACGGGGCGCGTGATCATGCCGGCCTGGCAGAAACGGCAGCCGCGGGTGCAGCCGCGGAAGATCTCGACGGACATGCGCTCGTGGACGGTCTCCGCGAGCGGCACGAGGGGCTGCTTCGGGTACGGCCACTCGTCGAGGTCCATGACGGTGTGCTTGGACACACGCCACGGCACACCCGACTTGTTGGGCACGACGCGGCCGATGCGGCCGTCGGGCAGGTACTCGACGTCGTAGAAGCCCGGGACGTAGATGTTCCCGGTCCTCGCGAGACGGAAGAGGACCTCCTCGCGGCCGCCGGGGCGGCCCTCGGCCTTCCACGCGCGGATGATCTCGGTCATGTCGAGCACGGCCTGCTCGCCGTCGCCGATCACCGCGGCGTCGATGAAGTCCGCGATCGGCTCGGGGTTGAAGGCCGCGTGGCCGCCCGCGAGGACGATCGGGTCGTCGATCGTGCGGTCCTTCGACTCCAGCGGGATGCCGGCCAGGTCGAGCGCGGTCAGCATGTTCGTGTAGCCGAGCTCGGTGGAGAAGGAGAGCCCGAAGACGTCGAAGGCCTTCACCGGGCGGTGCGAGTCGACGGTGAACTGCGGCACCCGGTGCTCGCGCATCAGCGCTTCCAGGTCGGGCCACACGCTGTACGTGCGCTCGGCAAGGACGCCCTCGCGCTCGTTCAGGACCTCGTACAGGATCATGACGCCCTGATTGGGCAGTCCGACCTCGTAGGCGTCCGGGTACATCAGCGCCCAGCGGACGTCGCAGGACTCCCACGGCTTGACCGTGGAGTTGAGCTCTCCGCCGACGTACTGGATCGGCTTCTGCACATGCGGGAGCAGCGCTTCGAGCTGCGGGAACACAGACTCGACCGCTTGGGGCGCCGCGGCGGCGGCTTCGGCAGGCATAACCGTGGACCTTTGTGAGCTGACAGGGGTGACCCTCAAGCCTAACCCGCCCCGAGACCCGCCTCAGCCGCCCGAGCCCATACCTCGGGCAGCTCGCGCTCCCGGTCGGTCGCGGCGGCCTGCTCCTGGCCGTACAGCAGGCCCCAGGTGAAGGCGGTCTCGCCGGCCGCGTGCGCCTGGATCGCGAGGTTCCGCAGCGCCTCGCGCGCGACGACGGAGTCCTGGTGGTCGCCGAGCACGCTCTGGACGGCCTTCATCCGCTTGGCGAACTTCTTGGCCTGCTTGCCGAGCGCGGGAACGGCCGCCTCTCCGGCGTAGCGGGCGCGCTTGGCGGCCTTGCGGGCCTCGTGCAGGGCGAGGTCGCGGTCGGTCCCGGGCTCCAGGGCGAGAGCGTGCTCGACGCGGGCGGCGAGGCGGGCGTGGTCCTTGAGGGCGGCCTTGGTGAGGACTCCGACGGCGGGGCGGTCCGCGGCGGGGCCCAGCGGCGGCCGGTCGAGCAGGGCGTCCAGGCCGTCGAGGAGTGCCAGGTAGCGCTTGCTGTCGAGTACGGCGACGGTGTGGCGGCGTGAGCCCTGGCGCCGGGCGACCGCCCAGATCCGCAGCCGGCCGCGGACCGGGCCGAGGAGCAGGGTGCGCGGGACCGCGTCGATCCGGCCGGTGAGCCGCTCGGTGAGCACTTCGCGGTCGCGGTCGACGCCGAGCTCCGCCCCGAGCCACTTCAGCTCCTCGCCGAGCGCGGCGGTGACGTCCGGGTCGATGACCTTCTTGTACGTCTTGAACGCGCTGCGGATCCTGCGGGTGGCGACCCGCATCTGGTGGACGGCGTCGGGCAGGTCGCGGCGGACGGCGGGGTCGAGTTCGACGAGGGCGTCGCGCTGGGCCCGCAGATGGGCGAGGACGTGGTCGCCCGCGGTGGTGGGCTCGGTGGCCGCGGGAGCCGGCTCGCCGGTGCGTGCCCCGGTCTCCGCCAGGGCGCGGGCCAGTTTCGAGGCGGAGCCCGAGCGTTCGACACCGGCCTTGCGCAGTCGCTTCTCCACCTTGTCGAGGAAGGCCGGGTCGCCGTCGTCGGCGAGTTCGACCTCGATCTCGGACCACTCGGCGGAGCGCTCGCCGTCGGCCCGCTCGGCGCGGACGGCGTCGACGCTCACCTCGGCGAGCAGGGAGCCGTCCGCGGCGCTCAGGTGGGTGACCTGACGGGAGGACAGCAGTCGGACGACGGGGCCGAGCTCGTCGCCGCGGACCCGGGAGCGGACGAGTCCGGCGAGCGCGCGGGGCAGGTCGTCGGAGAGCGGGGCGCGCACCTCGTCGCGGGCGTCCGCGCTGACCGCGACGGGCAGTTTCAGGTGCCAGCCGGCGTCGTCCCCGCCGGTGCGGCGGCGCAGCGTGATCCGGTCGGCGGCGAGCCGCTGGTCCTCGGTGTCGTAGTACACGGCGTCGAGCTCGACGACGCCCTTGTCGATGACGGCCGCGACGCCCGGGACCTTGCGCAGGTCGGGCAGCCGGAAGTGCTCGGCCGGGGCGTCGTACTTCCGCTCGATCTCGCGCTTGGTCTCCGCCATGACTTGAATCTAGACGGGAACCCCGCGCCCCGTAAGGGGCCCGGGGTTCCGCGCGACCAGCCACGACGGCGTCGGACCGCCGGGGGGGCTACGCCGACATGGGCCGCTGCACCCTGATCGACTGCAGCAGACCCACCGCCACCCACACCGCGAACATCGACGAGCCTCCGTACGAGACGAACGGCAGGGGCAGGCCCGCGACCGGCATGATGCCGAGCGTCATGCCGATGTTCTCGAACGCCTGGAACGCGAACCAGGCGATGATGCCGGCGGCCACGATCGTGCCGTACAGCTCCGTCGTCTCGCGGGCGATCCGGCACGCGCGCCACAGCAGGACGCCGAGCAGCAGCACGATCGCGCCCGCGCCCACGAAGCCCAGTTCCTCACCGGCGACCGTGAAGACGAAGTCCGTCTGCTGCTCGGGCACGAACTGCCCGGTGGTCTGCGAGCCGTGGAAGAGTCCGGCTCCGGACAGGCCGCCCGAGCCGATCGCGATGCGTGCCTGGTTGGTGTTGTAGCCGACGCCGGCCGGGTCGAGCGCCGGGTTGGCGAACGCCGCGAACCGTGCGATCTGGTAATCGTCGAGGACGCCGAGCTGCCAGACGGCGACCGCGCCGGCCGCGCCGACGCCGATGAGTCCGAGGACCCAGCGGTTGGAGGCGCCGGAGGCGAGCAGCACGCCGAGCACGATCATCACCATGACCATGACGGACCCGAGGTCCGGCATCAGCATGACGACCATCATCGGGACGGCGGCGAGGCCGAGGGCCTGCACCACGGTGCGGTGGTCCGGGTACTCCCGGTCGCCCGCGTCGACCCGCGCCGCCAGCAGCATCGCCATGCCCAGAATGATCGTGATCTTCACGAACTCGGAGGGCTGGAGGGAGAACCCGCCGCCGACGATGATCCAGGCGTGCGCGCCGTTCACGGTGGCGCCGAGGGGCGTCAGGACGAGCAGCACGAGGAAGACCGAGAGCCCGTACAGGATCGGGACGGCGGTCCTGAGCGTGCGGTGCCCGAGCCAGATCGTGCCGACCATCAGCGCGAACCCGATGCCGGTGTTCAGCAGGTGCCGGAAGAGGAAGTAGTACGGGTCGCCCTGGTTCAGCTCGGTGCGGTTGCGGGTCGCCGAGTACACCAGCGCCGCGCCGATCATCGACAGCGCGACGGCCGACAGCAGGATCGGCCAGTCGAGCCTGCGCACGACCGAGTCGCGGGCCAGGAGCCGCGACATGGTGGAGCGCTGCTGCGGCCCGTAGCCGGAGACGGAGAAGCCATTGGTGCCGGCCACGGTTCAGTCCCTCCTGCTGTACGTCGAGGTGGGCAGCCCGGCCGCCAGCTGCTGCTGGGCCGGCGGCTCTTCCTTGTTCGGCTCGTACGGCTTGATCTTCGGGGAGTCGATCGAGCCGTCGGACTCGATCTTCGGCAGGGACTTCTGCGGCTCGGGGAGCAGGGCCTTCTTCAGGTCCTGGTTGCCGCTGGCGTCGAGGCCGTAGATCGCGTCGTAGATCTTGCGGACGGCGGGGCCGGAGGCGCCGGAGCCCGTACCGCCCTGGGAGATCGTCATCACGATCGAGTAGTCCTTGGTGTACGTCGCGAACCACGACGTCGTCTGCTTGCCGTAGACCTCGGCCGTACCGGTCTTGGCGTGCATCGGGATCTTGTCCTGGGGCCAGCCGCCGAAGCGCCAGGCCGCCGTTCCGCGGGTCGCCACTCCCGCCAGTGCTCCGTCTATCTCGTCGCGCGTCTTGGCGGTCATCGGGAGCTTGCCGTTGACCTTCGGCTTGATCTCCTGGACCCGCTGTCCGTCGGCGCTGACGATGGCCTTGCCGACCTCGGGGGCGTGCAGGGTGCCGCCGTTGGAGATCGCGGCGTAGATGGACGCCATCTGGATGGGGGTGACGAGGGTGTCGCCCTGGCCGATGGAGTAGTTGACCGCGTCACCGGCGCGCATGAGATTGCCTTCCAGGCAGTTCTCGTAGCTGAGCCGCTGGACGTAGTCGCCGTCCTTCTTGCCGGCCTTGCACCAGGCGTCCTTGTTGGCCTTCCAGAACCGCTGCTTCCACTGGCGGTCGGGGATCCGGCCGGTGACCTCGTTGGGCAGGTCGATGCCGGTCTCCTTGCCGAGGCCGAACTGCTTGGCGGTCTTGTAGAACCAGTCCTGGGTGTCCTTGTTGCCCTTGAGCCCGCCGTCCTTCTTCCACTCCTCGTGGGCGAGGCGGTAGAAGACGGTGTCGCAGGAGACCTCCAGGGCGCGGCCCAGCGAGATCGGCCCGTACCCCTTGGACTCGAAGTTCTTGAAGACCTGGCTGCCGATGGAGTACGAGCTGGAGCAGTCGTAGTTCCCGTCGAACGCGTATCCGGCGTTGACCGCGGCGGTCGTCGGGACGACCTTGAAGATCGAGCCGGGGGCCGCCTGGCCCTGGATCGCGCGGTTGAGCAGCGGGTAGTTGGACTTCTTGCCGGTGAGCTGTGCGTAGTCCTTGCCGGAGATGCCGCCGACCCAGGCGTTCGGGTCGTACGAGGGGTTGGACGCCATGGCGACGACGCGGCCGGTCTTGGCCTCCATCACGACGACGGCGCCGGAGTCGGCCTTGTAGTTCTCGCCGGTGTTCTTGTCGAACTCGTGGCGGGCGGCCTTCATCGCCTCGTTCAGCTCGTACTCGGCGACGGACTGGACGCGTGCGTCTATCGACGTGACGACGTTCGCTCCCGGTTCGGCCTTGTCGCTGTTGGCGCGGCCGATGACACGGCCGAGGTTGTCGACCTCGTAGCGGGTGACGCCCGCCTTGCCGCGCAGCTCCTTGTCGTAGGTGCGCTCGAGTCCGCTGCGGCCGACCTGGTCGGAGCGCAGGTACGGGGAGTCGCTGTCCTTGGCCTTCTCGATCTCGGCGTCGGTGACCGGGGAGAGGTAGCCGAGGACCTGCGCGGTGTTGGAGCCGCCGGGGCCCGCGTAGCGGCGTACGGCGGTGGGTTCGGCGGTGATGCCGGGGAAGTCCTCGCCGCGCTCGCGGATCTGAAGGGCCTGCTTGGGCGTCGCCTCGTCGGTGATCGGGATGGGCTGGTACGGCGATCCGTTCCAGCAGGGCTGCGGCGTCTTGGCGTCGCACAGCCGGACCTTCTCCTCGACCTCCTTGGGCTTGAGGCCGAGGACGCCCGCGAGCTTGGTGAGGACGGACTTGCCGTCGTCGTCCATCTTCATCAGGTCGGTGCGCGAGGCGGAGACGACGAGGCGGGTCTCGTTGTCGGCGATGGGCACGCCGCGGGCGTCGAGGATCGAGCCGCGCACGGCGGGCGTGACGACCTGCTGCACGTGGTTGCCGGAGGCCTCCTTGGCGTACTCGTCGCCGTTGCGGATCTGGAGGTACCAGAGGCGGCCGCCGAGCGTGAGCAGCAGGGAGAGGACGAGGATCTGGAGGACGATGAGCCGGATCTGGACGCGGGGTGTCCGTCCCGTCTCAGGGATGTTGGTCATGGGCGAAGCCCATTCTTCGAAAGGGCGGTGGTGGGCGACGGGCGGGCGTTGGTCACGGTGGCGTGCTCCCCCTCTCAGTACGTGGACGCGTGGGCGTACGGGTACACGTACACGCTGAAGCTGTGCGTCAACTGCCGTGCCGTCACAGTCGCTTGACCCCCTTGATGCGTCCGGCGCGGGCGGAGCGCGCCTTGACGGCCTTCATGCGCAGACCGCCGCGCTGGCTGCCGATGCGCAGCCCGGTGCCCGAGGAGAGCCAGCCGGAGGAGACGTCGGCGGCCTTGCCGGAGCCGCCGGTCTCGCCCAGCGGATCGTTCTCGGCGCGTCTGGCGAGGGCCATCACGCCGGGTACGACGAACGGCGCGAGCAGCAGGTCGTAGAGCGCGGCGGTGAACAGCAGGCTGCCGAGGCCGACGTGGCGGGCGGCGGTGTCGCCGACGAGCGCGCCGACGCCCGCGTACAGCAGGGTCGTGCCGACGGCGGCGCCGACGACCACGAGCATCGGTCCGGCGGCCGAGCGCAGCTGGCCGTTGTCGGGCTTGGCGAGGCCCGCGAGGTAGCCGATGACGCAGAGCACGAGGGCGTAGCGGCCGGCGGCGTGGTCGGCGGGCGGGGCGAGGTCGGCGAGGAGTCCCGCGCCGAAGCCGATGAGGGCGCCGCCCACGTGTCCGTACACGAGGGCCAGACCGAGGACGGTCAGCAGCAGCAGGTCCGGTACGGCGCCGGGGAGTTGGAGCCTCGCGAGGACGCACACCTGGATGACCAGGGCGACGACGACGAGGGTGGTGGAGAGCAGCATCCGGTTGAAGCGCATGGTTCTTGCTCCTCCTGACTACTGCTCGTAGCCGTTGTCGGCGGCGTTGCCCGCGGGCGCGGACGGGGTGACGGTGACCGTCACGGTGGGGGCCGGCTTGGGCTTGGCGGGTTTGGCCGGCAGGACCTCGTCGCGCGGGTCGCTGCGCGGGGCCTGGACGACGATGCCGACGATGTCGAGCTTGGTGAACCCGACGTACGGCTGGACGTAGACGGTACGGGTCAGGTCGCCGCCGGACGGGTCGACGCGGACGACCTTGCCGACCGGGACGCCGGGTACGAACGGCTTGTCGGCCTGCGAGCCGAACGTGACGAGCCGGTCGCCCTTCTTGACCTTCGCCTTGCCGTTGAGCAGCTGGACGCGGAGCGGGCGGTCGCCCTGCCCGGAGGCGAAGCCGAGTTCGTCGGTCTTCTCCATGCGGGTGCCGACGGTGAAGTCGGGGTCGTTGGCGAGCAGCACGGTGGCGGTGTCGGGGCCGACCGTGGTGACGCGGCCGACGAGTCCGTCGCCGTTCAGGACGGTCATGTCGCGCTTGACGCCGTCGTCGGCGCCCGCGTCGATGGTCACGGTCCAGGAGAAGCCCTGTGCGGACCCTATGGCGATGACCTGGGCCCCCTTGATGCCGTACTGTCCCGCGCCCGCCGTCTTCAGCATGGTGTCGAGCTGGCGGATCTTGCTGCGGTTGCGGTCGTCGCTGCCGAGCTTGGCCTTCAAGGCGGCGTTCTCGCGCTCCAGTTGGCCGATGCGGTCGTGCCGCTTGCCGGAGTCGCGGACGGCGCTTATGGCGTTGCCGATGGGGTCCACCGCGCCGGAGACGCCGTTCTCCACCGGGCCGAAGACCGTGGCGGCGGCCTGTCGGGCACCGTCGACCGGCGAGTCCTCGCCGCCGCGGATGTCCACCGTGATCAGTGCGAACGCGATGGCGATCAGCAGCACCAGGAGCAGCCGGCTCTCTCGTGTGTCCCTCACGTGCGGCGGCCGTGCCTTCCTCATCGAAATCTGGGGAACTGTTATGCCTTGCCTATATATCAACGATCCGCCGTACGAAGTGGCAGGCACTCGTACGGCGGACCGCCTATTCGGGTGTCCCCGTCCAGCTCATCTGCGCGGCGACGCGTCCAGCACCTGCTGGAGGGCCTCGAACTCCTCGACGCACTTGCCGGAGCCGAGCGCCACGGAGTCCAGCGGGTCCTCGGCGATGTGGATCGGCATGCCGGTCTCGCGGCGCAGCCGCTCGTCGAGGCCACGCAGCAGAGCGCCGCCACCCGTGAGAACGATGCCGCGGTCCATCACGTCACCCGACAGCTCGGGCGGGCACTTGTCGAGGGTCGTCTTGACCGCGTCCACGATCGCGTTGACCGGCTCCTCGATGGCCTTGCGCACCTCGGCGGCCGAGATGACGACGGTCTTGGGGAGTCCGGACACGAGGTCGCGGCCGCGGATCTCGGTGTGCTCGTCGGCGTCCATGTCGTACGCGGAGCCGATCGTGATCTTGATCTGCTCGGCCGTCCGCTCGCCGAGGAGGAGCGAGTACTCCTTCTTGATGTGCTGGATGATCGCGTTGTCCAGCTCGTCGCCGGCGACACGGATGGACTGTGCCGTGACGATTCCGCCGAGGGAGATGACGGCGACCTCGGTGGTGCCGCCGCCGATGTCCACCACCATGTTGCCCGTGGCCTCGTGGACGGGGAGGCCGGAGCCGATGGCCGCGGCCATGGGCTCCTCGATGATGTGCACCTGGCGGGCACCGGCCTGCGAAGAGGCCTCGATGACCGCGCGGCGCTCGACGCCGGTGATGCCGGAGGGCACGCAGACCACGACTCGGGGCCGGGCGAGGTAGCGCCGCTTGTGGATCTTCAGGATGAAGTAGCGGAGCATGCGCTCGGTGATCTCGAAGTCGGCGATCACACCGTCCTTGAGCGGACGGACCGCCACGATGTTGCCAGGGGTGCGCCCGATCATTTTCTTGGCTTCGGCGCCCACCGCGAGGATGCCACCGGTGTTGGTGTTGATCGCGACCACGGACGGCTCGTTGAGTACGATCCCGCGACCCCTGACGTACACCAGCGTGTTGGCGGTCCCGAGGTCGACAGCCATGTCACGGCCGATGAACGACATTGAGTTCCCCATCAGGATTCGTCTGGCCTTCCCAAGTGGAGCTTTTGATTGCTTATCAGGTAGGCGAGAGGTGGACGCGTGTGGCGTGGAGGCTTCCATCGTAGTCTCGCCTGCACAGTCACGGCGCGAGGGTCTTCGCCATTGTCAGCAGATGAATCCCCGCCCCGCTAATGGGGACGTGCCGACGGGGGGTCGCGTTCCCCCAATCGGGGCGCATATGCCAAAGAGCGGCCCGAAATTATCGGACCGCTCCAGGTCAGTGGCGCTCCGTGACTGACATGACGTCAGAAATCGAATTCCGCCGGTCTCACAGAGCGGACAGGTGTTACGCGAGACCGGGGAAGAAGATCTTCAGCTCGCGCTCGGCGGACTCCTCGGAGTCCGAGGCGTGGATCAGGTTCTCGCGGACGATGACGCCGAAGTCGCCACGGATGGAGCCCGGGGCCGCGGCGATCGGGTCGGTCGGACCCGCCAGCTGGCGGACGCCCTCGATGACGCGCTCACCCTCCACGACCAGGGCGACGACCGGACCGGACGACATGAAGGCGACCAGCGGCTCGTAGAACGGCTTGCCCTGGTGCTCGCCGTAGTGCTGCTCCAGCGTCTCCTGGCTCAGGCTGCGCAGTTCGAGCGCGCTGATCGTCCAGCCGGCCTTGCGCTCGATACGGCCGATGATCTCGCCGATCAGGCCACGGCGGACCGCGTCGGGCTTGAGCAGGACGAGCGTGCGCTGGGTCATGTTGGCTGGACTCCTTGTACGGCCTGGATGTGCGGTGAGGCCCGAGATTACAGGGAGTCATGGCACGCCCGGCACCGGGGTTTCCCCGAGCCCTAGGCCGCCTGCTCCGCCCAGCGGGCCTTCGCCTCGTCGATCTTGCGGCCGAAGTGGATCGACGCCCACCACAGGCCCGCGAAGCACGCGCCGAGGAAGAACATCATCGGAACGACGAAACCGCTGAGGATCAGGGCGATCTGGAGCGCCCAGCCCAGCTGGACGCCGCCGGGGCGGGTCACCATGCCGCACAGCAGCACGCTGAGGAACATCGCGACGCCGCACACCGTCCACACCACACCGGACGACAGATCGGGGTCCTTCATCGCCACCAGCCCGGCGAAGCCGATGATGAAGAACTCACCGATCAGGGTCGAGGAACACAACGTACGCACAGCGGATCAGCCCTTCCCCAGCAACAGCCTGGCCTCGCCGACCGTGATCACGGACCCGGTGACGAACACTCCCCCGCCCGCGTACTCGCCCTCTTCCTCGGCGAGCGTGATCGCGGCCTCCAGCGCGTCGTCGAGCCGCGGCTCGACCTGGACGCGGTCGTCGCCGAACACCTCCACCGCGATGGCCGCGAGCTCGTCGGCGTCCATGGCGCGGTGGCTGGAGTTCTGCGTGACGACGACCTCGGCGAAGAGCGGCTCGAACGCTTCGAGCAGCCCTCGCACGTTCTTGTCGCCGCTGGCGCCGACGACGCCGATGAGCCGGCTGAAGTCGAAGACCTCGCTGATCGCCTCGGCGGTGACGCGGGCGCCCGCCGGGTTGTGCGCGGCGTCGAGCACGATGGTCGGCGAGCGGCGGACCACTTCGAGGCGGCCCGGCGAGGTCGCCGTGGTGAACGCCTTGCGGACCGTGTCGATGTCGAGCGGCTCCACGCGCTCCGCGCCGACGCCGAAGAACGCCTCGACGGCGGCGAGCGCCACCGCCGCGTTGTGCGCCTGGTGGGCGCCGTGCAGCGGCAGGTAGATCTCCTCGTACTCGCCGCCGAGTCCGCGCAGCGTCATGAGCTGGCCGCCGACGGCGACCTGGCGCGAGACGACGCCGAACTCCAGGCCCTCGCGGGCCACCGTCGCGTTCGCCCCGACGGCCTTCTTGAGGATCACCTGCGCCGCGTCCACCGGCTGCTGAGCCATGATCACGGTGGCGTCCTGCTTGATGATCCCGGACTTCTCGCCGGCGATCTCGCCGGGCGTGGAGCCGAGCCGGTCGGTGTGGTCCAGATCGATGGGGGTGATGACCGCGACCGATCCGTCGATCACGTTCGTCGCGTCCCAGCTGCCGCCCATGCCGACCTCGACGACCGCGACGTCCACGGGGGCGTCGGCGAAGGCCGCGTACGCCATGCCGGTGAGCACCTCGAAGAAGGAGAGCCGGTACTCCTGCTGGGAGTCGACCATCTCGACGTAGGGCTTGATGTCCTCGTACGTCTCGATGAAGCGCTCGTACCCGATGGGCTCCCCGTCGAGGCTGATGCGCTCGGTGACGGACTGGACGTGCGGCGACGTGTACCGGCCGGTGCGCAGCTCGAAGGCGCCGAGGAGTGCCTCGATCATGCGGGCCGTGGACGTCTTGCCGTTCGTCCCCGTGATGTGGATCGAGGGGTACGCCTTCTGCGGCTCGCCCAGGACGTCCATCAGCGCCGCGATGCGGGCGACGGACGGCTCCAGCTTCGTCTCGCCCCAGCGGGTGGCCAGGTCGGCCTCCACCGCGCGCAGCGCCTTCTCCACCTCGGGGTCCTGCGGGCGGGCCGGGATGCCGTCGCCCTGCGGCGCGCCGCCCTGCGTACGCAGGGTGCGGCTGCCCGCCTCGATCACCGCGAGGTCGGGATCGCGGTCGGTCTCGGCGCCCACGATCTCCTCGAAGGCGTCGGAGGAATCGGGAAGGCCGGCGGTCTCGTCGTCGCTGCTGTCGCGCGGGGGGAGGTCACTCACGTACGCCAGTCTACGGAGCCGCGCCGACAGCGGCGCGGACGCCACCGGTCGAGCGGGTTCGGGACTTTGGACCTGTCCGATTCGGGACCTTGGTCCCGCCGCATCACAGCGGGACCCTGCAAACTTGGCGATCATGGACATAGGCATCGATCTCGGCACCGCCAACACCCTTCTCTACGTACGCGGGCAGGGCATCGTGCTCAACGAGCCGTCGGTCGTCGCCGTCAGGGAGGGCGGACGTGGCGGCGTGCTCGCCGTCGGCACCGAGGCGAAGGAGACCATCGGGCGCACCCCGGGGTCGATCACCGCGATCCGGCCGCTGCGCGACGGCGTGATCAGCGACTACGAGGCGGCCGAGGAGATGATCCGGCACTTCGTGCGGAAGGTGGTGCCGGGGCGGCGTCCCCGTACGCGGATGGTGGTGTGCGTGCCGAGCGGCATCACCCCCGTCGAGCGGCGGGCCATCGTGCACGCGGCGCAGCGGGCGGGCGCGAAGGCCGTGCATTTGATCGAGGAGCCGATGGCGGCGGCGATCGGGGCGGGGCTCCCGGTCGCGGAGCCGCGCGGTTCGATGGTCGTCGACATCGGCGGCGGCACGAGCGAGGTGGCCGTCATCTCGCTGGGCGGCGTCGTCACGTCGCAGTCGCTGCGGGTGGGCGGCGACCGGCTGGACGAGGCGATCACCGATTACGTGCGCAAGGAGCACGGGCTGCTCATCGGGGAGCGCACGGCCGAGCACGTCAAGATCGCGATCGGCTCGGCGTGGCCGGTGCCGGGCGAAGAGGCGTTCGAGATGCGGGCGTTCACCGTGCGCGGCCGCGAGAAGGTCGCCGGGCTGCCGAAGACGGTCGAGCTGACGGTGCGCGAGGTGCGCTCGGCGCTCGACGAGCCGGTGGAGTCGATCATCGCGGCGGTGCGGACGACGCTGGAGGAGTGTCCGCCGGAGCTGTCCGGTGACGTGATGGAGCACGGGATCGTGCTGACCGGCGGCGGCGCGCTGCTCCCGGGCCTCGACCTGCGGATCGCGTCCGCGACCGGGATCCCGGTGTTCGTGGCCGACGATCCGCTGGACAGTGTCGCGCTGGGGTGCGGGAAGTGCGTGGACGACTTCGACGGTCTGGAGCGGATGCTGAGCGCCGCGTAGGGCGGGCGCGCTCAGGGGGCCGTGCGCGCGGGGAGTTCCGCCCGGACCTCGTACCGGCCCGACCGCTCCCCCGCGTCGAACGTGCCGCCCATCGCGTGGACCCGCTCCGCCATGCCCGCCGTGCCGGTGCCCGCCGAGACCGGGGCGGTGGCGGGCAGCGTGGTCGGGACGGGGTTGGTGACCGTCACGCGCAGGCGTTCGGGGGTCAGGGCGACCGTCACGTCCACCGGGAGGCCCGGCGCGTGCTTGGCCGCGTTCGTGAGGCACTCCTGCACGACGCGGTAGACCGCGGCCTGGCGCAGCGGCGACTGGCGGTACGCGGCGGCGTCGATGTCGATCCTCACCTCGTTGCCCGCGGTACGGCTCTCCCGGGCCAGGCGCGGCAGGGCTTCGAGACCGGGGGTGGGCGCGCCGCCGCCGCTCGCGCGGCGCACGACGATCTCGTTCAGGAGCAGGTGCGCGCGCCGCGCCGTCTCCGACAGCTCGTCGAAGTCCCGCTCCCAGGGTTCGCCGCGGGCCCGTCGCGACAGCACCTCCGCGCGCACCGCGAGCAGCGTCAGCTCGCGCCCCACGAAGTCGTGCACGTCGCCCGCGACACTGCTGCGCTCCCCCTGCACGGCCTGGAGCAGCGCGGTCTCGGCCCGCTGCCGCTCCAGGGCGAGGACGAGATCGCGCCGGTTCGCGGCGATGCCGACCCCGGTCGCGAGCACCCCGACGGGCACGACGAGCGCCAGGAACTGACTCACCGTCTCGCCGCGGTGCGCGGGCCAGTTCGGCAGCGCGTACGAGACACAGGCCACGGCCAGATAGCCGCCGCAGGCCAGGATGCCCGCGGCCCTGCCCCGGTAGCGGCCGACCGAGTACAGCGCGAACTGGATCAGCGTCAGCTCGTGCAGCCAGACGAGGAAGACCAGCGCGACGCCGTACGGGAGCCAGGGCCCCCACGGCACGCGGCGGCGCGGAAGCAGCGTCGCGGCGCCGAGCGCGAGGGCGACCGTGGCGGTCGTGCCGGTCAGCGCGTTGTCGGCGCGGGCCAGGCCGGGGATGTCCAGGCTCATCAGCGCGAAGCAGCCGCCGGCGGTGAGCAGGTCGACCGCGTGCGGGGTGCCCCGCCAGCGCTCCAGGCGCGGCCACAGGCCGTCCGGACGACGCCCCGCGGCAGCCGCCCGGCGCATCGTGGAGGTGGCGGCCCGGTCGTGCATGAGCCCCATCATCCAAGGTCCTGGCCGGTGCCGCAGCGCCGCCGCCGGGCCCCCGCGCGCCCGGCGCCGTCAACGGGGCACCCCTCCCGGCCAGTTCGCGGGGCGCGTCCATCCGCCGTAAACCGCCCCTGCGCTGCGGCGCGGTGACCGCCCGGCTCCGACGGCCGGGGGTCCAATCGGACCATGTGGTACGCACATCAACCCGCCCGCAGGACACGGCAGATCATCGGGGACGGCGCGGCCCTCCTGTGGACCGCCGGGTGGGCGACGACCGCGGTCGTCGCCCACCGCCTCCTCACGCTCGCGGCCCCGCACCCCCGGCCCCGGATCCCGCTGCTCGGTCCCCGGATGAACGGCACCCTGCACGACGTCGCCCGAGCCGGCGACCGGCTCACGGATGCCGCCCCGCGGGCGCGGGCCCCGCGCAGCTGCTCGCGCTGGTCGCCGCCGTCGCCCTGTTCGCCGTACCCGTGGGGCTGCTGTTCGTGCTGTGGCTGCCGCGCCGGCTGCGCTGGGTGCGGCAGGCCGCCGCCGCCCGGGACCTCGCGGCCACCGAGGACGGCCGCGAGCTGCTCGCCCTGCGTGCCCTGCTCCGCCCCTCGACGAGGTCGGGCGCACCGCCGACGCGCTCCCCGACAGCACCCCCGGCAGCCTCGCCGAGGGCTGGCGCGAGGGCGACCCGGCGACCCTGGACGCGCTGGCCGAGGCGGAACTCGTACGGCTCGGGCTCCGCGCGGCATGACGCGGGGCCGGTCCGGGGAGCGGGCGCTGCCCATGCTGCTGGTCGCGGTGACGCCGTCGCAGCAGCGGTTGGTCATCGACCACCTCCGCGACGCCCGGTTCACGTACCACCTGGTCGACACCGGCCGGGAGGCCCTCCAGGACCTGTACCGGTACCGGCCGGACATGCTGCTGCTGGGGGCGCGGCTGCGCGAGCCCGACGTGTGGGAGGTGCTGCGGCACGTCAGGAACATGACCGACGACCTGCACGTCATGCTGCTCGACCACCGGTACCGCGAGTCGGTCGCCCTGCGCGCCCTGGACGAGGGCGCCGACGACTACCTGTGGAACGACCTCCCGGTGTCGTACATCCGGGCCGTGGGGATCGCCCGCCTGCGCCGCGCCCGCCCCGCCGACCCCGACGCCCAGCTGATCGAGGACGGCTGCCTCAGCCTCGACATCGTCACGCACGAGGCCTCGGTCGCCGGAGTGTTCCTGCCGCTGACCCCGCTGGAGTTCGACGTGCTGCGGATCCTGGCCCGCAACCCCGGTCAGGTGCTCAGCCCCCTCCAGCTCCTGGAGCGGGCCTGGAAGAACCCGGCCGAGGGCGACCCCGCCAAGGTCCGCTACGTCGTCCTGCGGCTGCGCCGCGTCTTCCAGGAGGCCACCGGGCGGCCCGCGCCCATCGAGACGGTCCGCGGCGTCGGCTACCGCTACCGGATCCCGCGGCAGTGACCTAGGACCCGGGACCAACGACCCGAAACGCTCCTGGACTCGCCCCTGCCACATTCGTGCAACCTTGAACCAACACGGCTGCCACGTCACCGGCCCACCGTCGACAGGTCGTACGAATTCCTCGTACGGCGCGTACTCGACTGGGCGAAGGGGCGGCTCGGCCATGGCACTGGTCGCGGTGATCCCCGCGCACGACGAGCAGGACCGCATCGGCATCGCGCTCGCGGGCTTGCGACAGCAGACCGTGCGCCCCGACCGGATCGTGGTCGTCGCCGACAACTGCACGGACGCGACGGAGGAGTTGGCGCGCTCCGCCGGCGCCGAGGTGTTCGTGACCGACGGCAACCGGCACAAGAAGGCCGGCGCCCTCAACCAGGCCCTCGCGACCCTGCTGCCCTCCCTCGCCGACGACGACGCGGTCCTCGTCACCGATGCCGACTGCGCGCTCGACCCCGAGTTCCTCGCGGTCGCCCTGGACCATGTCGCTCTCGGCTACGGCGGCGTCGGCGGGGTCTTCCGCGGCGACGAGGGCGGCGGCTTCGTCGGCCATCTCCAGCGCAACGAGTTCGCCCGCTACGCCCGCGACGTGGCCCGTCTGAAGGGCCGGTGCCTGGTCCTGACCGGCACGGCCGCCGTCTTCCCGGTCCGCGTCCTGCGCGAGATATCCACCGCCCGGCTCGCCGGGACCCTGCCCGCGGGCGACGGCGCGGGCGGCGTCTACGACACCACGGTCCTCACCGAGGACAACGAACTCACCTTCGCCATCAAGCACCTGGGCCACGACGTCGTCTCGCCGGCCGCCTGCACCCTGGTCACCGAGGTGATGCCGACCTGGCGCGACCTGTGGCGCCAGCGGCTGCGCTGGAAGCGCGGCGCCGTCGAGAACTGCTTCCAGTACGGCCTGACCCGCGTCACCTGGCGCTACTGGGGCCGCCAGCTCCTGACGTTCCTCGGCGTGCTGGTGACCTTCGTCTACCTCTCCACCCTCGCGTGGGCGCTCGGTACCGGCGGCCTGCACCTGCAGCCGTTCTGGCTGGCGATCACCGGCGTCTTCGTCGTCGAACGCGTCGTGACGGTACGGCTGCGCGGCTGGCGGCAGATGCTCGCCGCGGCCTCGATGTACGAGCTGGTCCTCGACTTCTTCCTCCAGGCCTGCCACGGCAAGGCGTACGCGGACGCGCTGCTGCGCCGCAGGAAGACCTGGTGACCGCGCCCCTCCCCCGGCGCCCCTCTCCCCCGATCCCCTTCCCTGATCCCTTCCCCGATTCCCTTCCCCCGCAAAGGATCTGCCCTCATGTACGACAACGTCTCCTCCGCCGCCGCCGCGGGCACCGTCGCGTCGGGCGGCACCCTGGCCGCGACCGGCGCCCAGGTCATGTGGCTGTTCCTCGCCGCGTTCGCGCTGATCGCGGTCGGCACGGCGATAGCCCGCATCGTCCCGCGCGGCCGGAAGTAGCCCGCGCACGCGAAGGCCCCCAGAACCGTGCGGTTCCGGGGGCCTTCGTCCTGCGTCACGCCTGCGGCAGTCGCTCCAGCTGCGCCTGGATGCGGGCGATGTCCTCGTCCGCCTTCGCCAGCCGCGCCCGGATGCCCTCGACGACCTTCTCGGGGGCCTTGCCCAGGAACTTCTCGTTGCCCAGCTTGCCCTCGGCCTGCGCCTTGTCCTTCTCGGCGGCGGCGAGGTCCTTGGCGAGGCGCTTGCGCTCCGCGGCCACGTCGATCGCGCCGGACAGGTCGAGCGCCACCTCGGCGCCGGCCACCGGCAGGGTGGCGGTGGCGGCGAAGCCCTCGCCCTCCTCCTGCAACTTCAGGAGCTGCCGGATCGCCGGCTCGTGCGCGGCGAGCGCCGTGCCGTCCAGGGTGAGGCGGGCCGGGACGCGCTGGCCCGGCTTCAGACCCTGCTCGCCCTTGAAGCGTCGGACCTCGGTGACGACCTGCTGGAGCGTCGCGATCTCCTTCTCGGCCGCCTCGTCGCGGAAGCCGCTGTCGCTCGGCCAGTCGGCGACGACCAGGGACTCACCGCCGGTCAGCGTCGTCCACAGCGTCTCCGTGACGAACGGGACGACCGGGTGCAGCAGCCGCAGCGTGACGTCGAGGACCTCGCCGAGCACGCGGCCCGACACCTTGGCCGGCTCGCCGCCCGCCATGAACGTCGTCTTCGACAGCTCGACGTACCAGTCGAAGACCTCGTCCCACGCGAAGTGGTAGAGGGAGTCGCTGAGCTTGGCGAACTGGTAGTCGTCGTAGAAGGCGTCGACCTCGGCGACCGTCTTGTTGAGCCGCGACAGGATCCAGCGGTCCGTCGCCGTCATCTCGGACGGCTCGGGCAGCGGGCCCTCGATCGTCGCGCCGTTCATCAGCGCGAAGCGGGTCGCGTTCCAGATCTTGTTGGCGAAGTTGCGGGACGCCTGGACCCAGTCCTCGCCGATCGGCACGTCCGCGCCCGGGTTGGCGCCGCGGGCGAGCGTGAACCGGACGGCGTCCGAGCCGTACGCGTCCATCCAGTCGATCGGGTCGACCGCGTTCGGGTTCGACTTCGACATCTTCTTGCCGAACTCGTCGCGCACCAGGCCGGTCAGGGCGACCGTCTTGAACGGGATCTGCCCGTCCATCGAGTAGAGCCCGAACATCATCATCCGGACGACCCAGAAGAAGATGATGTCGTGCCCGGTCAGGAGCACGGACGTCGGATAGAACTTCGCGAGGTCCTCGGTCTGCTCCGGCCAGCCCAGCGTGGAGAACGGCCACAGGCCGGACGAGAACCAGGTGTCGAGGACGTCCTCGTCCTGGGTCCAGCCCTCGGCCTCGGTGCCCGGCGGCTGCTCGTCGGGACCGACGCAGACGACCTCGCCGTTCGGCCCGTACCAGACGGGGATGCGGTGGCCCCACCACAACTGCCGCGAGATGCACCAGTCGTTGAGGTTGTCGACCCAGTCGAAGTAGCGCTTCTCCATGTCCTTCGGGTGCAGGGCGACGCGCCCGTCACGGACCGCGTCACCGGCGGCCGCGGCGAGCGTCTCGACCTTGACCCACCACTGCAGCGACAGGCGCGGCTCGATCGTGGTCTTGCAGCGCGAGCAGTGGCCGACGCTGTGCACGTACGGGCGCTTCTCGGCGACGATGCGGCCCTGCTCGCGCAGCGCGGCGACGATCGCGGAACGCGCCTCGAACCGGTCGAGCCCCTCGAACGGACCGGGCACGGTGATGACCGCCCGCTCGTCCATGATCGTCAGGGTCTCCAGGTCGTGCCGCTGACCGATCGCGAAGTCGTTCGGGTCGTGGGCCGGCGTCACCTTGACGGCACCGGTGCCGAACTCCGGATCGACGTGCGTGTCGGCGACGACGGGGATCGTCCGGTCGGTCAGCGGCAGCTTGATCCGCTTGCCGATGAGGTGCGCGTACCGCTCGTCGTCCGGGTGGACGGCGACGGCCGTGTCACCGAGCATCGTCTCGACGCGGGTCGTGGCGACGACCACGGTCTCGTCGCCCTCGCCGTACTTCAGCGAGACGAGCTCGCCGTCGTCGTCCTGGTAGTCGACCTCGATGTCCGAGATGGCCGTCAGACAGCGCGGGCACCAGTTGATGATGCGCTCGGCGCGGTAGATCAGCCCGTCCTCGAACAGGTCCTTGAAGATCTTCTGGACGGCGCGGGACAGGCCCTCGTCCATCGTGAACCGCTCGCGCGACCAGTCGAGACCGGCGCCGAGACGCTTCAGCTGGCCGAGGATCCGGCCGCCGTACTCGTTCTTCCACTGCCAGGTCTTCTCGACGAAGGCCTCACGGCCGACGTCGTGCCGCGACTTGCCCTCCTCGGCGAGCTGCTGCTCCACCTTGTTCTGCGTCGCGATACCGGCGTGGTCCATGCCCGGCAGCCAGAGCGTCTCGTACCCCTGCATGCGCTTGCGGCGCGTGAGGGCGTCCATGAGCGTGACCTGGTACGCGTGGCCCAGGTGGAGCGCGCCCGTGACGTTCGGCGGCGGGATGACGATCGTGTACGGCTCCTTCTCGCTCTTCGCGTCAGCGGTGAAGTAGCCCCGGTCCACCCAGCGCGCATACAGCGCCCCCTCTACCTCGGCCGGCGCGTACTGGGTCGGCAGTTCGGAGGTGGGCACTGGAGTCTGCTGCTGAGAGTTCTCGGTCACGGACTCAGTTTAGAGGGGTCACAAGCTCGTACTGAAACCGAATCCGATGGACGGAACCGCACGCCCGTACGCAAGGATGTCGGGAGCAGATAAACAGCGGGAGGGAACCCCAGTAATGAGCTACAACCAGCCGGGCCCGTACGGAGGCCAGCAGCCGCAGCAGCCCGGACCGTACGGCCAGCAGCCGCAGCAAGGTCCGTACGGCCAGCAGCCCCAGGCCCCGCAGCCCGGCTACGGGTACCCGCAGCAGGCTCCGCAGGGCGTTCCGCCGCAGCAGCCGGGCGGCTACAGCCAGCCCCAGCAGCCCGGCCCGTACGGCCAGCAGCAGGCCCCGTACGGCCAGTACCCGGCGGCTCCTCCGGCGGGTGGCGGCAAGAAGAAGACCGGCATCATCATCGCGGCGGTCGCCGTGGTGGCGGCGCTGGGCGTGGGCGCGTACTTCGTGTTCGGCGGGGGCGGGGGCGCCTCGGTCGCCGACGACGGGGCCCACAAGCTGACGGCCCCCTCGACGGTCCTCACGGAGTACAAGAAGGACGAGAGCTCGTCGTCGGACGGCTTCACCGACGAGGACATGAAGGACGCCGAGAAGGACGGCCTGAAGAACGGCAAGCCCGTCAACGGCGCCTACTCGGTCAAGGACACCTCGAACCCGCTGGCCGGCAAGGTCCTTCAGTTCCAGGGCGCCTACGGCGAGATCGACGACCCGGAGAAGCTCGTCGACGGCATGTTCGAGAAGGGTGCCCTGGAGATCGCGAAGGGCAGCAGCGGCGACGACGACACCAAGGCGACGCTCGTCGGCGACCCGACCGACTACAGCACGGACGACTTCATCCTGAAGTGCCAGGAAATGAAGATGGAGAACACCGGCGCCTCGGCCGGCAGTTCCACGACGCCCAAGGAGATGCACATGCCGGTGTGCATCTGGGGCGACCACAGCACGGTCTCGATGGTCATCTCGGCCGAGATCGCGGACATGATGGCCGGCAAGGTGCCCGACCTGAAGTCGGCGTCGGACATCGCCGCCAAGCTCCGCAAGGAGATCCGCGTCCCGGCATGACCGCCACGCAGACGTGACGAGGGCCCCGGTCGGATGTCCGACCGGGGCCCCTCTCGTGTGTCAGCTACGGCGACAGCGCAGCGGCTACGCCGACTTCTGCTCGCCGCCGCCCGTGCCGCGCGCATCCCGCGGAATCAGCGTCGGGTTCACGTTCGAGTGAACGGCCTCCGCTGTGATGACGACGCGGGCGACGTCCTTGCGGGACGGGACCTCGTACATCACCGACTGGAGGACTTCCTCCATGATGGCGCGCAGGCCGCGGGCGCCGGTGCGGCGCAGGATCGCCTGGTCGGCGATGGCCTCCAGGGCCTCGCGCTCGAAGTCCAGCTCCACGCCGTCGAGTTCGAAGAGGCGCTGGTACTGCTTCACCAGGGCGTTGCGCGGCTCGACGAGGATCTGGAGGAGGGCTTCGCGGTCCAGGTTGTGGACCGAGGTGATGACGGGGAGACGGCCGATGAACTCCGGGATCATCCCGAACTTCACCAGGTCCTCCGGCATGACCTCCTGGAACTGGTCCTTCTCCTCCAGCTCGCGCTTGGAGTGGATCGTCGCGCCGAAGCCGATGCCCTTGGCGCCGGACCGCGACTCGATGATCTTCTCCAGACCGGCGAAGGCTCCGCCCACGATGAACAGCACGTTCGTCGTGTCGATCTGGATGAACTCCTGGTGCGGGTGCTTGCGTCCGCCCTGCGGCGGGACGGAGGCGGTGGTGCCCTCGAGGATCTTCAGGAGGGCCTGCTGGACACCCTCGCCGCTGACATCGCGGGTGATCGACGGGTTCTCGGACTTCCGAGCCACCTTGTCGATCTCGTCGATGTAGATGATCCCGGTCTCGGCCTTCTTGACGTCGTAGTCGGCCGCCTGGATCAGCTTCAGGAGGATGTTCTCGACGTCCTCGCCGACGTAGCCCGCCTCGGTGAGCGCCGTCGCGTCCGCGATCGCGAACGGGACGTTCAGCATCCGGGCGAGCGTCTGGGCGAGCAGCGTCTTGCCCGAGCCCGTGGGGCCGAGCAGCAGGATGTTGGACTTCGCGAGTTCGATCGCGTCCTCGCGGCTCGCCGCTCCGCCGTTCTCGCCGGCCTGGACGCGCTTGTAGTGGTTGTAGACCGCCACGGAGAGCGCCTTCTTGGCGGCCTCCTGGCCCACGACGTAACCCTCGAGGAATTCATAGATCTCGCGCGGCTTCGGGAGTTCCTCCCACCGCACTTCGCTCGTCTCGGCGAGCTCTTCCTCGATGATCTCGTTGCAGAGGTCGATGCACTCGTCGCAGATGTATACACCGGGACCTGCGATGAGCTTCTTGACCTGCTTCTGGCTCTTGCCACAGAACGAGCACTTGAGCAGATCGCCGCCGTCACCGATGCGTGCCACGAGGTGCTTCCCCTTCGCCTGGGAGACGCCACGTTCAGCGGCTCCTGGTGCCTGTATCCGACGGTACCTTGCCGGGCCCCCCGTTCGGGCCCCCCTTGGCACGGTTCACTTTGACGTGAACCGCGCCATGGGGATGGCAGACGATACAGCCCGTGCTTACGCGATCGCCTCGTTGTTCATCTTGCGGGTCGAGATGATCTGGTCGACCAGGCCGTACGCGAGCGCGTCCTCGGCCGTCAGGATCTTGTCACGCTCGATGTCGTCACGGATCTTCTCGATCGGCGTCGTCGAGTGCTTGGCCAGCATCTCTTCCAGCTGCGTACGCATCCGGATGATCTCGTTGGCCGCGATCTCCAGGTCGGAGAGCTGCTCACGACCGGTGCCGCCGGAGGGCTGGTGGATCAGCACGCGGGCGTTCGGCAGGGCCATGCGCTTGCCCGGCGTACCGGCGGCGAGCAGGACGGCGGCCGCGGAGGACGCCTGGCCCATGCAGACCGTCTGGATGTCCGGCTTCACGAACTGCATCGTGTCGTAGATGGCCGTGAGGGCCGTGAACGAGCCACCGGGGCTGTTGATGTAGATGGAGATGTCGCGGTCCGGGTCCATCGACTCCAGGCACAGCAGCTGCGCCATGACGTCGTTGGCGGACGCGTCGTCGATCTGCACGCCGAGGAAGATCACGCGCTCCTCGAAGAGCTTCGCGTACGGGTCGTACTCACGCACGCCCTGCGAGGTGCGCTCGACGAAGCGCGGGATCACGTAGCGGTTGTCGACCTGCGGGCCCTGGTACAGGCCGCTGCCGGGGAGGTTGTTCATGGTCGGTGTTCCGTCCTGGTGAGGGTGGGCTGGGTGGCTGTGCCGGGGGGTGATCGTGACGATCAGGCCCCGGTACCGCCGCCGCCCGGAACGCCCGTAGCGGCAGTGATGATCTCGTCGATGAGGCCGTATTCCTTGGCTTCCTCGGCCGTGTACCAACGGTCGCGGTCACCGTCACGGATGATCGTCTCGATGGTCTGGCCGGAGTGCTCGGCCGTGATCCTCGCCATGCGCTGCTTCGTACGGAGCAGGTACTCGGCCTGGATCTTGACGTCGGAGGCGGTACCGCCGATGCCGGCGGAGCCCTGGTGCATCAGGATGTCGGTGTTCGGGAGCGCGAAGCGCTTGCCCGCGGAGCCGCCGGTCAGCAGGAACTGGCCCATCGAGGCGGCCATGCCCATGCCGATGGTGACGACGTCGTTCGGGATGTACTGCATGGTGTCGTAGATCGCCATGCCGGCCGTCACCGAGCCACCGGGGCTGTTGATGTAGAGGAAGATGTCCTTGTCCGGGTCGGCGGCCAGGAGCAGCATCTGCGCGGTGATCTTGTTGGCGATGTCGTCGTCGACCTGCTGGCCGAGGAAGATGATCCGCTCGCCGAGCAGCCGGTTGTAGACATGGTCGCCGAGGCCACCGCCGATGGACGGCTCTCCGGCGGCGGAAGGCATCTGAATCGTCACGTATCCACCTGCTCGTCTCTGACGGCTACGCGCCGTCTCGCGTCTCTAACTGAGGCCGGGGCCCTCGCTCGGGGACTCCCCTGCCCTCGTATTCATGGACCCTAACGCGCGGGTCCCTCAGGAGAATCCCGCAGAAGGAACTGTTCGCTGTGAGCGCAGGGTGCGCGGCACGGGGCGCGCACAGCGGCGCGAGCGGCCAGGACGGCGCGAAGGCCCCCGGGACCGGGGTCCCGGGGGCCTTCGCGAGGCGCTACGGAGATCAGGCCTCCGTCGACTCCTCGGTCTCCGCGGACTTCTCCGCCTGCTCCTCAGCGGCAGGGGTCTCGTCCTCGTCGTCCTCGAGGTCGACGATCTCGCCGTTGGTGTCCTTGACGGTGGCGGCCTCGACGACCACGGCAAGGGCCTTGCCGCGGGCGACCTCGCCGACCAGCATCGGGACCTGGCCGCCCTCGACGACCGCCTGGGCGAACTGGTCGGGGGACATGCCGGAGGAAGCGGCGCGACGCATGAGGTGCTCGGTGAGCTCCTCCTGGTTCACGTTCAGCTTCTCCTTGTTGACGAGCTCGTCGAGGACGAACTGCGTCTTGATGCCCTTGACGGCCTGCTCGCGCGTCTCGGCGTCGAACTCCTCGACCGTCTTGCCCTGGATCTCGAGGTACTTCTCGATGTCCAGGCCCATCTGGCCGAGCTGGTGGTGCTCCAGGTTGTGCTTGCGGGTCTGGACCTCGTCCTCGAGCAGCTTCTCGGGAACGGGGACCTCGACCAGCTCGAGCAGCTTCTCCAGGACGCGCTCCTGGGCCTGCGTGGCCTGGTCGTACTGCTTCATGTTCTCGAGGCGCTTGCGGCTGTCGGCCTTCAGCTCGTCGAGGGTGTCGAACTCGGAGGCGAGCTGGGCGAACTCGTCGTCCAGGGCCGGGAGTTCACGGGCGGCGACCTGGGTGACCTTGACGGTGACCTCGGCCTCCTTGCCCTCGGCCGAGCCGCCCTTCAGCTCGGAGGTGAAGGTGGCCTCGCCACCGGCCTCCAGGCCCTTCACGGCCTCGTCGATGCCGTCGAGGAGCTCACCGGAGCCGATGGTGTAGGAGACGCCGGACGCGACGCCGTCCTCCAGGACCTCGCCCTCGACCTTGGCCTCCAGGTCGATCGTCACGACGTCGCCGTCCTCGGCGGCACGCTCGACGGGGGAGGTCGAGGCGAAGCGGTCGCGCAGCTGCTCGACCGACTTCTCGACGTCCTCGTCGCTGACCTCGACGGCGTCCACCTCGACCTCGATGCCGGAGTAGTCCGGGATCTCGATGGCCGGGCGGATGTCGACCTCGGCGGTGAAGTTCAGCGTCTCGCCGTCCTTCAGCTCCGTGATGTCGACCTCGGGCTGGCCGAGGACGTTGAGCTCCGCCTCGTTGACGGCCTCGGTGTAGAACTTCGGAAGCGCGTCGTTGACGGCCTCTTCCAGCACCGCACCGCGGCCGAAGCGCTGGTCGATGACGCGGGCCGGGATCTTGCCCTTGCGGAAGCCCTTCACCGTGACCTGCTGGTTGATCTTCTTGTACGCCGCGTCGAGGCTGTCCTTGAGCTCCTCGAAGGGCACCTCGATGCTGAGCCGAACCCGGGTCGGGTTCAGGGTCTCCACGGCGCTCTTCACGGTTCGGTCTCCTTGGGGGCTGACTTCTTGGGTTCTGCCCGGCAGAGAGACACACGGGCATGCAGCTTGCATAGTAACGGCACGCCGCAGCACACCCACAATGCGATCTTGGTTCCCGGTTCGGTGAAGAGGCCCGGAGGCGGTCGGCGGCTGCTCGCCGCGACGACAACGCTGGTCGGGGTGGCGGGATTTGAACCCACGGCCTTCCGCTCCCAAAGCGGACGCGCTACCAAGCTGCGCCACACCCCGTCGGTGCGACACGTAGGGTACATGCCCGCAGGCGGTGCGGCCCCCGCATTGCGGGGCCCTCGACGGGGCGCGGCAATGGGGTGTGCGAAGCGGCCCCGGGACCGGCTACGATGCCTGCGTGCCGTGGTCCCCGAGCTGCGGCGCGGTACGTGCGGGCGTAGCTCAATGGTAGAGCCCTAGTCTTCCAAACTAGCTACGCGGGTTCGATTCCCGTCGCCCGCTCCATAGAGCTCAGGGCCAGGTCAGAGGAAGTTTCCTCGATCTGGCCCTGAGTGTTTTCCGGGGCGGACGGCGATGCCGTCAGTGCTGGTCCGTGAGGACGGCGTGGGGGTCGATGCTGCGGCCGACCAGAGCGTGGGCGGTGTCCAGGAGACGCCCGCCGTTGTGGCGGCTGTAGACGCGCAGGGCGGCGAGGGCGTCGGCGAGCGGCAGGTCGCCGTACTCGGCCAGCATGCCCTGGGCGATCTCCACCGTGGACTTGGCCGCGAGGGCGGCCTCGACCTGGCGCAGGACGTCGGTGGGCCGCGCGGACTCGGGGCTCCACTGGTACAGGGCGATGGCCCCGACGTCCGCGAGGGCCTGCGCCACCCGGAGCTCGGCGGGCGAGCGGCCGCCGGGCCGGGCGCAGAGCAGGTTGATCGCGCCGATCGTCTGGTGGTTGACGCGCAGCGGCAGGGCGTGGGTCGCGCGGAAGCCGGACCGCACGGCGAGCGGTGCCATCCGGGGCCAGCGCCCCTCGCTGGACGTGAGGTCGGGGACGTCGACGGCGGTGTCGCTGCGGTAGCAGTCGAGGCAGGGGCCCTCGCCGGCCTGGAGCTCGAACAGCTCGTGCAGGCCCGTGCCCTCGTCGGTGACGGCGACGGTGCGCAGGGTGCCGCGGAGGGTGGCCACCATCACCCCGGCCGCGTCCGCGCCACTGAACTCCAGGACCCGGCCGACCAGCCGGTCGAGGAGGACCACGGGATCGACGTCTCTGGCGAGGCTGTCGGCAAGCTCGACGAATGCCTCGGCGAGCTGCTCATCGCGGTCCATGCCTGTCACCGTCTCTCGTCCTGAGTGCTGCGCGTGCTCCATACGTCCGGTCACTGTTCCTGATCGTCCTCGGGGCGAAAGCGCAGCGAACGTGCCACGACGTCGCGCGCCACTTCCGTCACGCTGCGGCCCTGGGCGAAGGCCCGCGCCCGCAGTCTGTCCAGCGCCTGCTCCGCACTGCCGGAGAGCTGGATCATCACCATGCCCACAGCCTGGTGGACTTCCGCATGATCGGCTTCGGCCGCCTCCACCCATGACGCTACGCCCTCGTCGCCCTCACCCCAGGGGATGCCGTTCCGGGTCGGCAGCTTGAGGACGGCGAAGGTGATCGCGTCCCGCAGCAGCAGCGCGGCGTGCGTGTCCCGCTCGGACAGCGGTCCGGCGTTCCTGCTGTACAGGTCGAGGGTGCCGATCGTGAGGCCGCCGGCGCCGAGCGGCAGCGAGAAGACGGCCCGCACGCCGAGGTCCACGGCCTGGTGGGCGAAGACCGGCCAGCGCCGGGCGTCCGGGCCGCCGGCCAGGTCGTCGGCCAGCACCGGCGCGGCCAGGATCGACGCGATCCGGCACGGCCCGTCGCCGAGGGTGTACTGGGCCTCCGCCAGGCGTGCCGCGATGTCGTCGCTGGCGTACCACAGGGCGTGGGTCATCCCGCCCGTGGACAGGGAGACGGAGGCGCCGCTCACGGGCAGCAGCTCGGTGCAGGCCCGGCACAGGGCCGCGGGTGCCTCCTCGGCGCTCACCGCCTGCTGGGTCACCGCCCTCAGCGCGTCCGCGAGGTGGCGGATGCGCGCCTCTTCGGGCCCTCCGTCCGGGGACTGCTCGGCCTGCATCGCTGCCACCTCCCGCCGGTCCCGCGCCGCCGTTCCACATGATCCACGGTCGTCCCGCGCACGGCGCACGGCGCCGCGTCCGCGGCGCCGGAACACGTCCCGGGGTGGCGAGAACGTCTCGCTCCGCCGGATCGGGTGAAGTCGGCAGAAGTCGCGAGAACCGGTGGGCAAACTACCGACGCGCCACGAAGCGGCCTCTTCTCCGATCGAGTTGACCGGGATCGTGGTCGGTGTCGACATCGAGGACTGGATACGCGGCGCTCCCGGGCTTCCCGCGCTCTGCTCACGGATGGCCGCGGCGGTCAGGGAAGCGGTGACATCCGGTCCGGCGTCGTGACGGACCGCGGGCATGGTCGGCCGGGCCGGGGGCTTTCCGCTGTCCCCCCGGCCTCGGATCTCAGAATTTGATCGCGCTGATGCTGTCCGCGACAGAGTTGAGGAAGTTGTTGATCGCGGGCGCCATTCCGGTCGAGGCCAGGAAGAAGCCGAAGAGCACCGCCACTATGGCGGGCCCCGCCTTGATCGATCCGCCGCGCATCAGCACCACGAGGACGATCGCCAACAACAGCACCACTGACAGCGAAATGGCCACACTGATCACACCCTAGGTCGGTCCGCTCTCCCGGCCCGGGGGGCACAGCCCCGCACACCCCCCGCCAGAACCATCGTGCCACCAACACGGCCTCCGTATGCGGTCGGTGACGCATCGTCGGCCACGCGTGCGCGAGGGCGCGAGGCCCGCGCACCCTTGGGGCGCATGAGCCGCGCACGTCGGCGGGGGCGCGGGGGCGTCCGGGACCGCACGGAATTCGGCTTGATCGTTTCTATCGGCGCACATGCGGCCCACACGTGCCCCTCGCATGCCCCACGCATGCCACCCGCGGTTTTCCCGCGGTTTCTCCTTGAGTGCGACACAGCGAATTCACGAGAATTCGGCGGCTTATTCACGCCGCCCACGATCGCGACCAATCGGGCATCTCTCCGTAGTCGACTGAGGGTGTTATGCGGCGTTTAAGAGGGATTAGAGGTGCGATAACGGACAGATCGCCAATGAAGGGGCGTCATACGAACCCATGTCAACTTTTTCGAATCCGGGGTACACGAGGGGCCTAAGGAGGAATCGAGTTGAGGGTTTTACGAAATCCCACAGGCCCCGCTAGGGTGCCTCAGATGTTCCACACTGCCTTGATCCCCGCCGGCGCAGTGCGGTCCTGGATCGTCCCCCCTTGTTCCTGGTGGGAGGGCCTGTGACCAACTCGCTGTACCCGCATGGCTCGCACCGCAGCCCGCTGCCCCCGGCGGCGCGGCCCGCGGACGGAGTCCCCGCCCCCCGAACTCTCCACCCCACCGCTCCCCCGACCCCCGCTCCCGCGTCGGCCCCCGCTCGGACCGACGCCCCGAAGCCCAAGCAGCGGGACGCGTTCTTCGACAACGCCAAGTACCTGGCCATCGTCTTCGTCGCGATGGGCCACTGCTGGGAGCCCCTGACGGACGGCAGTCGTACCGCCGAAGCGCTGTACATGACCGTCTACACGTTCCACATGCCGGCGTTCATCCTCATCTCCGGCTACTTCTCGCGCAGCTTCGACATGCGGCCCGACCGGCTGCGGAGGCTGATCACCGGTGTCGCCGTCCCGTACGTCCTGTTCGAGATCGCGTACACCCTCTTCAAGCGGACCGCAGGGGGCGACCCCTCGTACCCGATCAGCCTGCTCGACCCCTGGTACCTGACCTGGTTCCTGGTCGCGCTGTTCGTGTGGCGGCTGACCACACCGCTGTGGAAGATCATCCGCTGGCCGATCCCGGTCGCCGTCGCCGTCGCCGTGCTCGCGTCGGTCTCGCCGGAGCTCGGCGACGACCTGGACCTCCAGCGCGTGCTGCAGTTCCTGCCCTTCTTCGTGCTCGGTCTGTTCATGAAGCCGGAGCACTTCCAGCTGGTGCGGCGGCGCGAGGTGCGGATCCTGTCCGTGCCGATCGTCCTCGGCGCGCTCGCCCTCGCGTACTGGGCCGGGCCCCGGATGACGTCCGCGTGGTTCTACCACCGCGACAGCGCGCAGGAGCTCGGTGCCCCGTGGTGGGCCGGTGTCGTCATGACGCTCGCCCTGTTCGGCTGCTCGATCGTGCTCACCGCGTGCTTCTTCGCATGGGTGCCGCGGCGCAAGATGTGGTTCACGGTGCTCGGCGCCGGCACCCTGTACGGCTACCTGCTGCACGGGTTCCTGGCGAAGGGCTCGCGCTTCTGGAACTGGTTCGACGCGGACTGGGTCCACACGCCGGCCGGTCAGATCGCCGTCACCGTCGTCGCGGCGGCGGTCATCACCGTGCTGTGCACGCCGCCGGTCCAGCGGATCTTCCGGTTCGCCATGGAGCCGAAGATGGAGTGGGCCTTCAAGAAGGACGCCACCGCGGTGGCACGGGCCCGCGCGCGCACCTAGGGATCGAGGCCCAGGAGTGTGCGCATCGTCGCGTACTTCTGGGTCAGGCGGGCCCGGGTCGGTGCGTCGAGCACCGCGAGGCGGGCCGGGTCCGCGTTGTGCGCCAGGTCCGACTCCTTCACCAGGCGGGCCCCCGGGGTGGCGAGGATGCGCTCTGCGTATGCCGCCGGGGGCTCGCCCTGTCGTTTCGTCAGGGCCAGCACGATCGCCTTGGTGTCGGCGGGGAGCGCGGCCGCGGCCAGCCAGTCCGGGGTCAGGGCGTCGTCCTCGATCGCGTCGTGCAGCCAGGCCGCCGCGATCTGCGCCGGCGAGCCGCCCCTGGCCCGCACCCCGTGGGCCACGGCCGCGAGGTGCTCGGCGTAGGGGCGGCCCGCCTTGTCGGTCCGGCCCTCGTGGGCCCGTCGCGCCAGGGCCTCGACTTCCGTCAGCGTGAGCATGGCCCGAGGGTAGTCGCGCGTGGTCGCGCCTAGCGGGACGGCTTCAGTGCCCACCGGGCCGAGAAGCCCGTCGCCGCGAGGCCGAGGCCCAGCGCGGAGCCCGCGAACGCCCCGTACAGGAACGGCGGGACGTACGGGCCCTGGCCGGTGAGGCCGTTCGTCATCGGGATCAGGGTCGCGAGGGCGATCACCGTGCCGAGCGCCACTCCCGCGCCCGCGACCAGCAGCGCCTCCCAGCGGATCATGCGCAGGACCTGCCGGCGGGTCGAGCCGATCAGGCGGAGCGTGCCGAGTTCGCGGCGGCGGTCGAGGACCGTCATCACGAGGGTGTTGACCGCGGCGATCGCAGCGAAGCCGCCGAGGACCGCGGCCATCGTGGTGTTGGCCCAGGCGTTCATCTCCCGGTCCAGGGACCGCGCGGTGGTGTAGTCGTCCCGCGCCAGCGGGGTGCCCAGGGACGCGAGGTCCCGGCCCGTGCCGCCCTTGGTCCACACCTCGGTGTCGTACGGGTTGGTGACGTGGCCCGTCAGCGCCGCGCGCGGGAGCGTGACCTGGGGCATGCCGAGGCCGCGTTCGTACGTCGCCGAGACCGTCGCGGTCGTCCTCGTGCCGTCGGGGAGGCGGAGGGTGAGCCGGTCGCCTCCTGCGCAGGCCCATGGTCGCCCTCTCGTACGTACGTGGTCGGACGCCCGGTGGCGTCGATGTCTCGAACGTACGGATTCGGGGGTGGTCGCGACCATGAGGGCGGCTGGCGGATCACGGGTGGGGATAACCCCCAGCCCGGGGTGTCCGGGACAGGGGGCCCGGCCCTTCGGCCTGGCCGTTCGGCCCGCCCTTTCAGTCCTTTGGTAAGCTAACTATTGACGCTTTCTTGACGCTCCCTTTACCAAGGGAGCTCCCCAGACCAAGGAGGAACGGGCCCATCGGACACGCAGACACCTTGATAGCCATGGGTGGCGCCTTTCTCGCCGCCGCCGTCCTCGCCCGTGTCGGCGGACGGATCGGACTCCCCACCATCCCGCTGTTCATCCTGGCCGGCATCCTGCTCGGCCCGCACACACCGGGCGTCGTCCTCGTCTCGGACCCGCACGACCTGGAGATGCTCTCCGCGCTCGGCCTGGTGCTGCTGCTCTTCTACCTCGGCCTCGAGTTCCACATGGACGACCTCAAGGCGGGCGGCCGCAAGATGGCCGTGGCCGGCGGTACGTACCTCGCCCTGAACGTCGGCGCCGGCCTCGGTTTCGGATTCGCCCTCGGCTGGGGCACCTCCGAAGCTCTGGTCCTCGCCGGGGTGCTCGGCATCTCGTCGTCCGCGATCGTGACGAAGGTCCTGGTCGACACCGGGCGGCTCGGCAACCCGGAGACCAAGCCGATCCTCGGCATCATCGTGGTCGAGGACATCTTCCTCGCGCTGTACCTGGCGGCGCTCCAGCCCATCCTGTCGGGCGCGGACTCGCTCGCCGCCGCGGTGGTGGACGGCGGGAAGGCGTTCGGGTTCCTGCTGCTGCTCGCGCTCGCGGCACGGTTCGGTACGCGGGTCGTGGGACGCCTCTTCGACGTGAAGGACGACGAGCTGCTCGTGATCTCGTTCCTCGGCGCGGCGGTCTTCGTCGCCGGGGTCTCGGAGTGGTTCGGGGTCGCCGACGCGATCGGGGCGTTCATGGTCGGGCTCATGCTCGGGTCGACCGCGTCCGGGGAGCGGATCCGCACCCTGGTGCATCCGCTGCGGGACGCGTTCGGGGCGATCTTCTTCTTCGCGTTCGGGCTGTCGATCGACCCGGGGGATCTGCCGACCGTGGTGTGGCCGGTGCTGGCCGCTGTCGCGGTGACGCTGGTGATGAACGTGCTGGCGGGGCTCGGAGCGGCCCGGGTGTACGGGTTCGGGGCCGGGCCCGCGGCGAACATCTCCACGACGCTGCTGGCCCGGGGGGAGTTCGCGCTGATCCTGGCGACGATGGCGGCCGGGGCCGGGCTGGACGCGCGGCTGTCTCCGTTCATCGCGGGGTATGTGCTGGTCCTGGCCGTTCTGGGGCCGCTCGCGGCGGGGCGGTCGTCGTGGCTGGCCAGCGTTCTGCCGGGGGGACGGTCGTCGGGGGCGGTCGAGGAGCGGGTCCGGGCGGGCGTCTAGGGCCAGCTCGCCGTGGGTGGACCGGTTCGTCGCCGGGTGCGCCTCCGGTGGGGCTGATCGCGCGGTTCCCCGCGCCCCTGAGATGCGCACTGCGTGCGCCCTCTCGGGGGCGCGCTACGCGTCGCGGCAGATCAGCAGCAGCGCCCTGTCGTCGTTGACGTCCTTGGCGACCGCCTCGATGAGGTGCCAGGCCGCGCCGTGGAAGCCTCCCGTGACGTAGCGGTCGGCCTCGCCGGTGAGGCGGTCCATGCCCTCGGAGATGTCGCGTTCCGACGTCTCCACCAGGCCGTCCGTGAAGAGCATCAGCACGTCGCCGGGGCGCAGCGTGCCCTTCGTCGCGTCGAACTCGGCGCCGTCGTAGACCCCGAGCAGCGGGCCCTCCGCGGCCTTCTCCTCCCAGCGGCCGGTGCCCGCGCTGAGCTGGAGGCCCGGCGGGTGGCCCGCGGAGTAGAGCTCGTAGTCGCCGGATTCGAGGTCGAGGACGAGGTGGATCGAGGTCGCGAAGCCCTCGTCCCAGTCCTGGCGGAGCAGGTAGCCGTTGGCGGCGGGCAGGAAGGCGTGCGGCGGCAGGGAGCCGAGGAGGCCGCTGAAGGCGCCCGCGAGGAGCAGCGCACGCGACGCCGCGTCCATGCCCTTGCCGGAGACGTCCGTGAGGACGACCTCCAGCGTCCGGCCGTTGTTCGTGCGGGCCGCGACGACGAAGTCGCCCGAGAAGGACTGGCCGCCGGCCGGGCGCAGCGCCATCTCGCGGTGCCAGCCGGGCGGGAGTTTCGGCAGGCGCGACTGGGTGCGGATCCGTTCGCGCAGGTCGAAGAGCATCGTGCCGCCGCGCCGCCAGGGCACGCCGACGCGGCTGCGGAACTGCGCGATCAGGAGGCCGAAGAAGCCGCAGGCCGCGACCGTGAGGACGGTGCCGGGGGTGACCGCGGCCGCGGTCCGCGCGTACGGGCCGAGCTGGACCGACTCGACGATCAGGGCCGTGGCGGACGCCGCGTACAGGCCGAGCAGGCTCGCGGGGCGCAGCAGCAGGCCGCCCGCGACGATCGGCAGGACGAGGGCGGACGGCGAGCACCAGACCGGGTTGAGGATCGTGCCGAACGCGATCAGCGGAACCGTGATCAGCAGACCGGCGAGCGCGATCCAGTCCGAGCCGTCGCCGCGGAAGTAGTCGACACCCGATCTGCGCACGGCGGTGCGGACCCGGTGGATGCGCATCTTCAACCGGGCCGGAAACGTCTCGGCCTCCGCGCGCTGCTCGCGCCCGCGCCGTTCTCGTCGTAGGGCCATTGCTCGTGGACCTTATCCATGGAGCCTCCGACTGTGCACGGGAGGTCCCACTTGTCCCCCTTTCCGGGCATCAAAATGCCTCGCCCCTCGCCGGTCCCCCTGGTAGGGATGGCATATGACGACGGACCTGCGCACGCTGCGCCGAGACGAGTGGGACCGCTGGTACGCCAGGCTGGAGTTGGCCTTCGGCGGGGTGGCGGAGTCGCCGCAGGAGCGGCGGTTGTGGGACGACCTGACGGAGCTCGACCGCTCGTACGGGGTGTGGGACGGCGACGAGTGCGTGGGCACCGCGGGCGCCTTCTCGTTCCGGGTCTCGGTGCCCGGCGGCGCCTTCGTGGCCGCCGCGGGCGTGACCATGGTCAGCGTCGCGGCGACGCACCGGCGGCGCGGCATCCTGACCTCGATGATGCGCCGCCAGCTCGACGACGTACGGGCCTGGGGCGAGCCCCTCGCCGTGCTGACGGCGTCCGAGCCCGCGATCTACGGCCGGTTCGGGTACGGCGTCGGGACCCGGCAGGCGGCGCTGACCATCGACTCGACGCGGGTACGGATCGACGCCCCGGCCGGTACGGACGACGTGCGGCTGCGGTTCGTGGACGCGGCCGAGGCCGCCGAGCGGTGCGAGGCCGTGTATCTGCGCACGGTCGGCACCCGGCCCGGGATGCTCGCCCGGGGGGCCGGCTGGGAGCGGCTGCCGCTGCTCGACGCGGAGCAGGACCGCGGCGGGGCGTCCCCGCTGCTGTGCGTGGTCGCGGAGCGGGACGGGGAGACCGTGGGGTTCGCCCGCTTCCACAACAAGCCGGAGTCGGAGTTCGCGGTGGCGCGCGGCCGGATCCAGGCGCGGGACGTGACGGCGCTCGACCCGGCGGCGTACGCGGCGCTGTGGCGGTTCCTGTGCGACATCGATCTGACGGAGACGGTGGAGGCCCGCAACCGGCCGGTCGACGACCCGATCCTCTCCCTGGTCTCCGACATCCGGCGCTGCGGCGTACGGGTGCGGGACTCGATGCACGTACGGCTGGTGGAGGTGGGCGTCGCGCTCGAGGCGCGGACGTATCTCGCGCCGGTGGACGTGGTGTTCGAGGTCGAGGACGCCTTCTGCCCCTGGAACCAGGGGCGTTGGCGGCTGACCGGGGACACCAAGGGCGCGTCCTGCGAGCGGACCGACGACCGGGCCGATCTCGCCCTGTCCGTACGGGAGTTGGGCGCGGCCTATCTCGGCGACGTGTCGCTCGTCGAGCTGGCCGGGGCGGGGCGGGTGCGCGAGCTGCGCCAGGGGGCGCTCGCGGAGGCGGCGGTGGCGTTCGGGTCAACCGTCGCGCCGTGGCTGCCGCACGGCTTCTAGCGGGTGGCCGCCGGGGGCTGGCAGGTCGGGCACCAGAAGAGGTTGCGGGCCGCCAGTTCCGCCGTGCGGATCCGCGTGCCGCACAGCAGGCAGGGCTGCGGTGCGCGGCGGTACACGTAGACCTCGCCGCCGTGGTCGTCGACGCGGGGCGGGCGGTTCATCGCCTCGGGGGTGTGCTCGGGGCGGACCGTGTCGATGCGGTTCGCCCGGACGCCGTCGCGCATGAGGGCCACGAGGTCGTCCCAGACCGCGGTGAACAGCGGCTCGGTGACGGCCAGGCCCGGGGTGTACGGGTCGATGCCGTGGCGGAAGAGGACCTCGGCCCGGTAGACGTTGCCGACGCCCGCGATGACCTTCTGGTCCATGAGGAGCGCGGCGATCGTCGTGCGGCTGCGGGAGATCCGGGCGTACGCCTTGGCCGGGGTGTCCGCGGCGCGCAGCGGGTCGGGGCCGAGGCGCTCGTGTATCGCCTGCTTCTCGGCGTCCGTGATCAGGGCGCAGGTGGTGGGGCCGCGCAGGTCCGCGTAGTGCGTGGGACCGGCCAGGCGCAGCCGGACGGTGTCCGTGGGCGGCGGGGCGGGGGTCTCGCCGAAGGTGTACTTGCCGAAGAGGCCGAGGTGGATGTGGACCCAGCCGACCGCGGCGAAGCCGAGGAAGAGGTGCTTGCCGTGGGCCTCGGTGCGGGTCAGCTCCTGGCCGGTCAGGAGTGCGGCCGCGTCGGAGAACTTGCCCTGGGGGCTGGTCACCGTCACCGTGCGGCCCGCGAAGCGTTCGGCGTGGTCCTGGGCCAGCCGGTGGATCGTATGCCCTTCGGGCACGGCCGTCGTTCTCCTCGGGTCGGTGGGGGTCGCTGTCCCGGGGCTCCGCCCCCGGGGCCCCGCTCCTCGAGCGCCGGTGGGGCCGGGACGGTGCCCGGCCCGCGCTCGAGGAGCTGAGGCGAGGGCTCAGCCCTGCGGGTGGTGCGGCGGGATCGCCGGGAGCTCGCCGGTCCGCTCGTACGCCGACAGCATGTCGATGCGGCGCTGGTGGCGCTCCTCGTTCGAGTACGGCGTCGACAGGAAGATCTCGACGAACTTCGTCGCCTCCTCCTGCGTGTGCATGCGGCCGCCGATGGAGATCACGTTCGCGTCGTTGTGCTCGCGGCCGAGGGCGGCCGTCTGCTCGCTCCAGGCGAGGGCCGCACGGACGCCCTTGACCTTGTTCGCGGCGATCTGCTCACCGTTGCCGGAGCCGCCGATCACGATGCCGAGCGACTCCGGGTCCGCCGCCGTCCGCTCCGCGGCGCGGAGGCAGAACGGGGGGTAGTCGTCGAGGGCGTCGTAGATGTGGGGCCCGCAGTCGACGGGCTCGTGGCCGTGGGCCGTGAGCCATTCGACGAGGTGGTTCTTGAGTTCGTAGCCGGCATGATCCGAGCCGAGGTACACGCGCATGGGTCCGAGTGTGGCACGCCGGGGGCCGGGTAGCAGCGTCCGGGTGCGGCGTCGGAGGAGGACGCGGGCCGGTGACGGGGTCGACGTGCCGTTGACAACAATCCGGACTCAAGGCTTCCGATTGCGTCGCCCACGTGCTTTCAATGCGACCCGCACGTTTGACACCAGACGTAAGGACCCGTGCATGACCACGCAGTCATCCCCCACCACGGACGCCGCCCCGGGCACCCCTCCGGACCACGGCAACGACGGCGGAGACGGCCTCAAGGCAGGGCTGAAGAACCGGCACCTGTCGATGATCGCCATCGGCGGAGTGATCGGCGCCGGCCTCTTCGTGGGCTCCGGCTCCGGCATCGCGGCCGCGGGGCCCGCCATCCTCGTCTCGTACGCACTCGTCGGCGCCATGGTCGTCTTCGTGATGCGGATGCTCGGCGAGATGGCCGCCGCCCGGCCGACGTCCGGCTCCTTCTCCGCCTACGCCGACCAGGCCCTCGGCCGCTGGGCCGGCTTCTCGATCGGCTGGCTGTACTGGTTCTTCTGGGTCGTCGTGCTCGCCGTGGAGGCCACGGCCGGAGCCAAGATCCTCAACGGGTGGATACCCGGGGTCCCGCAGTGGGGCTGGGCGCTGATCGTGATGGTCGTGCTGACCATCGTGAACCTGGCGGCCGTCGGCAGCTACGGCGAGTTCGAGTTCTGGTTCGCCGGGATCAAGGTCGTCGCCATCGGCGCGTTCGTGGTCGTCGGTCTGCTCGCCGCCTTCGGTGTGCTGCCGGGCTCGGACAACCCGGGCAGCGGGCTCGCGCATCTGACGGACGCGGGCGGGTTCTTCCCCAAGGGGCCCGGCGCGATCCTCACCGGTGTGCTGATGGTCGTCTTCTCCTTCATGGGCTCCGAGATCGTGACGCTCGCGGCCGGTGAGTCGGAGGACCCGCAGAAGGCCGTCACCAAGGCCACGAACTCCGTGATCTGGCGGATCGGCATCTTCTACCTGGGTTCGATCTTCGTCGTCCTCACGCTGCTGCCGTGGAACGACAAGTCGATCGTCGACGAGGGGTCGTACGTCGCCGCCCTGAACTCCATCGGCATCCCGCACGCCGGTCAGGTCATGGACGTCATCGTGCTGACGGCCGTGCTCTCCTGCCTCAACTCGGGCCTCTACACCGCCTCCCGCATGGCGTTCTCGCTCGGGCAGCGCGGTGACGCGCCGAAGGCGTTCGCGCGGACCACCTCGCGCGGTGTGCCGCGGACCGCGATCCTCGGCTCCGTCGTCTTCGGCTTCCTGGCCGTGTGGTTCAACTACCAGTGGCCGGACACCGTCTTCAACTTCCTGCTGAACTCCTCCGGCGCCGTCGCCCTGTTCGTGTGGCTCGTCATCTGCTTCACGCAGCTGAAGATGCGCGGCATCATCCTGCGCGAGTCGCCGGAGAAGCTCGTCGTGAAGATGTGGCTGTTCCCGTACCTGACGTGGGCGACGATCGCCGCGATCTCGTTCGTGCTCGTGTACATGCTCACCGACGACGCCGGGCGCGAGCAGGTGCTCCTCTCGCTCCTCGTGGCCGCGTTCGTGGTCGGGTTCTCGCTCGTACGGGAGCGGACGCGGCGCGCCAAGAGCTGAGCGCACCCCCGCCCCTGGTTTCGCCCCCTCAGTCGCTGGACGCGACCGTGGGGGCGAACGTCTTCTTGACCCCCGCGTACGTGCGCCGCGCCTGGCTCTCCCCCGCCCCCACCTCGTACCAGGTACTGATCTGGTACGACTGCGAGCCCTGCTCGAACGCGAGCTGTTCGGCGTGCCAGCGCCTGCCGTCGAGGGTGAAGAGGTACTCCCAGATCACGGCCGGGTGGCCGCGGAACGTCGTGCGGCCGAGGCGGATCTTCGCGTAGTCCTGGCCCTGGTGGGCGTCGCGTTCGGACTTCCGCCAGGTCGCCAGGAGGTCGTCCTTGGCCAGGGCCGACTGGGCGGCGAGTTCCTGGGAGCCGTCGGGGGACGTGTAGTGGACCTCCGCCGCCGTCCTCACCGAGCGCTTCCAGTCCTTCGGCGGCACCCAGGCGAAGCCCACCTCCTGCCGCGCGCCCGGCGGCAGGGTCGTCGACGGCGCGCGGGAGGTGCCCGCGACGGTCGGCTGCCGTGACGTGGGCGTCGGGTCGCCGGACGCCCCGGTGCCGCCGCCGGGCAGCGTGAGGGCCAGGGCCAGCGCGGCGCCCGCGGCGAGCACTCCCCGGCCGCGAGGAAGGTGATCCGGCGGCGGCGCGTGCCCGGCGCGCGCGCCGGGGCGGGCGGGCCGAGGAGGTCGCCGGACGGCACGGGCTTCGCGCACTCCGTGGGGAGCGCGGGCAGCGGGGCCTCGACCGGGCGGCGCAGGCCGATGTCCAGCGTGCGGGTACGGGGGTGCCACTCGGGCGACGGCGGCGGCGTCAGCTCCCGCGCGACCTCGTCGAGGCCGGGCCGGTCCTGCGGCTCCTTCGCCAGCAGCCGGGTCAGGAGCGGGCCCAGCCGCCCCGCCTCGTCCGGCAGCCGGGGCTCCTCGTACAGGACGGCGTGCAGCGTCGCGAGGGTCGTGTCGCGGGAGAACGGCGAGCGGCCGCCGAGCGCCGCGCAGAGCGTCGCGCCGAGGGACCAGAGGTCGGACGGCGGGCCCTGCGGGCGGCCGGAGACCCGCTCGGGGGCCATGTAGTCGGGCGAGCCGACGAGCATCCCGACGATGGTGAGCGCCTTGGTGTCCTGGATCGCGGCGATCCCGAAGTCGGTGAGCATGACGCGGCGCCGTCCGGCCCGCTCCATCAGGACGTTGCCCGGCTTGATGTCCCGGTGCAGCACACCGCCCGCGTGCACCTCCCGCAGCGCCTGGGTCAGGCCGAGGCCGATCTCCGCGACCTGCTCCACGCCCAGCGGTCCTTCGTCGACGAGGACCTGCTCCAGCGAGCGGCCGTCGACCAGTTCCATGACGATCCACAGGCGCTCGCCCTGGTCCACGACGTCGTACACGCGCACCACGTTGGGATGGTCGATACGGGCCGTCGCGCGGGCCTCGCGCAGGGTGCGCTCACGGCGGGTGCGGGCGTCCTCGGGGTCGAGGCCGTCGATGCGCATCTCCTTGACGGCGACGGGCCGGTCGAGCATCTCGTCGACCGCGCGCCACACGCGCCCCATTCCACCCTGTCCTATGTGCGCGTCGAGGCGGTAGCGGTCCGCCACCATCAATCCCCTGACGCCTCCGCTCATATTCCCTGGCAATCGACTGCACCCCCGTATCCGACGATTCCCCGGTCACACATAGGTGACACTTCGCGCCGTCCCAGCATAGTGCGGAGAAATCTTGTGGTACCTCTTCAAGTACTGCGAATTCGGACGCAGTTGGGGGAACGCGAAAGACCATGAAAGACCAAGGGGGACGAACATGAGTGCACGGCGTCAGGTCAAGACGGCGGGGTCACTGCTGGCGGCGACGGCCACGGTGGTGCTGTTCCTGCCGGGTGCGGCCGGGGCGAACGGCGAGCCCGGACCCGGCAGCAGCGAGGGCGGGAAGGCGATGGACGCGGCACCGTCCGGCGTCAAACTGACCACGGGTCTGCCCAAGAAGATCACCGTCGACAATTCGACCAAGGAAACGCAGAACCTTGTCGCGACCGTGAACAACGAGGGCACCAAGGACAGCGGAAAGATCCATCTCGCCGTGGTCGGTTTCGACGGGCTCGTGATCAAAGACGTGCCCGGCTGCGCGATGATTCCCGAGAACAAATTGCCGAAGGGATCGAACAGCGGATTCGCATGCTCGATCGATAATCTCGCGGCCGGAAAGTTCAGGTCGTACAAGGTCGACGCGACCTTCGATCTCGCCAAGACCGGAAAGATCTGCCTGCCGGTGCAGAGCGGCGACACGAAGAAGACCTTCTGGCAGCAGGGTCCCGTGCCGTTCGGCACGACCAGCCCCTCGCCGAACGCGCCGGTGACACCGCTGCTGCTCAACACGGAGAACAAGCCGGCCGCCCCGGCCGGTGACAAGGGCGGTGGCGACAGCGGGGAGAAGCCGGGCGACAAGGGCGGCGACAAGCGCGAGCTGCCCTCCACCGGTCCCCGTGAGGACGTGCTGCCGCTGGGCGCCTTCGGCGCGAGCCTGCTCGCCGCCGGCGCGGCCGGTCTGTGGTGGACCCGCCGCCGGTCCGAGGAGAGCCGGGAAAGCTGACGGAACCTGTCAGGTTATGCGGGCACAGTACGTGCCATGACGACCACGCAGGACACGCACGACAGCAGGAGCGCACCGCTCACCTTCCGCGCGGGCGAGGCCGGTTACGACGACGAACTCGCCGGATTCCAGACCGGTTTCGCCCAGCGGCCCGAGGTGATCCACGCGGCGGCCACCGCGGACGACGTGGTGGCCGCCGTGCGGTACGCCGCCGCGGGGAACCTCCCGGTCGGCGTCCAGGCCACCGGTCACGGTGTGCCCGGCGCCGCCGACGGCGGGGTGCTCGTCAGCACCCGGCGGATGGACGCGGTCACCGTGGACCCGGCCGCCCGCACGGCGCGCGTCGGCGCGGGCGCCCGCTGGGGCGCGGTCGTGGCGGCCGCCGCCGAGCACGGCCTCGCCCCGCTGAACGGTTCGGCGCCGAGCGTGGGCGCCGTCGGCTACACGCTGGGCGGTGGACTCGGCATCCTGGCACGGGAGTTCGGCTACACCGCCGACCACGTGCGCTCCGTGGACGTCGTGACGGCGGACGCCGTACCGCGTCACGTCACCGCCGACAGCGACCCCGAGCTGTTCTGGGGCCTGCTCGGCGGCGGCGCGAACCTCGGTGTCGTGACCGGCCTGGAGGTCGGCCTGGTGCCGGTGACCCGCCTGTACGGGGGCTCGCTCGCCCACGACGGGCGCGTGACGGACCCGGCGGACGTCCTGCGCGCGTACGCGGAGTGGACGGCGACGCTCCCCGACACCCTCACCTCGTCGCTCGCCGCGCTCGTCCACCCGGACCTGCCCATGCTGCCGCCGCACCTGCGCGGCTCGTACGTGGTCTCGGTGCGGATCGCCTTCACCGGCTCGGCGGCGGAGGGCGAGCGGCTCGTGGCCCCGCTGCGCGCCGCACTGGGGCCGGGCGTCGGCGACACCGTGCGCGAGATGCCGTACGGCGAGAGCCACACCATCCACAGCGACCCGGACTTCCCGCACGCGTACTACGGGGACAGCGTGTTCCTGGACGAGTTGGACGTCGCGGGGGTCGCCGAGTTGTTCGCCCTGTCGGGACCGGCGGCCGACACCATGCACGTCGTGCAGCTCAACCACCTGGGCGGCGCCCTGTCGCGGCCCGCGCCGAACGCGGTGCCGTACCGGGACGCGGGATGGCTGGTGCGGATCCTGTCGCCGCTGGACGGGAGTGCGCGGGAGGCGGCGCGGGCCCATCACGCGCGGGCGTTCGGGGCGGTGGCGGAGCACGTCGTGGGCCGCTCGCTCAACTTCGCCTTCGGCGGCAACGACCGTACGCAGGGGCTGTACGACGCCGATACGCGAAAGAGGCTCGCCGCTGTGAAGGCCGCGTACGACCCGGCGAACCTCTTCCGGAGGAACTACAACCTGCGATGAGCGCTCGCTCGACCGCTTACTTGTCGGCGAGCTTCCAGGCGGTGGGCAGCGCGCCCATCGCCAGGGCCGCCTTCAGGACGTCACCGAGCAGGAACGGGGTCAGGCCCGCGGCGATGGCGGCCGACGCGCTCATGCCGGTGGACAGCGCCAGGTACGGGACGCCGACCGCGTAGACGATCGCCTCACCGATCAGGAACGTGACCGCGGTCCGCAGCACCGTGCGGTCGGCGCCGCGCCGGGCCAGGGCGCCGACGGCCGCGGAGGCGAGCATCAGGCCGATGACGTAACCGAACGACGGCATCGAGAAGCCCGAGCCGCCCTCGGCGAACCACGGCATGCCGGCCATGCCCGCGAGCGCGTACACCGCGAGCGCGAGGAAGCCGCGCCGGGCGCCGAGCGCGGTGCCGACGAGCAGCGCGGCGAAGGTCTGCCCGGTGACCGGCACCGGCGAGCCCGGCACGGGCACGGCGATCTGCGCGGCGAGGCCGGTGAGGGCGGCGCCGCCGACGACCAGCGCCACGTTCCTCGCACCGACGGCGGACTGGGTGCGGGAGCCGGGCAGGAGGTCGGCGAGGACCTTGCCCGGACGGGCGGCGACAGCAGCGGTGGCGGTACTCATGGGGACTCCACATGTCTACGGGCAGGGTGGGACTCCGTGACGCTATCCCAGGGGAGTTGGGCCGATCACGGTCGCCGATCGACAAAGGGCGGGGCACCGCCTTGGTGGGCTCCGTACAAAGGGGCTCCTGTACACCTCGTACGAGGTGATGCTCGTCACTGAGGCCAGGGGTGGGCGGCCCGGTTTTGCGCGCGGGCCCGCCCGACGGGAAGACTGTAGGTTCCTGCCAAACCGCGTACGTCCCCCCGCACCGCCAGAGATCGGCCGAAGCCCCCCATGCACGACAGCCCCACGCCCGACGAACCCCTCTCCGCCGGGCTGAAGCAGCGGCATCTCACGATGCTCGGTCTCGGCGGCGTCATCGGCGCCGGCCTGTTCGTCGGCTCGGGCGCCGGGATCGAGGTGGCCGGTCCCGGGATCGTCGTCTCGTATCTGATCGCGGGCGCGCTCGCGATGTGCGTGATGCGGATGCTCGGCGAGATGTCGGCGGCGATGCCCGCGTCGGGGTCGTTCTCCGTGCACGCCGAGCGGGCGCTCGGGCGGTGGGCCGGGTTCAGCGTCGGCTGGCTCTACTGGTTCCTGCTCGTGGTCGTCCTCGCCGTCGAGGCGACGGGCGCCGCGCAGATCGCGAACGGATGGGTGCCGGGGGTCCCGCAGTGGGCGTGGGTCCTCCTCTTCATGGTGGTGTTCACCGTGACGAACCTGGCGTCCGTGAAGAACTTCGGCGAGTTCGAGTTCTGGTTCGCGACCCTGAAGGTCTTCGCGATCATCGCGTTCCTGGTCCTCGGCACACTCGCGATCTTCGGGCTGCTGCCGGACACGGACCCCGTCGGCCTGACCCACCTCACCGGTGACGGCGGTTTCCTGCCGCACGGCTGGCAGGGCGTCATCTCCGGCGTGCTCGCGGTGATCTTCGCGTTCGGCGGTCTCGAGGTCGTCACCATCGCGGCGGCCGAGTCCGCCGACCCGGTGCGCTCGGTGGCGCGGGCCGTGCGCAGCGCGGTCTTCCGGATCCTCTTCTTCTACGTGGGGTCGATGCTGGTCATCGTCACCGTCCTGCCCTGGACCGCGCAGCACGCGGGCATCAGCCCGTACGTGACGGTCCTGGACTCGATCGGGGTCCCCTCGGCGGGGCAGATCATGAACGTCGTCGTCTTCGTGGCGCTGCTGTCCGCCCTGAACGCCAACCTCTACGGCTCGTCCCGCATGGTCTTCTCGCTGGCCGAGCGCGGCGAGGCCCCGAAGGCGCTGCTGAAGGTGAGCGGGGGCGGGGTGCCGCGCCGGGCGGTACTGGCCTCGGTGGCCTTCGGCTTCGTCTCCGTCCTGCTCAATCTGGAGTGGCCGGACACCGTCTTCCTCTACATGCTCAACTCGGTCGGCGCGGTGCTGCTGTTCGTGTGGGCGCTGATCGCCGCGTCGCAGCTGCGCCTGCGCCGCCGGATCGAGGCCGAGGCGCCGGAGCGGCTCGTGCTGCGGATGTGGGGGTTCCCGTGGCTGACCTGGGCGGCCCTCGCGGCGATGGCGGCAGTGTTCGGACTGATGCTGACGGACGACACCGCGCGGCCGCAGCTGCTGTGGTCGACAGGTGCCACCGCGGTCGTGCTGCTGACAGCGGGTGTGCGCGAGTGGCGCGATCGTCACCGTGCGTGAGCCAGGTGTCCGCATAGCGGTCGTCCACTTCTCCTGAGCGGATGACACCCGCACACTTCCGGGATCGCCCCCGTCTCACCAGGTGAACGCACGGGGGCTGTCCCCGTCTCACGTACTGAACAGGCGTGCCCCCATGACCAGCACCACCGCTCCGGAGAAGTCGCAGGCGCAGTCGCCTGCCGACGGCGCTTCCGGCTCCCAGTTGACGCACGGCCTCAAGCGCCGCCACCTGTCGATGATCGCCCTCGGTGGCGTCATCGGCGCCGGGCTCTTCGTAGGGTCGGGCGCGGGCATCGCCGCTTCGGGCCCGGCCGTCGTCCTGCTCTTCGCGGGCGCCGGCGCGGTCGTCATGCTCATCATGCGCATGCTCGGCGAGATGTCCGCGGCCCGTCCGGCCACCGGCTCGTTCTCGGTGCACGCCGAGAAGGAGATCGGCGTCTGGGCCGGCGTCACCTCGGGCTGGATGTACTGGGTGATGCTCTGCTGCGGTGTCGCGGCCGAGGCCACCGCGGCCGGCACGATCATGCACGGCTGGGTCGGGTTCGTCCCGGCGTACGGCTGGGTCGCGATCTTCATGGCGTTCTTCTGCTTCACGAACCTGGCCGCGGTGAAGAACTTCGGCGAGTTCGAGTTCGTCTTCTCCGGCATCAAGGTCCTGGCCATCACGGCCTTCCTGGTCCTCGGCGTGCTCGGCATCTGCGGTGTCTTCGGCGACGCGCCGGGCACCTCGAACCTCACCGGTGACGGCGGCTTCCTCCCCACCGGCTCGGCCGGTCTGATCGCCGGTCTGCTGACGGCCGTGTTCGCGTACGGCGGTCTGGAGACGGTGACCATCGCGGCCGCCGAGTCCGACGACCCGCGCAAGAACGTGGCGCGTGCCGTGCGCACCGCCGTGTGGCGCATCGCGATCTTCTACATCGGCTCGATGGCCGTCATCGTCACCCTGGTCCCGTGGAACGACCCGCAGGTCGTCAGCGACGGCCCGTACGTCACCGTCCTCGACGAGCTGGGTGTCCCCGCCGCGGGCACGATCATGCAGGTCGTCGTCCTCATCGCCCTGCTGTCCGCGATGAACGCCAACATCTACGGCGCCTCGCGCATGGCCTACTCGCTCGTGCAGCGCGGCCAGGGTCCCCGCTTCCTCGGCACGGTCGTCAAGGGCGTCCCGATGCCGGCCGTCATCGGCTCCTGCGTCTTCGGCTTCCTCGCCGTGCTGGCCGGGATCTACTGGCCCGACACCGTCTTCACGTGGCTGATGAACACCACGGGCTGTGCCGTCCTGGTCGTCTGGTCCTTCATCTGCCTGACCCAGCTGAAGATGCGCCGCCGCCTGGACCGCGAGGCGCCCGAGCTGCTGACCGTGAAGATGTGGGGCTTCCCGTACCTGACCTGGGTCGCGTTCGTCGCCATCATCGGTGTCTTCGTGGCGATGGGCACGACCGACTCCGGCCGTGACCAGCTGTACGTGTCGGCGATCCTGGTCGCCGCGCTGGCCGCCGCCGGTTACGCCAGCCAGCGCCGCCGCCCGGCGCCGCAGGACTGACCTCCCCCCACTCCACCGAAGGACCCCCGGACCGGCTCGACCGGCCCGGGGGTCCTTCGCGTTGCACCCGACACTGTTGCTGCTAGCCTGCACTTGCGAATAGGTTGCAATAAGCAGAGCGGTCGGAGGGCACGACGGACATGGCCACCTACACACTCCCGGAACTTCCGTACGACTACGCGGCACTTGAGCCGGTCATCGATCCGCAGATCGTGGAGCTGCACCACGACAAGCACCACGCGGCGTACGTGAAGGGCGCGAACGACACCCTGGAGCAGCTGGCCGAGGCCCGCGACAAGGAACAGTGGGGCTCCCTCAACGGCCTGGAGAAGAACCTGGCCTTCCACCTGTCGGGCCACATCCTGCACAGCATCTACTGGCACAACATGACCGGCGACGGCGGCGGCGAGCCGCTCGCGGCGGACGGGGTCGGCGAACTGGCCGACGCGCTGGCCGAGTCGTTCGGCTCCTTCGCGGGCTTCAAGGCCCAGCTGACGAAGGCCGCGGCGACGACCCAGGGCTCCGGGTGGGGCGTGCTCGCGTACGAGCCGGTGAGCGGGCGGCTCATCGTCGAGCAGATCTACGACCACCAGGGGAACGTGGGCCAGGGCTCCACGCCGATCCTGGTCTTCGACGCGTGGGAGCACGCGTTCTATCTCCAGTACAAGAACCAGAAGGTCGACTTCATCGAGGCGATGTGGCGGGTCGTCAACTGGCAGGACGTGGCGAAGCGGTACGCGGCGGCGAAGGCCCGCGCCCATGACCTGCTGCTGGTCCCCTGACCGGGACCCATCGGAACGTCCCGCCTCGTGATCGTCTTCTCACCCTTCACGGCGGCGGGCGCGAAAAGGCGGAGCCCCGCGAGGACGTGACTCGCGGGGCTCCGCCGTACCGTGGCCCGTTCCGCCTCTGCTCGGAGGGACATCGTCCGGCATACACTCACGCCGCGCGCCGCCCCGCGACGGGGCGCCACCGACGAGCCGGGGGGACCATGCCGAACGGAATGCGCACGCTCTACTGCATCACCTGCAAGGGCGATCATCCGCACCGCCCGCTCGACGCCGACGAACGCACACGCCTGCGCAAGGGGATCGGCCGCAAGTACGTCGACGACGTCTGGGTCTGCGAGCGCCACCGGGGCGACGGCGGCCCCTGCGGCACGCTGCGCACGGGACTCAACAAGAACCCGTTCGACGGCCCGAAGAAGCTGCCCGACTACTGAGCCGCCGCGCCCTCACGACCCGGTCAGTCGAAGATCGGCCCCTGCGTGCGCGTGCGCTTGATCTCGTAGAAGCCGGGGACCGAGGCGACGAGCAGCGTGCCGTCCCAGAGCTTGGCGGCCTCCTCGCCCTTGGGGGCGGGGGTGACGACCGGGCCGAAGAAGGCGATCTGCTCGCCGTCGGCGCCGGGGACGGCGATGACCGGGGTGCCGACGTCCTGGCCGACCTTGTCGATGCCTTCCTTGTGGGAGGCGCGCAGTTCGGCCTCGTACGGCGTCTTGTCCCAGTGGTCGAGGAGCGAGGCGGGCAGGCCGACCTCTTCGAGCGCGCCGGCGACGGCCTCCTTCGTGGGGCCCTCGCCGCGGTTGTGGATCCGGGTGCCCAGCGCGGTGTACAGGTCGCCGAGCACCTGCGCGCCGTGCTCCTGCTGCGCGGCGATGACGACGCGGACCGGGCCCCAGGCCTGGGTGCGCATCATCTCCTGGTACTGCTCGGGCAGCTCGTCCAGGCGCGGCTCGTTCAGGACCGCGAGGCTCATCAGGTGCCAGCGGACCTCGATGTCGCGGACCTTCTCGACCTCGAGGACCCAGCGGGACGTCATCCAGGCCCAGGGGCACAGGGGGTCGAACCAGAAGTCGACGGGAGTCTTCGCGGACGCTTCGGCCGTAGCGGACATGGGTCTCCTCAGGAAGTCACCAAGTGGTCTTGCCTGCGGCAACGCGACCCGCACCGCACGCATTCCCGGATGCCCGCCGCCGACGCCGCGTGCGAGGATCGTAGGCGTTCGAACAGAGCCGCCGTCCCACAAGGACGCGTTCACACGTCACGAAGGAGTGCCGCCCGTGCCCGGAGAGAATCTGTCCCGCGACGAGGCCCGCGAGCGGGCGGGCCTGCTGTCCGTCGACGGGTACGAGGTCGCCCTCGACCTGCGGTCGGCCGTGGGCGAGGCGGGCGGCAGCTCGGCCGACGGAGGTCCGCGCACCTTCCGGTCCGTGACCACGATCCGGTTCCGGGCGAACGAGCCGGGGTCGAGCACCTTCGTCGACCTGATCGCCCCGTCGGTGACCGCGCTGTCGCTGAACGGCGAGGACCTCGACCCGGCCGCCGTGTTCGACGGCAACCGCATCCACCTGGAAGGTCTCGCGGAGGACAACGAGCTGGTCGTCGACGCCCAGTGCGCCTACTCGCGCACCGGCGAGGGCATGCACCGCTTCGTCGACCCCGAGGACGGCGAGGTGTACCTGTACACCCAGTACGAGCCGGCCGACGCGCGGCGCGTCTTCGCCAACTTCGAGCAGCCGGACCTCAAGGCCCCCTACCGGTTCAGCGTCCAGGCCCCGCAGGGGTGGACCGTCTGGTCGAACGGGGTCGGTGAACTCGTCGACGGAATCTGGCGGTTCGCGGAGACCAAGCCGATCTCGACGTACATCACGGCGGTCGTCGCGGGCCCGTACCACTACGTGACGGACTCCTACGAGCGCGTCCTCGACGACGGGTCGAAGCTCGTCGTGCCGCTGGGCGCGATGTGCCGCAAGGGCCTCGCCCCCTACTTCGACGCCGACGACGTGTTCCTGGTGACCAAGCAGGGGCTCGACTTCTTCCACGACAACTTCGACTACCCGTACCCCTTCGGGAAGTACGACCAGGCGTTCGTGCCCGAGTACAACCTCGGCGCCATGGAGAACCCGGGCATGGTCACCTTCCGCGAGGAGTTCATCTTCCGCGGCAAGGTCACGCAGGCGTCGTACGAGCGGCGCGCGAACGTGATCCTGCACGAGATGGCCCACATGTGGTTCGGCGACCTCGTCACCATGCAGTGGTGGGACGACCTGTGGCTGAAGGAGTCCTTCGCGGACTTCATGGGCTCGTTCTCGATGGTGGAGGCGACCCGGTTCACGAACGCCTGGATCACCTTCGCCAACAACCGCAAGTCGTGGGCGTACCGCGCGGACCAGCTGCCGAGCACGCACCCGGTGACGGCCGACATCCGTGACCTGGAGGACGCGAAGCTCAACTTCGACGGCATCACGTACGCCAAGGGCGCCTCGGTCCTCAAGCAGCTCGTCGCGTACGTGGGCCGGGACGCGTTCCTGGAGGGCGCGCGCCGCTACTTCAAGCGGCACGCGTACGGGAACACCCAGCTCGGCGATCTGCTGTCGGTCCTGGAGGAGACCAGCGGCCGTGACATGGCGAGCTGGTCGCGCTCCTGGTTGCAGACCGCCGGGGTCAACTCCCTGACCCCGGCGGTGATCCTGAGCGCCGAGGGCCGGGTCGCCGAGCTGTCGGTGCTCCAGGAGGCCGCCCCTGCCGCCCCGGCGGACCACCCCGAGCTGCGCCCGCACCGGGTCGCCGTGGGCCTGTACCGGCGTACGGCCGAGGGCGCGCTGGAGCGGTACGCGCGCGCCGAGGTCGACGTGGACGGGCCGCGGACCGTGGTCGGCGAGCTGGCCGGGGCCGAGGCGCCGGAGCTCGTCCTCGTCAACGACGACGACCTGACGTACTGCAAGATCCGCTTCGACGAGACCTCGCTGGCCACGCTGCGCGAGCACCTCGGCGACCTCACGGACCCGCTGGCGCGGGCGCTGTGCTGGAGCGCGCTGTGGAACCTGACGCGGGACGCGCTCATGCCCGCGCGGGACTTCATCGGGCTCGTGCTGCGGTTCGCCGGGCGGGAGACCGACATCGGGGTCCTTCAGATGCTGCACGCGTGGGCGCGCTCGGCGCTCACGCACTACGCGGCGCCCGCGTGGCGCGAGGAGGGCGCGGCGCTGCTCGCCGAGGGCGCGCTGAGCGAGCTGCGCACGGCAGGGCCGGGCAGCCAGCACCAGCTGACCTGGGCGCGGTTCTTCACGTCCGTCGCGTCGCGCGCGTCCGATCTCCAGCTGCTGCGGGGCCTGTGGGAGGGCACCGCGAAGATCGACGGCCTCGAGGTCGACCAGGAGCTGCGCTGGGCGCTGCTCGACACGCTCACCACGTACGGCGTCACCGACGAGGCGGCCCTCGCGGCGGAACTGGCGCGCGACGACACGGCGTCCGGCAAGCGGCACCAGGTGCGCTGCCTCGCGTCGCGGCCCTCGGCGGCCGTGAAGGCGCAGGCGTGGGCGCAGGTCGTCGAGTCGGACGCGCTGTCCAACGCGCTGGTGGAGGCGACGATCGCCGGGTTCCAGCAGCCGTCGCAGCGGGAGCTCACGGCGCCGTACACCCAGAAGTACTTCGAGGTGATCGAGCGGGTGTGGGACCAGCGGTCGATCCAGATCGGGATGGACGTGGTGCGGGGGCTGTTCCCCGGACTCCAGGACTCCCAGGGGACGTTGGACGCCACCGACGCGTGGCTGTCCGCGCACGAGGGGGCCGCGCCCGCCCTGCGACGGCTCGTCCTGGAGGCCCGGGACGATCTCGCCCGCGGGCTGCGGGGACAGGCCTGTGACGTGAGCGCCGCGGGCTGACCGCCGGGCCGCACGGGGTGAGCGCTCGGTCGCGCGCTCACCCCGTGCCCGCCGGTGTTACCGAACCTGGGCATCCGCGGCCGTAACCCCCGGTGCCGCCTGGGCTTTTCGGCAGGTGGGACGGCAGACTTTAGGGCGAGCTTGTCCTGTTTTGTCGACGGGACTGTAACAGCGGTTAGCGGAGCGGATCCGGGCGGGAATGTCCGGGTCATGAACCACAACACCCCCGCTCCCCTGTCCCCCCGGCCCCTGCGGCACCTGATCCAGACCCAGCGGCGCGTCATGAGCGGCGCGCAGCTCAAGGCGCACGGGGTCTCCACCGCGTCGGCGCACGAGCAGTGCCGGGCCGGCGGGCCCTGGCAGCAGGTGCTGCCAGGGGTCTATCTGCTCCACCCCGGCCCGCCGAGCAGCGAGGAGCGGCTGCACGCGACGCTGCTGTACGCGGGCCGGACCCAGGAGCGGCGGGGGCCGCTGGACGCCGTGCCCGTGCAGCCGGCCGCCGGTGACGCCCCTCCCACGCCCGCCGCCGTGTACACCGACGCCCTGATCACCGGTCTCGCCGCGCTGACCCTGCACGGCTTCTCGTCCACTCCCCCGCTGCTCTCGCTGGACCACATCGACGTGATCGTGCCGCGCACCCGGCGCCTGCGGTCCACGGAGTTCGCCCGGCTCGTACGGGCGACGGGGCTGCCGACTCCCGTACAGATCGAGGGAGTTCCGGTGGCGCCGGTACCGCGGGCGGTGGCCGACGCCGTGGCGCAGCTGTCCGACGCGGGGGCGGTGCGGCGGCTGCTGACCGAGGCGGTGCGCGGCGGGCACTGCGAACCGGCCGCCGTCGTACGGGAGTTGACGCAGGCCCGGCTGCTGACGCGGCCGCACGTCGTCGACGCCGTGGACTCGCTGCTCGCCGAGGGGCGGGCGATCGCCGAGGACCGGCTGTACACGATGGTGCGCGAGTACGGCCTGCCCGACCCGGTGTGGAACGTGGACCTGCGGCTGCCCGGCGGCCCGCACCTGGGCGGCCTCGACGCGTACTGGCCGGACCAGGCCGTGGCCGTCGAGCTGGACACGCGGGCGACACGGCACGGCGTGCGACAGGAGGGCGACGAGCTGTGGAACGAGTACGCGCGCAAGCGCGAGCACCTGGAGCGGCTGGGTATCACCGTCGTGCACATCACGCCCCGCAAACTGCGTGAGTCCATCGAGCAGCAGGCCACCGTCGTGCGGACCGCCCTGATGGCGTCCGGCGACCGGGATCCGGCCGCGTATGTCGTGGTGCTGCCCCGGTAGGTGACGGACGGGTGGCATCAGGAGGGGAGCGGAGGGGCCGCCGGGAAACCGGGGGCCCCTCCGCGTGTGTGCCGGGGTCAGCCCTTGCGCAGGACGAGTTCGGTGTTGCGGTCGCCCGCCGTGCCGGAGAGCGTCGCCCGTGATCCCGGTGCGTTGAAGGAGAGTTCGCGGTAGAGGGCGGCCAGGCCGGTCTGGGTCAGGTCCGTGAAGTCGGTGCGGTGCGGGGCCGAGGACTCGATGAGGGTGGTGAAGAGGGAGAGCGTGCCGTCGTGGTTGTCGGCGATCTCGATGATGCGGGCGAGCTGCGGGAAGTCGACGTGGGAGGCGGTGGAGATCTCCCAGTAGCCGCCGCTGCCGCCGGTCCCGGCGTGCGGGGTGATGTCGTTCTTGTGGCTGTGGCCGTTGACCCAGGCGAGGACCGGGCGGTGCGCGGCGAGCAGGGCCGCGAGTTCCTCGCCGCCGTGGCGCTGCTCGCCGGGGTGGTGCGGGTCCGCGCGGAGGTTGCGCATCGTCTTGCTGGTGTGGTGGGAGAAGACGACGACGTGGTCGCCGGCCGTCTCGGCCGCCGCGAGCCGCCGCTTGAGCCAGGCCAGTTGGGCGGCGCCGATCGAGCCCTCGTAGTGGCCGCCGGGGTCCGTCGTGTCGAGGCTGATGCCCTGGACGTCGTCGGAGATCCGGAAGGCGTAGTACTGCGTGCCCGCCGCGACGTTGGCCTGGGTGTAGCCGTGGCCGACGGGTCCCGGTCCGGTGCGGGCCGGGTCGAGGTGGGCGGCGAGGTACTCGGCCGGGGTGAAGGGGGCGCGGGACGCGTCGGGGGTGACGGAGCGCATGTGGCGGGTCTGGGACCGCAGGAGTTCCTTGAACGCCGCGCCCTTCGGGTCGCCGCCGTTCTTCACGTTGTCCCAGATCGCCTTGCCCGCGGACGTCGGGAGGTCCATCAACTTCCGCCCGCCGACGGCGAATTCGGCGAGGAAGGAGTCGCCGGGCGCGTAGCAGCCGCCGGGCAGCGCGTCGTGGTTGCCGACCGTGGAGTACCAGGGGAGGTTCAGCCCCGGGCTGCGCAGTTCCGAGATCGCGGCGGCGAGGAAGCCGTCGACGCGCGGGAAGCGGTGGTCGCGCTTGTCCGTGTCGCGCAGGGCGGCGTCCGGGTGCCAGTAGAGCGGGACGCCGCTGTTCTGGACGCCTTCGTAGTGGCGCGGGTCGCCCGTGTTCGGCGTGATCCGGCCGCCGCTCATCGCCGTGAGGAACCAGTCGAGTTCCGCGTGGGCGTTGTTGTCGGTGTTGTCGCCGGTCGTCATCACGAAGTGCAGGGGCGAGGCGGTGACGGGTGCGCCGCGCAGGGCGTTGACGCGTTCGACGAGCGCCACGGCCCCGGCGACCGACAGGGCTTCCTGGGGGCGCCAGGCGCTGGCGGTCTGCGACCGCAGGTACTCGTAGCGCAGGGGGTGCTGGACGTCGACCAGGTGCAGGTCGGTGAACTGGACGAAGGCGGCGAGCGCGGTGCGGCGGGCCTCGCGGCCGGAGCGCGGGGACCTGAGGTCGGAGCGGACGACCCGCCGCCAGGCCGGGCCGTCGCCGAGGCGGCGGAATCCGCTGCCGCCGGGCGCCGTCGCGACGGAGGCGAGGGTGGTGCCGCGCGTGTACGGGGCGAGGGGCGCGGCCGGCGCCCGGCGGGAGACGGCCCGCACGGTGGTGGCCTGTCCCTGGCCGGTGGCGGCGGCCGAGTCGCCCGGCCGCAGGGCGTAGCCGATCCCGGCGCTCAGCGTCACCGCGCCGGTCGCGGCCAGGAACGTACGGCGGTCGAAGTCTGCGGCGGCTTTGGTGACAGAGCGTGTGCGCGACATGGCGCGGTCTCCCCGAGTGCGAACGCATCGACAGTGACGGCCAGGCGGCGGTGCTCGAACCGCCCGTCCTCACTGGATCGTTGGCATCGGGGGTGGCCTGCGCGTTAACGGTGACGCAACGCGCGACGCCGATCACGGTACGTGGATCTCCGGGGGGAGGGGCCGGGTCCGCATCGTCACGCGCACGTAGGTGACCGGCGTTCCGGCTGTCACTCCGCGTTCATCTTCCGGGGAAGGATGTGGCCCGTCGGCGGGCGGTCGCGCCACATGTCGAGTCCCACGTCGACGAGTTCGACGCGCGGCAGGGCGTCGACGGCGTCGAGGTCGTGCCAGGCGGCCATGTCCGTCGAGCCGTTCTCCTCGTGGCGCAGGGCGCCGCCGGTGATCTCGCCCTCGTAGACCAGCCGCAGGCCGTGGAAGTCGGCGACGGTGCCGAGCTTGCGGGGGTAGCGGCGCAGGATGGAGTGGACGCCGAGCAGGGCGGCCGGGGTGACGGCGTAGCCGGTCTCCTCGTCGACCTCGCGGATCACGGTGTCGTACGGGTCCTCGCCGTGGTCCATGCCTCCGCCGGGCAGCGTCCAGCGCTTGGTCCCGTCGCCGGCGACCCAGCGCGCGAGGAGTACCTGTCCGTCGCGCACGCACACGGCGTACGCCGCCACCCTCAGCTCTTTGTGCATCCCCCGACGCTAGAGGGATCCGGCCGGTCGCGCAGCGGATACGCCGGGAGCGCCACCCGGCGCACAACCGGTCACGTAGGCTTGAGCGGTTAGCTCTGGGAGGGAGTTCCGCCATGGCCGCCGATCCGAGGCCGCTCACCGGTGAGCCGCTCGCGCTCGACCTGCTCAACACGCGCTGGCACCAGGACGGCGAGCTCCACGACCTGCTGGCCGACGAGGCCGGGCTCGGCGTGTGGCTGCGGGCGAACGGGCTGGACTTCGCGGCCGACGCCACGACCCTGCGGCACACCCTGGGCGCACGGGACGCGCTGCTCGCCGCCGTCGACGGGGTGGACGGCGCCGCCGCACAGGTGGACGCCACGCTCCGGCACGGCCGGATCAGGGCGACGCTCACGGCGCGGGGGCCCGGCGAGGTGCCCGAGTTCCGCGATCCGGCACGGGGACCGGGCTGGCTGGCCGCGCGGAACTATCTGGAGCTGCTGAGCACCGCCCCGGACCGGATTCGGGCCTGCGCGCACGAGGCGTGCCTGCTGCACTTCTTCGACACCTCGCGCAACGGCACCCGGCGCTGGTGCTCCATGGCCCTGTGCGGCAACCGCGCCAAGGCGTCGCGGCACTACGCCCGCGCACGCGGGAACTGACGAGCACCGGAAGGGACCGGACACCCGGCCCGCTAAGAGCTGTTAGGGACGGTTTGGCCTGGATGGCGTATGGCGGAAGTACGCCATGGCCTCATCCCACCTCGGGCAACTCTCCCCAAACTATGGTCACTTACGTAAAGCTGAGCGGTCATCCGGCACCGAATTCCGGATTGTTTTCGAACCACTCTGCACCTCTCCCATGGTGTCTCACCTTTACGTACAGGGATGCTGATGACCCTCGATCCCCAGCGCGCACCGATATCCGGCGCGAGACGCGCGGCCCGGCTCGCGGCCGCCGCCGGCCTGGTGGCCGCCCTCACCGCGGCCGGGCCGATACCCATGGCCATGGCCGCGGACTCCGACTCCGCCCCGGCCGCCGACCCGGCCGTCAAGTCCGCCAGCGACAAGCTCGGTTCGCACGACGCCGAACTGCTGGCCGACGCCAAGGCCGACGGCAAGAAGAACGTGACCCTCATGGTCGCGACCGCCCCCGGCAGGACGGAGGAGGTCGCCAAGCAGCTCGACTCCGTCAAGGGCGGCTCCGTCGGCCGGACCTACGACAAGCTCGGCTACGTACGGGCCACCGTGCCGACCGGCCGGGCCGACGCCGCCATCAAGTCCGCCGAGAAGCTCGCCTCCGTGCACGGCATCGACCTGCGCCAGGAGATCGAGCTCGACGACCCGACCCCGACCGCCGACAGGGCGAAGGGCGCGTCGGGCGCGGACACCGGCTCGTACAGCGGGCCCGGCGCGAGCACCCCCGCCAAGAACCCGTACAACCCGTCCTTCGAGACGGGCGCCGTCGACTTCGTCAAGGACAACCCGAAGGCCGACGGCCGCGGCGTCACCATCGGCATCCTCGACTCCGGTGTGGACCTCGGGCACCCCGCCCTCCAGAAGACCACCACCGGCGAGCGCAAGATCGTCGACTGGGTCACCGCGACCGACCCGATCGTCGACGGCGACGCCACCTGGCGCCCGATGGTCACGCAGGTCACCGGCCCGACGTTCACGTACAGCGGCCGCACCTGGAAGGCCGGTTCGGGCTCGTACGGCGTCAGCGTCTTCTCCGAGGCCGCCACCACGGGCGGCGACGCCAAGGGCGACCTGAACCGCGACGGCGACACCACGGACAAGTGGGGCGTGCTCTACGACGCCGCCGCCGGGACGGTCACCGTCGACCTGAACGACAACGGTGACTTCACCGACGACACCCCGATGAAGCCGTACAAGGACGGCTACCAGATCGGGTACTTCGGCAAGGACGACCCGGCCACCGACGTCGTCGAGCGCGTGCCGTTCGTCGTCGAGGTGCGCAAGGACGTACCGATGGATCCGTACGGCGGCGACTGGGTCGGCAAGAAGGTCGACTTCGTCAACATCGGCGTGATCGAGTCCGAGCACGGCACGCACGTCGCGGGCATCACCGCGGCCAACTCGCTGTTCGGCAACAAGAACATGAACGGTGCCGCCCCCGGCGCCAAGCTCGTCTCGTCCCGGGCCTGCACCTGGTCCGGCGGCTGCACGAACGTCGCGCTCACCGAGGGCATGATCGACCTCGTCACCAAGCGCGGCGTCGACATCGTCAACATGTCGATCGGCGGCCTGCCGGCCCTCAACGACGGCAACAACGCCCGCTCCGAGCTGTACACGCGGCTCATCGACACGTACGGCGTCCAGCTGGTCATCTCGGCGGGCAACTCCGGCCCCGGTGCCAACACCATCGGTGACCCCGGCCTCGCCGACAAGGTCCTCTCCGTCGGCGCCTCGATCTCGAAGGCCACGTGGGCCTCCAACTACGGCTCCCAGGTCGAGAAGTCGTACGCGATGATGCCGTTCTCCTCGCGCGGTCCGCGTGAGGACGGCGGCTTCGCGCCGGTCATCACCGCGCCGGGCGCGGCGATCAACACCACCCAGACCTGGCTGCCCGGTTCGCCGGTCGCCGAGGCCGGGTACTCCCTGCCCGCCGGCTACTCGATGCTCCAGGGCACGTCGATGGCGTCGCCGCAGGCCGCCGGCGCCTCCGCGCTGCTGCTGTCCGCCGCCAAGCGCGCGCACATCGACCTGACCCCGGCGAAGCTGCGCACCGCGCTCACCTCGACCGCGCACCACATCCCGGGCGAGCAGGCGTACGCGGAGGGCTCCGGCCTCATCGACATCGTCGACGCCTGGGACTCCATCGAGGACGGGGCGAGCGCGCACACGTACACCGTGAAGGCGCCCGTCGACACCGCGATCGACTACGCGCTCAAGACGCCGGGCTTCGGCACCGGCATCTACGACCGCGAGGGTGGCCTGAAGGCCGGGCAGAAGAAGACGTACGACGTGACGATCACGCGCACGTCCGGTTCGCCGAAGCCGGTCCTGCACAACCTGTCGCTGAAGAACAACTCCGGTGACACGTTCGTGATCGCCGGGCCCACCAAGGTCTGGCTGCCGCTGAACAAGGCCGTCACCGTGAAGGTGCAGGCCCGTCCCGAGTCGGCCGGTCTGCGCAGCGCGATCCTGAACGTCGACGACCCGAAGACCGAGGGCGTCGACCAGCAGGTCATGGCGACCGTCGTCGTCTCGACGCCGCTGGCCAAGCCGTCGTACACGTTCACCGCCAAGAGCTCCGTGCAGCGCAACAGCACGAAGTCGTACTTCCTGACGGTGCCTGAGGGAGCCACGTCGCTCCAGGTGCGGATGAGCGGTCTCGCCGACAAGAGCCAGACCCGCTTCATCTCCATCCACCCGTACGGGGTGCCGGTCGACGACACGTCGACGCCGAGCTGCTACCCGAACTACAACCCGGCCAACACCTGCCGCCCGGACCTGCGTTCGTACGCGGACCCGCAGGCCGGTGTCTGGGAGATCGAGGTCGAGTCGCGCCGTACGTCGCCGCTGCTCGACAACCCGTACACGCTGGACGTCGCCGTGCTCGGCGCGGCGTTCGACCCGGCCGTGCAGACGCTGCCCGAGGCGAAGGTCGGTACCCCGGCCGCCGTCTCGTGGAAGGTCACGAACAACTTCGCGGCCATCACCGGCGGCAAGCTCCAGGGCGGTGCGCTCGGTTCGTCGAAGACGGCCAGGCCGACCATCGCCGACGGCGCCGCGCAGACGACCACGGTCGACGTGCCCGCGGGCACGGAGAAGCTCGACGTCTCCATCGGCAACGTCTCCGACCAGGCCGCCGACCTGGACCTCACGGTCTACGACGCGGCCGGCAAGGTCGTCGCCCAGTCCGCCGACGGTGACTCCGAGGAGTCGGTGAGCATCGCGAAGCCGGCCGCCGGCACGTACACGGTGGAGGTCGCCGGTTACTCGGTGCCGTCCGGTTCGACCGCGTACGACTACGTCGACGTCTTCTTCTCGCCGTCGCTCGGCACGGTGAAGGTCGACGAGACGAAGGCGGTCTCGCTGGCCAACGGGGCGTCCACGGATGTCTCGGCCGAGGTCACGGCCGCGGCCGCGGCGCCGGCGGGCCGGGAGTTCTTCGGCCAGGTCCAGCTGCTGAACGAGCGCGGTGTCGCCGCGGGCGTCGGCAGCGTGAAGATCGAGAAGGTCACCTCGTAACGCGTGACCCGAAGTGAACGGGAGGGGCGGGCGCCGGTGGCGTCCGCCCCTCCTGCCGTTCAGCCGTGCGGCCCCGAGCAGGCCAGCCCCTCGGCGCCCGGAAGCCCCCTCAGGATGTCCTCGCGGACGTCGTCGACGCCCCGGCCCGTCTCCCAGTCCTGCCGGTCCCCGGGACGCACCGGCGTGCGGATCAGGGTGTACGTGCCGGGCTTCAGGTCCTCCCCGGCCGGGCCGTCGAGGGTGACCGCGAGCGTGGGGTGCTCGCGGACCGAGCGCTCGGGGCGGTAGTAGCGCTTGACCTTCAGCACGACCCGTACGTCACCGTCCGCGCGCGGCGTGACGCCGACGACCCTGCCCTCCACCAGCACCCGCGAGCAGGCGATGTACATCTCGGGCGAGGAGCGGGACTTGCCGTTGTCCTCGGCCGCCGCCTTGTCGGACCCCTTGGAGTCGGCGCTCATGCCTCCGCCGGGCGCCTGAGCACCGAGCCAGAACAGTCCGCCGAAGAACGACACGACGCAGGCCGCGGCCAGCGCGCCGAGGGCGAGCCGGAACGGACGGCGCCGGTGGACCGGTACGGGTGCGGGGGCACGGGCGGGCGCCGGTGCCGGTGCCGGGCGGGACGCCAGCGCGTCGCCGAGGCCGCGCACCTGCTCCCGCAGCAGGGCCACGTCCTCCGCCACGGCCGCCGCGTCCTGATCGTCGTCCGGCAGCGGCTCCCCGGTCACGGCGAGCATCAGGAGCCGGTCCTCGCGGGCATCGCGTGACACGTCACACCACCTCCTGTTCGTGCAGCCGGGCCCTGAGCACACGGACCGCGGTGTGCAGCCTGCTCTTGACGGTGCCCTCGGGCACTCCGAGCTCGGCCGCGATGTCCCGTACCGGCAGATCCGCGTAGAACCGCAGGACCACCACCTGCCGCTGCTGGTCGGGCAGCTCGTCGAGGCCCTGGGCCACGGCGAGGGAGAGGACGCGGGTGTCGGCGGCGTCCCGCGCGTCCTCCTGGCGCAGGGCGGCCAGGCGCTCGCCGAGCCGTTCCTGGCGGCGGCGCGCCCGGTGCCAGTCCATGGCGAGGTTCGAGGCGACGACCGCCGCCCACGCCGACACGTCGCGCGGCTCCTCCTGCCCCTTCGCGGCCCGTTCCAGAAGCCGCAGCCGCACCTGCTGGACGCCGTCCGGAAGATCCGCGTACGGCACCCCGCCCAACGACAGCACGGCCCGCACCCGGTCCTCGACGACCTTGTCCAACGGGTCGCCCGGCCGCCCCCTCGGCTTTCTGCGCAGCACTGACCCTCCCCTCCCCGCATATGGCCCTACGACGCCGCGGGCCACGAAAACGTTCGCCGCCGGCCACGGACATCGCCATGAGCACGCTGTGGGATGTACCACGCCGTCCCGTCCACCGGACAATGGATTGGACAAGGCGGGCCTGGACAGACGCATCATGGACGCACCCGCAGGCCGGAGGGCCGCTCGCACGTACGGAGGAAATTCCTGTGAAGGTCGGAATCGTCGGAGCCACCGGTCAGGTCGGCACGGTCATGCGCAAGATCCTCGTCGAGCGCGCCTTCCCGGTGGACGAGCTGCGCCTGTTCGCGTCCGCGCGCAGCGCCGGTACGGTCCTGGACGGCGTGACGGTCGAGGACGCCTCGACGGCCGACTACACGGGCCTGGACATCGTGCTGTTCTCCGCCGGTGGCGCCACCTCCAAGGCCCTCGCCGAGAAGGTCGCCGCGCAGGGCGCCGTCGTGATCGACAACTCCTCCGCGTGGCGCAAGGACCCCGAGGTCCCCCTCGTCGTCTCCGAGGTGAACCCGCACGCGATCATCGACCGCCCCAAGGGCATCATCGCGAACCCGAACTGCACGACGATGGCCGCGATGCCGGTCCTGAAGCCGCTGGACGCGGAGGCGGGCCTCGAAGCCCTCGTCGTCGCCACGTACCAGGCGGTCTCCGGCTCCGGTCTCGCCGGTGTCGCCGAGCTGCACGGCCAGGCGCAGAAGGTCGTCGCGGAGGCCGACCAGCTCACGCACGACGGCGGCGCCGTCGACTTCCCCGAGCCGAACGTCTACAAGCGCCCCATCGCCTTCAACGTCCTGCCGCTCGCGGGCGCGATCGTCGACGACGGCCTGAACGAGACGGACGAGGAGCAGAAGCTCCGCAACGAGTCCCGCAAGATCCTGGAGATCCCCGGCCTCAAGGTCTCCGGCACCTGCGTGCGCGTCCCCGTCTTCTCGGGCCACTCGCTCCAGATCAACGCCCGCTTCGCCCGCCCGCTCTCGGTCGAGCGCGCCACGGAGATCCTGGCCGGCGCCGAGGGCGTCGCCCTCTCCGACATCCCGACGCCGCTGGAGGCCGCGGGCAAGGACGTCTCCTTCGTGGGCCGTATCCGCCCCGACGAGACGGTCGACAACGGCCTGTCCCTCTTCGTCTCGGGCGACAACCTCCGCAAGGGCGCCGCGCTGAACGCGGTGCAGATCGCGGAGCTCGTCGCCGCCGAGCTGTCCGGCAAGTAACCGCCGGAGCAGCGCCTCAGGGAGCCGTCGGCCGCCGCACCTCGAAGTGCAGGCAGCCGTACTCCAGCGCCCTGACGTGTACGAGCACCACGGCCGGGTCGGCGAACGCCTCATCGAAGGCGGCGTCGAACCCGGCCGTCGCGCTGTCCGGGATCTCCAGGAGCGCGCCCCCGGCGATGTGCCCGCGCGCGTCGTAGCGCCGCACGGTGCGCCGGGCGCCGGGCCGGTCGAAGGGGTAGCGGTCCTCGTCAGGGACGTGTCCCGGGCAGTCGTCGGGCGTGGCGTGGACGAAGACCGGCCCCTGCTCGTCGTACGCCCCGGGGTGCGCGCCCGTCTCCGCCGCCCAGCGGCGCAGCGGCGCGTACGAGACGAGGGCGATCCGCTCGCCCTCCTCGACGGGCTTGAGGCAGCAGCGCAGCGGGGAGCCCGCGTCGGCGTCGGTCGCGGTGTACGGGACGCAGGCGCGGCCCGCGTCGTCGGTGGTGCGCAGCTCCTTGAGGGCCACGGCGTCGATGGGGCGTGCGGTGTATCTGGTCATGCGTCCAGGCTGGTCCCGGGCGCCCGCGTTCACCGGCGGAAAACGGACATCGCGTTCACTCATCGCGCGTGGAAGGATGACCGAAAACGTCATGAACGTAGACCGCACTAGGAGATGACCGCGTGCCTGGCACCAATCTGACCCGTGAAGAGGCGCAGCAGCGTGCGAAGCTGCTCACCGTTGACTCTTACGAGATCGATCTCGACCTCTCCGGCGCGCAGGAGGGCGGCACGTTCCGCTCCGCGACCACCGTGCGCTTCGACAGCGCCGAGGCGGGCGCGGAGACCTTCATCGACCTCATCGCGGACGGCGTGCACGAGGTGGTCCTCAACGGCCGCTCCCTCGATGTCGCCGCCGTCTTCCGTGACTCGCGGATCGCGCTGACGCACCTGGAGGCGGGCCCGAACGAACTGCGGGTCGTGGCCGACTGCGCGTACACGAACACCGGTGAGGGCCTGCACCGCTTCGTCGACCCGGTCGACCAACAGGCCTATCTGTACACGCAGTTCGAGGTGCCGGACGCCCGCCGCGTGTTCGCCTCCTTCGAGCAGCCGGACCTGAAGGCCACCTTCCAGTTCACCGTGAAGGCGCCGACCGGCTGGACCGTGATCTCCAACTCCCGCACGCCGGAGCCCAAGGACGACCTCTGGGTCTTCGAGCCGACGCAGCGCATGTCGACGTACATCACGGCGCTCATCGTCGGCCCGTACCACAGCGTCCACTCCTCGTACGAGGGTCCGGACGGCCAGAGCGTGCCGCTCGGCATCTACTGCCGTCCCTCGCTCGCCGAGCACCTCGACTCGGACGCGATCTTCGAGGTGACGCGGCAGGGCTTCGACTGGTTCCAGGAGAAGTTCGACTACCAGTACCCCTTCCCCAAGTACGACCAGCTGTTCGTGCCGGAGTTCAACGCGGGCGCGATGGAGAACGCGGGCGCGGTCACCATCCGCGACCAGTACGTGTTCCGCTCGAAGGTCACGGACGCCGCGTACGAGGTGCGGGCGGCGACGATCCTGCACGAGCTGGCGCACATGTGGTTCGGCGACCTCGTCACCATGGAGTGGTGGAACGACCTGTGGCTGAACGAGTCGTTCGCCACCTTCGCCGAGGCCGCCTGCCAGGCGTACGCGCCGGACTCGAAGTGGCCGCACTCGTGGACGACGTTCGCCAACTCCATGAAGACGTGGGCGTACCGGCAGGACCAGCTGCCGTCGACGCACCCGATCATGGCGGAGATCAACGACCTCGACGACGTCCTCGTCAACTTCGACGGCATCACGTACGCGAAGGGCGCCTCGGTCCTCAAGCAGCTCGTCGCCTACGTCGGCATGGACGAGTTCTTCCAGGGCGTGCAGGCGTACTTCAAGCGGCACGCGTTCGGGAACACGCGCCTGTCGGACCTGCTCGGCGCGCTGGAGGAGACCAGCGGCCGCGACCTGAAGGCCTGGTCGAAGGCGTGGCTGGAGACGGCGGGCATCAACGTCCTGCGTCCCGAGATCGAGACGGACGAGCACGGCGTCATCACGTCGTTCGCGATCCGCCAGGAGGCCCCGGCGCTGCCCGAGGGCGCGAAGGGCACGTCGACGCTGCGCCCGCACCGGATCGCGATCGGCTTCTACGACCTCGACGACGACAGCGGCAAGCTGCTGCGCGGCGAGCGCGTCGAACTCGACGTCACCGCCACGGAGTCGACGCAGGTCCCCGACCTCGTCGGCAAGCACCGTCCGGACGTGATCCTGCTCAACGACGACGACCTGTCGTACGCGAAGGTCCGCCTCGACGAGCAGTCGCTGGCCTTCGTCACCGAGCACCTCGGCGACTTCGAGTCGTCGCTGCCGCGCGCGCTGTGCTGGGCGTCGGCCTGGGACATGACGCGGGACGCCGAGCTGTCGGCCGGCGCGTACCTGGACCTGGTCCTGTCGGGCATCGCCAAGGAGTCCGACATCGGCGTGGTCCAGTCGCTGCACCGTCAGGTCAAGCTGGCCATCGACCTGTACGCGGCGCCGGCCCACCGGGACGCGCTCCTGTCCCGCTGGACGGAGGCCACCCTCACGCACCTGCGGACCGCGGAGGCGGGCGGCGACCACCAGTTGGCGTGGGCCCGCGCCTTCGCGGCGACGGCCCGCACCCCGCAGCAACTCGACCTGCTCGTCGCCCTGTTGGAGGGCCGCGAGACCATCGAGGGCCTGGCCGTCGACACGGAGCTGCGCTGGGCGTTCGTGGAGCGCCTCGCCGCGACCGGGCGCTACGACGAGTCGGAGATCGGCGCCGAGTACGACCGCGACAAGACCGCCGCCGGTGAGCGCCACGCGGCGACCGCGCGGGCCGCGCGTCCGACGCCGGAGGCCAAGGCGGAGGCGTGGGCGTCGGTCGTCGACTCCGACCAGCTGCCGAACGCGGTGCAGGAGGCGGTGATCGGCGGCTTCGTCCAGACCGACCAGCGCGAGCTGCTCGCGCCGTACACCGGGAAGTACTTCGCGGCGCTCAAGGACGTGTGGGACTCCCGCTCGCACGAGATGGCGCAGCAGATCGTGGTGGGCCTGTACCCGTCGATCCAGGTCTCGCAGGACACGCTCGCGCTGACGGACGAGTGGCTGGCCTCGGCGGCCCCGACCGCGGCCCTGCGCCGTCTCGTCTCGGAGTCCCGCTCGGGAGTCGACCGCGCGCTCAAGGCGCAGGCCGCGGACGCGTAACCGGATCCCGGTGGCCTTCTGCCGGGTCGCGGTCCCTTGCGGGCTGCGGCCCGGTGGGGGCTGGTCACGACGCAACCCGCAGCCCGCGACGAACCGCATCACCCCCGACGGAAGCGCTCCTCCAGCGCCGAGCGACCCGCCTCCGTCAACGCCCCGTGCACCCGCATCCGCGCCACGCCCCCGTCAGGGAACGCGTCCAGCCGCACATGCGTGGCGACCGCCTCCGCGGCCAGCGGGAAGCGGTGCAGCGTATCCGGCTGCAACCGGGTCCGCGGGATGATCTCGAACCACTCCCCCGTCTCCCCGTCGCGCCCGCTCAGCGCGATCCACCCCGCCGCGTTCCCCTTCAGACAGGCCGTGTCGATCTCGACGGCCCGGATCGTCCCCTGCGCCGCGAGGCGGAAGCGCACCCAGTCGTTCGTGCCGTGCACGCGGCGCCGCCGGTTCTCCCAGCCGTCGTCCATCTTCCGTGACGTGCCCGGCAGGATGATCTGCGTCGGCGACGAGTAGAACCTGTCCGACGCGTCCTCGTACACACCCCCGTGGAGTACGGAGACCAGGTCGAACGTGCCGAGCAGGTCGAGCCACTCCGGGTCCGGGACGACCTCGCCGTGCACCCGCAGCCGCGCGATCCCGCCGTCGGGGTGCTGGCAGACCCGGACGTGCGTGAAGCGGCGTTCGGAGGTGACGGCGAAGGCGTTGGCGGCGTGGCCGCGCACCTGGCTCGGCGCGACGATCTCCTCCCACTTCACGTCGTCGCCGAGCAGCTCGTCCGGGCCGGGCGCGCCCGGTACCGAGGCGGCCTGGAGGCTGACGCGCTGCGGGTAGTTGCCGCGGAAGTGGGCGGTGTCGACGATCACGCCGCGGATGACACCGGCCGCGCCGAGCCGCACGATCGCCCAGTCGTGCTCGCCCGGCGCGGGGAACGGCTCGTCCTGGGTGCCGCGGCGGCGCCGGGTCTCCCAGCCGTCCATGACCTTGCCCTTGTGCCCGAAGTGCTCCGGGTCGAAGACGGCCCGCTCGCGGACGAGGAGGTTCTCGCGCATCGCGAAGAACTCGTCGTTGGCGGCGATGACCCCGGCGCCGAGCCGCCGGTCGGCGAGGTCGACGAGGTCGGTGAAGGCGTCGGCGTCACCGAAGGTGCGGTAGTCGGCGTACGGGTCACCGCCGCCGTAGGGGGCGGCGTCGTTGGCGTGCGGGTCCTGGTGGTTCGGGGTCGTGGTCATGGCTCCACCATCGGCCCCGGCAATCCCTCAGGTCCATCGAAAGTTTTCGACGTACTTGTTCAGCAGAACTGAACGTTCGGCTAGGCGGGCGCCGGCGCCTCCCGCAGCGCGTCGAGCACCCGCCGCACCGCGCCGCCCTCCTCCGCCCCCTTCCGCACGGCCGCCACCACATGCCGTACGGGACGGTCGGCGCCCAGCGCGCACATCGCGACGCCGTCCCGCCGCGCCGCCGCCATCCGCGGCACCAGCGCGACGCCCATCCCCGCCTCGACCATGGCGAGGATCGCCGTCCACCCGGCCGCGCTGTGTGCCTGCTCGGGCACGAACCCGGCGGCCTCGCAGGCGGCGGTGGTGATCTCCGACCAGGGCCCCGACCCGCCGAAGATCCACGGTTCTCCGGCGAGATCGGCGAGCCGCAGCCCCGGCCGCCCGGCGCGCGGATGCCCGGCGGGCAGGGCCACGTCCAGCGGGTCGGCGAGCAGCGGCACCCGCGTGAACTTCGGGTCGCGGGCGGTCGGCGCGTGCGCCGCGAGGGAGAGGGCGAGGTCCACGTCACCGGCGGCGAGCAGCTCGTACGCCTCCCCGGCCTCGGCCTCGCGCACCCGCACGGTGACCCCGGGGTGCGCGGCGCGCAGCGCCCGTACGGCGGGCACCACGAGGGCGGGCACGGCGGTGGAGAACGCGGCGACCCGCACCTCACCCACCTCGCCGTGCGTGTACGCCGCCAACTCGGCGTCTGCGCGCTCCAGTTGGGCGAAGACGGCTTCCGCGTGGCGCAGCACGAGGTGCGCGGCGTCGGTGAGCCGCACCCGCCGCCCCTGCGCTTCGAGGAGCGTCACGCCGAGCTGTTTCGCGAGGTTGGTGAGCTGCTGCGAGACGGCGGACGGGGTCATGAGGAGGGCCTGGGCGGTGGCCGTCACGGTGTCCCGCTCGCGCAGGGTCCGCAGGATGACCAGCTTCTTCACGTCCCACCGGTCGGGCCCCGGCACTCGTTCGCTCATACGGCACAACGTAACGCGGCCTACGCTGGGCCCATGACGCGTACGCGGACGGTACGGATCCGGCGGGCCCGCCCCGACGAGGCGGCGGAACTCACGGCGCTCGCCCTGCGCTCGAAGGCGCACTGGGGCTACGACGAGGCGTTCATGGCGGCGTGCGTGGCCGAGCTGACGCTCGCGGCGGACGAGATCGCGGCGCGCCGCACGGCCGTGGCGGAATCCGACGACGGCCGGGTCCTCGGCCTCGCGACGCTCGAAGGAGCGCCGCCGCACGGCGAGTTGGGGCTGATGTTCGTGGACCCGGAGGCGATGGGGCTCGGCGTGGGCCGCCTTCTGTTCGCGCATGTGCGCGCGACGGCCGCCGCCACGGGGTTCACGACGGTCCGCTGGGCGGCGGACCCGAACGCGGTGCCGTTCTACGAGGCGATGGGCGGCCGGCGCACGGGGGCGATCCCGTCGGGCTCGGTCCCCGGCCGCACCCTCCCGCTCATGGAGCTGACCGTGCGACCGCGAGCCACTCCACCAGAAGCCGGTTGACCTCGTCGGCGCGCTCCTGCTGGATCCAGTGCCCGGCGCCGTCGAGCAGGTGCGAGCCGACGAGCCCGGGGAGCGTCTTCGGGAACGCGTCGATGGCGTCGGAGAGCCACATGGTGGAGGCGTCCCTCGTCCCGCCGACGAACAGCGACGGCTGCGCGAGGGCGGCCCCGTCGAAGCCGGCCAGATCCTCCCAGTCCCGGTCCATGTTCCGGTAGCGGTTCAGCGCGCCGCGCATCCCCGTACGCTCGAACTCCCCCGCGTACACGTCGAGTTCGCTCTCGCTCAGCCAGTGCGGGAGCCCGGCAGGGAACCGGTCCCGCAGCCGTCCGCCGCGCGTGACGAGGTGCGGGTCGGGGGCGTCGGGTCCGGGCATGGTGTCGGCGGACAGCGCGGCGTAGAACCCGGCGAGCCAGCCGCGCACGTCCGGCTCGATCTCCGCCTCGGCCCGCCCGGCCTCCTGGAAGTACGAGACGTAGAACTCCTCGGGCCCGCCGCCCGTCCCGGCGAACACCTCGCTGGGCCGGGGTCCGCCGCGCGGGGCGTAGGGCACGCTCAGCATCGCCACGGCGCGGAACACGTCGGGCCGCACCAGCGCGGAGTGCGCGGCGATCCCGGCGCCCCAGTCGTGGCCGACGACCATGGCGTGGTCCGCCCCCAGCGCCTCGACCACGGCGACGCCGTCCTCGACGAGCTCCAGCATCCGGTACGCGTCGACCCGGTCGGGCCGCGACGAGCGCCCGTATCCGCGGACGTCGACGGCGACGGCCCGGTACCCGGCGTCGGCGAGGACGGGCAGCTGCCGCCGCCATGAGTACCAGGACTCCGGGAAGCCGTGGATCAGCAGGACGAGGGGCCCTTCCCCCTGCTCCACGAGGTGGACGCGCCCGGCGGGCGAGGGGACGAGACGGTGGACGGGGGCGAGGGCGGACGGCTGCGCCATGGGGACCTCCGGGTCGCGCGGTGCGGCTGCTGCGATACGTCGATCATGCCTCCGCGCGGTCGCCGCCCCCGGCCGGTGTTGCCGGTTCGGCAAATCGGGGCGGGCCGTCCGTCGCGTCAGTTGATGATCTCGGCGCCGTCGTCCTCGCGGATCGCGGCCAGCCGGTCCCGCCACATCCGGAGGGCCTCGGGCGTCTGCCGCACCCAGTCGGTGACCTCGCCGAGGATGCGCAGCGGCTGCTCGCTGCGGTAGGAGCGGGTGGGGTTGCCGGGGAACTTCTTGTCGGTGACGTTGGGGTCGTTCTCGAACTCCCCGGTCGGCTCGACGAGGTACACGCGCGGTTCCCCGTCCCCGGCGGCCAGCTCGGCGGCGAGCCCCGCGCCGTCGCGCAGCGCGGTGAAGTAGATGTGGTTCATCACGATCTCGGGCCGGTAGTTGGACCGGAACCCGGCGGTGAGGTGGTCCCCGACCCGCAGTGCGGCCTTCGTCCCGTGGAAGAACGGCCCCTCGTCCAACGCCTCGCTCATCGCGGCAGGCTACCAACCACGAGACGCCGCTCACGCCTCCAGGTACGCGAGCACCGCGAGGACCCGGCGGTTGTCGCTCTCCCCCGGGTAGAGGCCGAGCTTCGTGAAGATGTTGCCGATGTGCTTGGCCACGGCCTTCTCGGTGACGACGAGCGCCTCCGCCACGCCCGCGTTCGAGCGTCCCTGCGCGAGCAGTCCGAGGACCTCGTGCTCGCGTGCGGTGAGGGATCCGACGCGCCGGTCACGGACCTTGCGGGCCAGCAGCTTGGACACCACCTCGGGGTCCATCACGGTCCCGCCGTCGGCGACCTGCCCGATGGTCCGCAGGAACTCGGCGCCGTTCGTGACCCGGTCCTTGAGGACGTAGCCGGTGCCCCCGGCGCCGTCGGCCAGCAACTCCCGCGCGTACAGCGGCTCCACGTACTGCGAGAGCAGCAGCACCGGGAGCCCCGGCACCTGTGCGCGGGCCGCGAGCGCCGCCCGCAGGCCCTCGTCGGAGAAGTCCGGCGGCAGGCGTACGTCGACGATCGCGACGTCGGGTTTCTCGGTGACGAGGGCGCCCAGCAGCTCCGGGCCGTTGTCCACGGCGGCGACGACCTCGTGGCCGTACGCGCCGAGGAGCCGTACGAGACCGTCCCTCAGCAGGAAGTGGTCTTCGGCGACGACAACACGCACGGCACCTCCATCGAGATCTGGGTCGGGCCGCCGACCGGGCTGTGCACGGCGAGGACGCCGTCGAAGGTGGCCAGGCGGCGCTCGACACCGGCCAGTCCGGTGCCGCGGGACGGATCGGCGCCGCCGCGGCCGTCGTCGCCCACGCCGACCCGCAGGGCGGTGCGCTCGGGATCGTAGGCGATGTCGATCCACAGCCGCTCGGCGTCGGCGTGCTTCGCCGCGTTCGTCACGGTCTCGGCGATCGCGAAGTAGACGGCGGACTCGACCGGCGGCTCGGGGCGCGCGGGGAGGTCGATCGTGACCTCCGCGGAGAGCGGGCTCAGGAGCGCCAACGACCGTACGGCGTCGGCGAGTCCACGGTCGGCGAGGACCGGCGGATGGATGCCGCGGACGAGGTCGCGCAGTTCCTGGAGCGCGGCGACGGACGAGGCGCGGGCCTCGGCGAGCAGCGCCCGCACGGCCTCCGGGTCCTCGGAGAGGCGGTGCTCGGCGGCGTCCAGCGTCATGCCCATCGCGACCAGGCGGGCCTGGGCCCCGTCGTGCAGATCACGCTCGATGCGCCGGAGTTCGGCGGCGGAGGAGTCGGCGGCGTCGGAGCGGGTCGCGGCGAGGTGCGCGATGCGGGCCGCCATCAGCTCCTGCTCGCTGGGCGCCAGTGCCGCCTTCACGAAGCGGGCGTGCCGGGTCACGGCGCGGGGCGCGAGCCACAGGCCGGTCCTCGCGATGCCGAGGCCGAGCAGCCCCGCCATGAGCCCGGTCGGCACGTTCTGGACGTGCACGAACATGTACCAGAGGCCCTCCCAGCCGGCGTCCCGCGCCAGGTACGGGCCGAACGCGGCGAGGAACACGCCCCACAGGCCGTATCCGACGAGACCGACCGGCACGCTGACGATCAGGCCGGCCACGAACCCGTACACCGTCACCCAGCGCCACTCGCGCAGCCGCTGCGGGTCCTCCAGGAGCCAGCGGTAGCGGGCGACCAGGCCCCGGCGCTCCTTCTCGTGCCCGAGCGGGACCGCGGGCGAGGCCTCGACCGTGATCCCCGACCATGTGCCGGCGAGCGCCCGCTCGCGGTCCACGTGGCGGCGCATGCCGGCCGTGGCCCACGGCAGGAACCCGGGGACGGGCGTCCACACCGCGATCCCCACCGTCGCCGACCAGTGCATGGACACCACCGACAGCCACCACAGTCGGTGGCTGCGCTTCAGCGCCTCGACCCTCTTCATCCCCCGGCTCCCCTGCTCGACCCGTCTACTGCAAGGAGTATCCGGCGAACTCCTCGGGCACGTCGGTGGAGATAACTCCCCTCTTCCCCGGCTCGCTCGCCCACGCCGCGTATCCGTCGGGGCGTACGAGCAGCGCCGTCCGCCGGTCGCTCGCCCAGTGCTCGACGCGGACCGGGCCGCCCTTGTGCTCGGCCTCCTCGGGCAGGATCAGCACGAACTCGCCGTCGCGCAAGGCCTCGTAGAGCCGGGTGCCGCCGCGCAGGGCGACATCGGGGACGCGCCTGCCGACGAGCGCGTGGGCGCCCTTGGCGGCCGGATAGCGGAAGCCGATGCCGGTGATCTGCCCGAGGGCGCGGTCCCGGGCGGGGTGGACCCGGTCGACGAGGCCGGTGAGGACGGCGCGGGCGGCGAGCGTCCAGGGGCGCCTGGCCATCGCCATCCGCACGATGCCGCCGCTGCTGCGCAGGACCGCCCGGCCGACGGGGTGCCGCTCGGCCTGGTACGTGTCCAACAGGGCCTTGTCCGCACGGCCGTTGAGGACCGCCGCCAGCTTCCAGCCGAGGTTCGCGGCGTCCTGGAGGCCGGTGTTCATGCCCTGGCCGCCGGCCGGGGTGTGCACGTGCGCGGCGTCCCCGGCGAGCAGGACGCGGCCCACGCGGTAGGCGGGCGCCTGGCGTTCGTCGCTGTGGAAGCGGGACATCCAGCGGGCGTCGTGCATGCCGAAGTCGCGGCCGAGGGCGAGCCGGGCGATCTCCTTGATCTCGTCGAGGTCGAGCGGGGTGGAGTCCGGCACGTCGTGGGCGCGGTTCCAGCCGATGACGCGGTAGTAGCCGTCGCCGAACGGCGCGATGAAGGCGAAGGCGTCGCCGACGGCGTTCACGGTGAGCAGGTTCTCGGGCCGCTCGGCGAGCCGCACGTCGGCGAGGACGACGGAGCGGATCACGGACCTGCCGGGGAAGGGCAGCCCCACGGCCTCCCGCACCGCGCTGCGCATGCCGTCGGTCCCGACGACGTACGCGGCGCTCATCTCCTTCGACTCCCCGTCCGCCGTGCGGACTTGAAGGGTGACGCCGTCCGTGCCCTGCGTCAGGCCCGTCACCTCGGTCTCGTACGCGAAGGAGACCCCGGCCTCGACGGCACGCCGCGCCAGCGCCTTCTCGACCTCGTACTGCGGGACGACGAGGAGGTGGTTGAACCGGGAGGGCAGGTCGCCGAGGTCGACGGTGAGGCGCCCGAACAGCCGCAGCCGGTCGAGGACCTGGCCCCTCTCCTCGATCTCGTCGGCCAGACCCCGCGCGTCGAGCTGCTCCAGGGTGCGGGCGTGGACGACGAAGGCGCGGGAGAGGTTGCTGATCGTGCGGGCGCGCTTCTCGACGAGGGTGACGGGCACACCGGCGGCGGCGAGGTCCCCGGCGAGCAGCAGGCCGGTGGGCCCGGAGCCGACGACGAGGACGGAGCCGACGCCCGTGCGGTCGTTCGTGGTGCCGTTCGTGGTGCCGTTCATGGTGGCCTCCTACGACTGCGCTGCGAAAGCGACTGCGACTGCGACTGCGGTGCGCCAACACCTGTTGGTCAACACCTGTTGGTCAACGCTTGTTGGCAAACGTAGAGCCGCACGTCTGGACTGTCAACACGTGTTGGCCTACGTTTGTTGGCATGAGTGAGAAGCAGCAGGCGACGCAGGTGGCCCGGCGGTCCGACGCCACCCGCGCCGCGATCCTCGGCGCGGCCCGTGAACGGTTCGCCGCGGACGGGTACGAGCGGGCGACGATCCGCGCCATCGCGCGTGACGCCCGGATCGACCCGTCCATGGTGATGCGCTATTTCGGGAACAAGGAAGGTCTCTTCGCGTCGGCCGTCACCCTCGACCTGAAGCTGCCGGACCCGGCGGGCATCGCGCGTGAGGAGATCGGCCGCACGCTGGTGGGCCACTTCCTGGCGCTGTGGGAGGAGAACGAGGTGCTCACCGCGCTGCTGCGGGTCGGCACCACGAACCAGGCCGCCGCCGAGCGGATGCAGGGTGTGCTGCGCGACCAGCTGATCCCGGTGGCCAGGAAGGTCTGCCCCGACCCCGAGCAGGCCCCGGCGCGGGCGGCGCTGGGCGCGTCACAGGTGCTCGGGCTCGCGCTGACGCGGTACGTGCTGCGCTTCCCGGCGAGCGTGGCGATGAGCCGCGAGGAGATCGTGGACTGGCTTGGCCCGACGGTGCAGCGCTATCTGACGGCCGAGACGCCCTGAGCGGGACGGGAAGCGGACGCGGACCGGGACGGGCAGGACCCGCAGGGGTGAACGCGTCGAGGGCATCCACGGCGCGGGTGCGCGCCGTGGATGCCCTCGACGGGAAAGCGTGCGGGTCAGCCCTGCTTCTGCTGCTTGCGGGACTTGTCGCCGAGCACCACCAGACCGGCGATGACCAGGAACAGCACGATCGGAGCGGCCACGTAGAGGCCGAGCGTCTCGATCACGCTCAGGCCGTTGGTGCCCGGGTCGTCACCGTCGTCGCGCGTCAGCGCGAGCGCGGGGGACGACATGAGCAGCATCATCAGCGTCGTACCGGAGGCCAGGGCGCCGGCGCGCAGGGCGTTCTTCTTGTCCACGGTGCCAACGTAGCGAACGCCTAAGCGCGCCGCGCGCCCGGGGGGCCTGTAAGGGGCACGGAGCCGTCCCAGAGCTCCCGGAGAAGGGCGTGCGCGCGGGGCGAGGCGGCCAGCTCCTCCAGGGTGACGGGGCGCCCGGTCGGGTCGGCGACGGGCAGCCGCCAGTTGGGGTACTCGGTCCAGGTCCCCGGCAGGTTCTGCGGCCGCCGGTCGCCCACGAGGTCGGGCAGCCAGACGCCGATCATGCGGGCCGGGGTGCGCAGCAGGAACCGGTGCACGGCCCGGATCTCCTCCTCCTCGTCGTGCCCGTCGCGCAGCAGCCCGAGCCGGGCGAAGAGGGTGAGCCACTCCCCCACCTCCGCCGCGGCCTCGTCCGGTGAGGCCGTGGACAGGCCGAGCCGCCGGCGCAGCCGCACGTCGTCGCCGGTCAGCCGGGCAGCCGTCGACGGCAGGTCGTGGGTGGTGGCGGTGGCGACGCAGTCCGTACGCCAGTCGTCGGCGGGCACCGGACGTCCGTCGCCCTCGGGTCCGTAGGCGCGCTCGAACCACAGCACGGACGTCCCGAGCACCCCGTGCTCGCCCAGCGTCTCGCGCACGCCGGGCTCGACGGTCCCGAGGTCCTCGCCGATGACGTACGCGCCCGCACGCGACGCCTCCAGGACCAGCACGGCGAGCATGGCCTCGGCGTCGTAGTGGACGTACGTGCCCTCGGTCGGCGCCTGGCCCTCCGGGATCCACCAGAGCCGGAAGAGGCCCATCACGTGGTCGATGCGGACGGCGCCCGCGTGCCGCATCAGGCCCCGCAGGAGTTCGCGGAAGGGCGCGTACCCGGTCTCGGCGAGGCGGTCGGGGCGCCACGGGGGCAGGCCCCAGTCCTGGCCGCGCGCGTTGAACGCGTCCGGCGGCGCTCCCACGCTCATGCCCTGCGCGAAGACGTCGCGCTGCGCCCAGGCGTCCGCGCCGCCCGGGTGCACGCCGACCGCGAGGTCGTGCACGAGCCCGATCGGCATGCCGGCCTCGCGGGCGGCCCGCTGGGCGGCGGCGAGCTGGCCGTCGGTGAGCCAGGCGAGCCGGCAGTGGAAGTCGACGCGGTCCATCAACTCCCGCCGCGCGGCGGCCGTTTCGGGCGAGCGCGGGTCCTGGAGGGCCGTGGGCCAGGTGTGCCGGTCGGGGCCGTACCGCTCGGCGAGCGCGTACCAGGTGGCGTGGTCCTCCAGGGCGGTGCCCTGTGCGGCGAGGAAGTCGCAGTAGGCGGCGCGGCGGCCCGGGGAGAGCGGCACCTGGTGGACGGCTTCGAGGGCCTCGCGCTTGAGCGCCCACACCGCGTCCCGGTCGATCAACTCGCCCTTGTCCAGGACGGATTCCCGCAGCCGTGCGGCGTCGCGGGTGCGCGCGGGCACGTAGGCGTACTCGGGGATGTCCTCGATCCGCAGGTGCACCGGGTCGGGGAAGCGGCGGGAGGAGGGGCGGTACGGGGACGGGTCGGTGCCGCCGTCGGGGCCCGCGGGTACGGCCGCGTGCAACGGGTTGACCTGGAGGAATCCGGTGCCGTGGGTGCGGGCCGACCAGGACGCGAGATCGGCCAGGTCGGCGAGGTCGCCCATGCCCCAGGAGTGCTGGGAGAGCAGGGAGTACAGCTGGACGAGGAGTCCGTGGGTGCGCTCGGGCGGCTGCGGGGCGCGGGACGGCGCCACGACGAGGTGGACCTCGGCGGCGCGGCCGTCGGGCGCGGTGACGCGCAGCCGGTGCACGCCCGGCGCGGTCGGGGTGCCCGGGTTCCAGGGGGCGAACCGGTCGTCGCCCTCCCGGCACAGCGCGATCCGCGAGCCCGCGGGCAGCGTCGGCGCCCAGGACGGCATCCGTCCGTCGGCGGCGGCCACCACGGTCGGCGGCAGCAGGCGGCTCTCCGCCCGCGCCTGCGCGTCCCGCAGCGCGTCCGGCGACCCGGCGTCCACGCCGAGCGCCGCGAGTGCGGCCGTCACCGCGGCGTCGGAGGCGCGGACCGTGCGGCCGGGCGCCGGTGAGTAGGACGTGGCCACGCCGTGCAGGGCGGCGAGCCGGGCCAGGCTCATCCCGCGGCCAGGCCGCTCGGAGTGGGCTCGGAAGTCAGGGGCGCCTCGTCGGCCATGGGCGGCTCGGACGTCAGCGGGGCGTAGTCGGCGAAGGCCGGTTCGCTGGTCAGGGGTGCTTCGTAGGAGTACGTGGTGGTGTCGGCTCCGGGCTCCAGCGGATCCAGGAGGTCCCCGGGGTACAGGGGTTCCGCCTGTTTGGAGAGGGCCGAGAGCAGGAGATGCGCCGATGCGGCCACAGTGGCCTCCTTCGTGATGCGGGTCCGTCGTGAGTCGTGACCCCTACCCAGCGGGCGCGGCCGCAGACCTGTCAGTACGGGCAACGTGTTGCTGGTCACATTGTGTACGACGAAAGGAAATTGGCCAGGGGACCGGGAAAACCGGAAGAACTTCACTGGTCGCACCACGCCCCGTCGGGGCAATTGCGGCACAACGGCCACGGGCGTTGACACCCTGCCCCGGTGAGTGGTGGGGTCGGTAGCCACCCTGGGAAAGCTCTGATCCCGTAGATCTTCGTTGAGGAGTAGGCCGTGCAGCTCCGGCGCAGGAAGAGGGCGGCCGCTCTGGCGGTCGCCGTCATCGCGGGGACGCTGGGCGGGGCCACGGGAGCGGTCGCCGCTCCGCCGGCGCCGGGGACCACGTCGGGCACCGCCGGGAAAACGGAGTCGGACGCGGGGCTGCCGTCAGTGTGGCCGCGGCCGCAGTCGCTGAAGGCCTCGGCCCATGGGGTCACGGTCTCGGACGACGTGGTGCTCGTCGTCCCGTCGGGGACCGACCCGTACGCGGTGGAGGCGTTGCGCACGGCGCTGCGCGACGCCGGGGCGCGCGAGATCCGGCAGGTCGCCGACGACTCCGCCGTGCCCGCCGGGTCGGGGCTCGTGGTGCGGACCGGTTCCGCGGTGCCCGAGACGTCGGCGGGCGCCGGGGACTACCGGCCCGACTCCCGCAACAGCGCGGCCGGTTCCCTCGACACGGTGCTGCGCGGCCTCGGCGCGACGGCCCGCCGCGACCTGCCGTCCGGCGGCTACCGCATCGCCGTCGGGCACACGGCCGGACGCCCGAGCGTGGCCATGGAGGGCATCGGGGACGACGGCCTGTTCCACGCGGTGCAGACGTTCCGGCAGCTCCTCGACGGGCGGTCCGTCGCGGGCGTCGTCGTACGGGACTGGCCGGGCACGGCGGTCCGCGGCCTCACCGAGGGCTTCTACGGAACGCCGTGGACGACCCGGCAGCGCCTGGAGCAGCTCGACTTCATGGGCCGCACCAAGCAGAACCGCTATCTGTACGCGCCGGGCGACGACCTGTACCGCCAGGCCCGCTGGCGCGAGACGTACCCGGCGCAGCAGCGTGCCGACTTCCGCGAGCTGGCCGAGCGGGCCCGCGCCAACCACGTGACGCTGGCCTGGGCCGTCGCGCCCGGACAGGCGATGTGCATGTCGTCGCCCGACGACGTGAAGGCCCTCAACCGCAAGCTGGACGCGATGTGGGCGCTCGGGGTGCGCGCGTTCCAGCTCCAGTTCCAGGACGTGTCGTACAGCGAGTGGCACTGCGCGTCGGACGCCCGCGCGTTCGGGTCCGGGCCGCAGGCCGCGGCGAGGGCGCAGGCGCGCGTCGCGAACGCGGTGGCGGAGCACCTGGCCGACCGCCACCCGGGCGCCGAGCCGCTGTCGCTGATGCCGACCGAGTACTACCAGGACGGGAAGACCGCGTACCGTACGGCGCTCGCCCGCGATCTGGACGACACGGTGGAGGTCGCGTGGACCGGCGTGGGCGTGGTCCCGCGCACCATCACGGGCGGTGAACTGGCGGGCGCCAACCGGGCGTTCGGCGGCGCGCACCAGTTGCTCACGATGGACAACTACCCGGTCAACGACTACGCGCAGGACCGTATCTTCCTCGGCCCCTACACCGGCCGCGAACCGGCCGTGGCGTCCGGCTCGGCGGCGGTCCTCGCCACCGCGATGGAGCAGCCCGCGGCCTCCCGCATCCCGCTCTTCACGGCCGCGGACTACGCGTGGAACCCGCGCGACTACCGCCCCCAGGACTCCTGGAGGGCGGCGATCGACGACCTCGCGGACGGCGACACCGCCCGCGGGCGGGCGCTCACCGCCCTCGCGGGCAACGACGCCTCCTCGGTCCTCGGCGCCGAGGAGTCCGCGTACCTCCAGCCCCTCCTGTCCGCCTTCTGGCAGGCCCGTACGACGACGGACGCGGCCCGCAACAAGAAGGCGGCGAAGGAGCTGCGCGCCGCGTTCACGGTGATGCGGCGCACGCCCGGCGCGCTCGACGACACCGCGCTCGCGTCCGAAGTGCGGCCGTGGAGCGACAAGTTGGGCCGCTACGGCGCGGCGGGCGAGGCGGCCGTCGACATGCTGGAGGCGGCGGGTCGCGGTGACACCGCGGCCGCCTGGCAGGCCGCGCGCCGCCTGTCGTCCCTGCGCGCGGACCTGAAGCGAAGCGGCCAGGTCACCGTCGGCAAGGGCGTGCTGGACCCGTTCCTGACGCGGGCGCAGAAGGCGTTCGCGGCGTGGGCGGGCACGGACCGGGCGGACGCGGCGACGGGCCCCTCGGCCGAACTCCCGCGCGTGCGCGCCCTGTCGACGGTCACGGTCCTCACCGACCCGGACGCGCGGGGCACGGTCGAGATCCACGTCCCCGGCGAGGGCTGGCGGCGCCTGGGGGCCCTCGCGGAGGGCGGCTTCACGGAACTCCCGGCGAAGAACACGCGGGCGGACGCGGTACGGGTCACGGGCACGGACCGGGTCAGCCACCTCGTCCCCTGGTACGCGGACACGCCCAGCGCCGCGCTCTCCCTGGCCCGCACCGAGGCCGACGCGGAGATCGGCGGCGCCGCGCAGCGGATCACGGCCCGCCTGACGTCGCAGCGCCCCGCCGCGGTCCGCGGGAAGCTCACGGCGAAGGCCCCGCACGACATCCGTGTGCACGTCCCCGAGAAGTCCGAACTCCCGCGCGGCACGCAGGTCGACGTCCCCGTGGAGGTGACGGTCCCCCGGGGCACTCCCGCAGGGACGTACGAGGTCCCGGTGTCGTTCGGCGACGAGACCCGCACGGTGTCGGTGCGCGCCTACCCGCGCACGGCCGGTCCCGACCTGGCCCGCACCGCGAAGGCGACGTCCTCGGCGGACGAGACCCCGGACTTCCCCGCGTCCGGCGCCAACGACGGCTCCGCGGAGTCCCGTTGGTCCTCCCCCGCGAAGGACGGCGAGTGGTGGCAGGCGGAGTTCGACTCCCCCGTGCGCCTCGGCCAGATCGTCCTGCGCTGGCAGGACGCGTACGCGAAGGCCTACCGCGTCCAGACCTCCACGGACGGCCGCACCTGGCGCACGGCGGCGACCGTCCGCGACGGCCAGGGCGGACGCGAGGCGGTCCGGATGGACGCGAAGGACGTCCGCTTCGTGCGGGTGGTCGGGGACGAGCGGGCCACGGAGTACGGGATCTCGCTGTGGTCGGTGGAGGCGTACGCGGTGGCTCCGCAGTGAGCCGGGCGTGAGCTGAGTCCCGCCGCACGGCGAACCGGAACCTTGCTTCCCACTTCTGCCGCCCCACGCGTCGCTATGTACTCAGTACATATACCCAGTACATACTGACCTCATGAGCACCCGCCACATCCTGCTGGGGCTGCTCGCCTCGGGACCCCGCCACGGCTACGACCTGAAGCGACGCCACGACGAACGGTTCCCGCAGGCCCGCCCCCTGGCCTACGCGCAGGTCTACACGACCTTGCAGCGCCTGGTCCGCGACGGCCTCGTGGAGGTCGACAGCACTGACTCCGACGGCGGCCCCGAACGCACCCTGTACCGGGCGACGGAGCAGGGCCACGGTGAACTGCTCGACTGGGCCCGGGAGATCACCCCGCCCGCCCCGCACGTCGCCAACGAGATCTTCGCGAAGGTCGTCGTCGCCATCCTCGTCGCCGACGGGAGCCCGGTCGGGGAGGGCGCCGATCCCGCCGCGCACCTGCTGGCCCAGCGCGCCGCGCACATGGCCCGGATGCGCGAGCTGACCGCGGTGAAGACCGACCCGAAGGCCGACCTCACCACCGTCCTGTCCGCCGACTACGCCCTCGCCCACCTCGACGCCGATCTGCGCTGGATGACCACCACCGCCGCCCGGCTCACCACTTTGACCGCGGAGGTCACCGCAGCATGAGCACACTCTTGGTCGCCGAAGGGCTCACGAAGTCCTACGGCAGGACACCCGCCCTGCGCGGCGCGGACGTCGAGGTCCACGCCGGCGAGATCCTCGCCGTCACGGGCGCCAGCGGCAGCGGCAAGTCGACGCTGCTGCACTGCCTGGCCGGCATCGTGCACCCCGACGCAGGCGCGGTGGCGTACGAGGGCACCCGCCTCGCCGGACTCGACGAGGAGCGCCTCAGCGAGCTGCGCCGCACCGACTTCGGCATCGTCTTCCAGTTCGGACAGCTCATCCCCGAGCTGTCCGCGCTGGACAACGTGGCGTTGCCGCTGCTGCTCGCCGGGCGACCGCGGGCCGCGGCGCGGGCGGAGGCCGACGCGTGGCTTGAGCGGTTCGGCGTGCGCGGCCAGCGCGAGCTGCGCGCCGGCGAGATGAGCGGCGGCCAGGCCCAACGGGTCGCCCTGGCACGGGCACTGGTGACCGAGCCGAAGATCGTCTTCGCCGACGAGCCGACCGGCGCGCTCGACTCGCTGGCCACGGAGCAGGTCCTCGCGTCGCTGGTCCACACGACGCGCGAGACCCACACCGCGGTGGTCCTGGTGACGCACGAGGCACAGGTGGCGGCGTACGCGGACCGCGAGGTGCGCCTCCAGGACGGGGTGGTGCAGGACGCCTTCGGCGCGATGCCGTCGGGCTCGTCGTCCGCCGCGTCGGAGGTGGCGCGATGAGTGCCGGGTCCGACCTGCGGCTCGCCTGGCTCCTGACCCGGGGCGCCGACCGGCTGGAGCGGCGGCGGGCCGCGCTGACGGCGGTGGGGGCGGGGGCGGCGACGCTCTTCGCGCTCGGGGCGGTGGCCCTGGCGAGCATCCGGGGCCAGGTCTGGTTCCCGTACGGGTACGGCCTGTTGGACCAGCCCGGCACCCGGCAGGGCTTCGTGCTGGCGCTGCTGCTCCTGCTGGTGCCGGTGCTCGGCTTCCTCGGGCAGTGCGCCCGCATCGGCGCGGTCCACCGCGACCGGCGCCTGGCCGGGCTGCGGCTGTCGGGGGCGGGGCCGAAGCAGGTGCGGCGGATCGCGGCTCTGGAGGCCGGGCTCGCGTGCCTGGTGGGGGCGGTGGCCGGGCTCGTCGTGTTCACGGTGGCCGTGCTGTCCGTCGGACGGCTGCCGGACCCGGTCGCGTGGGCCGGCTCCGCCGTGGTGGTCGTGGCCGTTCCGGTCCTCGCGGCGCTGGTGAGCCGGTTCGCGCTGCGCCGGGTCATCGCCTCACCGCTCGGGCACGTGCGGCGGGAGCGGGCACGCGGCGGGCCGGGGCTGCTGGTGGGCCTGTTCCTGCCGGTGCTCCTGGTGGCCGCGGCGGTGGTGCTGGTCATGGCCCGGGGCTTCCGCGGTCAGGTCGCCGTCCTGCCGATGATCGTCATCGGCACGGTGGCGGTCACCGGGGCCGCCGCCCTGTGGATCACCGGTTTCTCGGCGAGGACGATGGGACGGCGACTCGCGGAGCGCGCGCAGAAGCCCGCCACGCTGCTGGCCGCGCACCGGCTCCAGGAGGATCCCTGGGCGGCGGCGCGCAGCCACGCCGCGGTCGTCCTGGTCACGGTCGTCGGCGTCGCCCTGATCGGCATCCGGCGGATCCTGATCGACCGGCTGCACGAACAGCGGCGCGAGGGGACCCTCGGCATGTCCATCGAGTACTACACGTTCGGCATCGACCTCACCGGGGCGGCCGTCGCCCTCGCCCTCCTGATCAGCATGGCCGCGCTGGCCGTGGGAGTCGCGGAGTCGCTGTCGTCCCGGCGCCGGGCCCTGGCCGCGCAGACCGCGAGCGGGGTGCCGCGCCGGGTCCTGATCCGCGCCCTGCTCCTGGAGACGGCCCTGCCGCTGGCCCCCGCCCTGCTCCTGGCCACGGCCGGTGGCACGGCGATCCACACGGCGTACGCCTCCGCCACGGACCAGGACGTGCCGTGGGCCGCCCCGCTCCTGGTCCCCGTCGCCGTCTACGGCTGTTGTCTCCTGGCCGCGGCGACCGCGCTGCCCCTGCTGCGCCGCTCGACGCATCCGGCGTACCTGCGGATGGCGTAAGAGAGTCCCGCCACGCGCAGGGGCGCCCGGAGAGGATCTCCGGGCGCCCCCTGCGTCGTAGGGACTACTTCGAAAGATTCGCCGGCGGTATCGGGGAAGCCGCCAGCGACTGCGGCGACGTCGTCGACGCGTACGCCGAGGGCGCCGACATGCCGGCCGTCGGATCCACCGCGGGCTCGCCGTCGACCTGCACGGGGACGCCGCCCACGATCCGGATCCCGGACTCGTCGAAGGCGCGCTTGATGCGCCAGCGCAGCTCGCGCTCCACGGTCAGGGACTTGCCGGGCATGGTCTTGGCGGAGACCCGCACCACCATCGAGTCGAGCAGCACGCTGTCGAGGCCGAGCACCTCGATGGGGCCCCACAGCATCTCGTTCCACGGCTCGGCCTTGCTCATGGCCTCGCCGGCCTCGGCCAGCACCGACTTGACCTTGTCGAGGTCCTCGTCGGCGCGGACGGTGACGTCGACGCCCGCGGTGGCCCAGCCCTGGGAGAGGTTGCCGATGCGCTTGACCTCGCCGTTGCGCACGTACCAGATCTCGCCGTTGTCGCCGCGCAGCTTGGTGACGCGCAGGCCGACCTCGATGACCTCGCCGGAGGCGACACCGGCGTCGATCGAGTCCCCGACGCCGTACTGGTCCTCCAGGATCATGAAGACGCCGGAGAGGAAGTCGGTCACGAGGTTGCGGGCGCCGAAGCCGATGGCCACGCCGGCGACACCGGCGGAGGCGAGCAGCGGTGCGAGATTGATCTCGAAAGTGCCGAGGATCATGAGCGCGGCTGTGCCGAGGATCACGAAGGACGCCACCGAGCGGAGCACGCTGCCGATGGCCTGCGAGCGCTGCCGCCGCCGCTCCACGTTCACCAGGAGCCCACCGAGCGCGGTGCCGTCGACGGCCTGCGCGGTGCGGTTCATGCGCTCTATCAGCTTGGTGATCGCGCGGCGGATGGCGACCCGCAGCACGACCGCGATCACGACGATCAGCAGCACCCGCAGGCCTATGCCCAGCCAGGTGGACCAGTTCTGCTCGACCCAGCTCGCGGCCTGTCCGGCCTGCTCCTGGGCGTCCTTGAGCGTGGGCTGTTCCTTCGTGTCGGAAGCCGGCAGGACGGTCGCGATCACAGCGGGTACCTCGGTGTTGCTCGGGGACGGGTGCGGGCTGACCCACCACACTAACGGGGCATCGTGTGTGGATTGTTGCCATGTTCGAGGGAGAGGCCGTGCCCGCCTGGGGATGAAGGACGTGTGGTCGAAAACACTCCCAGCCCGTTACGCGGACATGGTGGCGCCATGACCAGCCATGAGGGGAGACTGACTACGAGATCGTCCCGGCGCGAGCCACGCGCCGCCGGCGTACAAGGAGGCATCCGTGCCGCATGTCCTGGTCCTCAACGCGTCGTACGAGCCGCTCGGCGTCGTACCGCTCCGCCGCGCGCTCGTACTCGTCCTCGAGAACAAGGCCACGTGCCTCGAGGAGTCCGGCGCCTTCATGCACAGTGCGACCCGTACCGTCCCCGCCCCCAGCGTGGTCCGGCTCAAGCGGTTCGTACGGGTTCCCTACCGGGGGCCCGTTCCTCTGACCCGACGTGCGCTGTTCGCCCGTGACGGCGGCCGGTGCATGTACTGCGGTGGCGTCGCAACCAGCGTCGACCACGTCATCCCGCGCAGCCGCGGGGGTCAGCACGTCTGGGACAACGTGGTGGCGTCGTGCCGCCGCTGCAACCACACCAAGGCCGACCGCCACCTGGTGGAGATCGGCTGGCGCCTGCGCCACAAACCGGCCCCGCCGTCGGGCCTGGCCTGGCGCATCATCGGGACCGGGCATAGGGACCCGCGCTGGCTGCCGTACTTGCAGCCGTTCGGCGCGGACGAGGCACTGGCCCGGATCGAAGGCGTCTCCGCCTGATCATCGATCCGGGTCTTCGTGTGTGACGGGGGTGGCCGTGCGCCCGGTGGGCGGGCGGCCACCCCTTTCGTCCGCCGGGCGCTCCCCTGCTGCACACGCCCTGACGGGACGCTGTACGGGTGCGGCGAAGCCGCTGACTGATCGTCCAGTTCCACCTGGCGGGGTTCGACCTGGCCGGGTTCGACCTGGCCGGTGTGAACAACGGCTACCGGGTCGGCCACCAGGACGGGCGGACTCGCGCGTTTGCTGGACGACGACTCTATGCCCTCAACTCCCTTGTCCGGGCGCCTTGTTATGAACACACCGGCAGTCCGATCCGGGGTCGGACCGGGAGGGCGCGGCCGGAGCGGCCGGGCGTCGAAGGTAACGAGTTGGCCGACCGGGGGCCGCTCGCTATTGACGCCCCCTTCACGCGCGCCTTACCTTCCTCGCACCGATAGGAAACCTTCCTAACAGTCCTGCGAGGAGGCAGAGCGGCGATGGCGGTCACCCCCGGCACCCCCAGCGTGCTGCGTGTCATGAACGATCGGGCCGCGCTCGATCTCCTCGTCGCGCACGGGCCGCTCACCCGCACCCGGATCGGCGAGCTGACAGGGCTCTCGAAGCCGACCACCTCGCAGATCCTGGGGCGGCTCGAAGCCGCCGGGCTCGTGCGGACCACCGGGAGTCAGGCCGGGCGGCCCGGACCCAATGCGGTGCTGTACGAGATCGAGCCCGGGGCCGCGCACGTCGCCGCCCTGTCCGCCGACCCCACCGGCATCACCGCCGTCGTCGCCGACATCACCGGCGCCGAGCGGGGACGCTGCCGGATCGAGGCCGTCGCCGTCGCCGAGGACGTGCGGCACCGCACCGCGCAGCTCGTCGCCGAGGCCGTCGAAGGGGCCCTGGGCAAGGCCGGACTCCGGCCGGACGAGCTGACCGCCACCGTCATCGGCACCCCGGGCGCCATCGACCCGCACACCGGGCAGCTCCGGTACGCCCCGCACCTGCCGGGCTGGCACTCGCGCACCCTGCGCGCCGAGCTCGCCGAGGTCCTCGGCACGCCCGTCTCCATCGAGAACGACGTCAATCTCGCCGCCGTCGCCGAGCAGCACGAAGGCGCGGCCCAGGACCACGACGACTTCGTCCTCGCCTACGTCGACGAGGGCGTGGGCGCCGCCATCGTGCTGGGCGGGACGCTGCTGCGCGGCGCCACGGGCGGCGCGGGCGAGATCGGCTACATGCCGCTGCCGGGCGCCCCGCTCGCGCGCGGCGGCGACAGCGTCCACGCCCGTACCGACGGCGGCGGCGGTTTCCAGAGCCTTGTCGCCGCCCCCGCAGTGCGCCAACTCGCCGGGGGCGTGCACGACTTGGGCGAGGCCCTGAGCAACCCCGGTGTGCTCGACGAGGTCGCCCGGCGGCTCGCCACCGGGCTCGCCGCGGTCGTCGCTGTCGTCGACCCCGAACTCGTCGTGCTGTCCGGGACGGTCGCCCAGGCCGGCGGCGACGCCCTGCGGGAGCGGGTGGAGGAGGAGCTGTCCGGGCTCGCCCTGCCCCGGCCGCAGTTGCGCGTCAGCGAACTCGACGGCGATCCCATCCTCACCGGCGCCCTGCGCACCGCCCTCACCCAGGCCCGCGACACCGTCTTCGACACCAGCACCGCCTGACCCGCCCGCCCTCCCTCTCTCCCACGCCCCAACCCCCGTACACGTAAAGGACGTTCGCCATGCCGCGATGGCGCATACCCCTGCGCGCTCCCGTGGTACTCGCCTCGGCCGGGCTGTTGCTCGCCGGCTGCGCCAACCCGAGTACCGGCAGCGCCGACGACGATCCGACCAAGCCCGTGACCATCACGTTCTGGCACGGCTGGTCGGCGCCCGGCGAGGTGAAGGCGATCAACGACTCGATCGCCCGCTTCGAGAAGCTGCACCCGAACATCCGGGTCCGGGCGACCGGGAACGTCTCCGACGCCACCGTCAACCAGGCCCTGCGGGCCGGCGGCGACGAGGCTCCCGACGTCGTCTCGTCCTTCACCACCAACAACGTCGGCCAGTACTGCGACTCCGGCATGTGGGTCGACCTCGACCCGTTCATGAAGAAGACCGGACTGAAGAAGGACGAGGTCTTCCCGCGGTCGCTGCTCAACTACACGAGCTACCAGGGCAATCAGTGCGCTCTGCCGCTGCTCGCCGACGCGTTCGGCATGTACTACAACAAGGACGCCTTCAAGGAAGCGGGTATCGCGCGACCGCCGAAGACGATGTCCGAGTTCGTCGCCGACTCGAAGAAGCTCACCGAGAAGTCCGGGAACTCGTACAAGCGCGTCGGATTCATGCCGAACTTCCGGCTCTACCAGAACAGCCCGGACCGGCTGTTCGCCCAGTGGGGGCCGACGTACTTCGACAAGAGCGGGAAATCGCGGCTCGCGAAGGAGCCGGCCTCGTACGAGTTCTTCAAGACCGCGCGCAAGCTCGTGGACGCACAGGGCGGATATGACGCCCTGGAGAAGTTCCGGACGTCGTTCGGTGACGAGATGTCCAACCAGAACGCTTTTCTGAGCGGCAAGTTGGCCATGCATCTCGACGGTGAATGGCGCGGACTGATGCTCGACGACGCGAAGGCGAAGTTCGACTGGGGGGTCGCCCCGCTGCCGGTCCCCGACGACCAGGCCGAGACGTACGGGCGCGGCTATCTGACCGGCACCGTCGCCGGGATCGCGCACAGCAGCAAGCACCAGAACGCGGCGTGGGAACTGGTGAGGTTCCTGACGGCCGACACCGACCAGGTGGTGAAGTTCGCCAACGCGATCCACAACGTCCCGTCGACGTACGCCGCCCTCAAGTCGCCGAAGCTGGACGCCGATCCGACGTTCCGTACGTTCCTCGACATCGCGAAGAACAAATACAGCCAGGTCCTTCCGCCCTCCACGAACGGCGGCATGTACATCGTGCAGTTGCAGGACTTCTCGTACAGCGAGGAGGCCGGCGATGTCCCTGACCTGAAGAAGGGGCTGAAACGCCTCGACCGGCTCATCGACGCCGACACCCTGCAATCGAAGAACTGAGGGGCGGAGAAGGCACCATGGCACTCACACTTTCCCGGCCCGCGCGCCGCAGACTGCGCACGCTCGGCTTTCTCTCCCCGTGGCTGATCGGGTTCAGCGCGTTCTTCGCGTACCCGTTGATCGCCACCGTCTACTTCTCGTTCATGCACTACAACCAGATCAAGGCGCCCACCTTCGTGGGGCTGCGGAACTGGAAGTACGTGTTCCAGGACATGCCGCTCTTCGGTCCCGCGCTGTGGAACACGCTGTGGCTGGTCGTGATCATGGTGGCGCTGCGGGTCGTCTTCGGGCTGTCGCTCGGACTGCTCGTCACGAAGATCAAGAGCGGGGTCGGCTTCTTCCGTACCGCCTTCTACCTGCCGTATCTCGCGCCGCCGGTGGCCGCGACCGTCGCCTTCGTCTTCCTGCTCAACCCGGCGACCGGACCCGTCAACGAGGTACTCGGCAAGGTCGGCATCGACGGCCCCAACTGGTTCAACGACCCCGCCTGGGCCAAGCCGTCCCTCGTCCTGCTCTCCCTGTGGGGCATCGGCGACCTCATGGTCATCTTCATGGCCGCGCTCCTCGACGTACCGAAGGAGCAGTACGAGGCGGCCGACCTGGACGGGGCCGGGGCCTGGTCGAAGTTCCGGTTCGTGACCTGGCCGTCCATCACGCCGATCGTGATGTTCGCCGTCGTCACCGGCGTCGTACAGACCATGCAGTACTACACCCAGGCCCTGGTCGCCGGAAAGATCGCGTCCGGCGTCTCCATCGGCCCCGGGTCGGTGATCCAGCCCGGGTATCCCGACCACTCGACCCTGACCGTTCCGCAGCTCGTCTACTCGATGGGCTTCCAGAACTTCAACACCGGCGCGGCGTGCGTGCTCTCGCTCGTCCTGTTCGTCATCGCCATGGCCGTGACCATGCTGCTGATGCGCAAGCGCTCGGGCCTGCTCGCGGCGGAGGACTGAGACCCATGACCACGACGACACTGCGCCCGGCGGCGCCCACCACGACCGCCAAAGCCCCGTACGAGAGAGGGCCCGCGGCGGCCCGCGCCCGCCGCAAGCGGGTCCTGAACTGGATCGCCGTGCACTGCGTGGCCATCGCGATCGCGCTGCTGTTCGTGCTCCCCTTCGTGTTCGTCTTCCTGACGTCCGTGATGAGCGACGACCAGGCGATGAGCGGCGACCTGTGGCCGGACGCCTGGCACTGGGAGAACTACAAGGCCGTCGTGCAGACGGACGGCTTCCTCGACTGGTGGAAGAACTCGCTGATCTACGCGGGCCTGGGGACGCTGCTCACCGTGTGCTCGGCGATCCCCGTCGCGTACGCGCTCGCCAAGTTCCGCTTCCGCGGCCGGCGTACGGCGATGATGCTGGTCATCTCGACGATGATGCTGCCGCCCCAGGTCATCGTGATTCCGATGTACCTGGTGTGGGCGCAGCAGTTCCATCTGTCGGGGACGCTGTGGCCGCTGATCATCCCGATGGCGTTCGGCGACGCGTACTCGATCTTCCTGCTCCGTCAGTTCCTGCTGACGATCCCGAAGGAGTACATCGAGTCGGCGAAGGTCGACGGCTGCGGCGAACTGCGCACCCTGCTGAAGATCGTGGTGCCGATGGCCAAGCCCGGCATCGCCGCGATCGCGCTGTTCCAGTTCTTCTACTGCTGGAACGACTACTTCGGTCCGCAGATCTACGCGGCCCAGAACCCGGCGTCGTGGACACTGAGTTACGGGCTCGAATCCTTCAAGTCGGCGCACAGCGTCAACTGGAACCTGACGATGGCCGCGACGCTGCTCGTGATGGCGCCGGTCTGCATCGTCTTCTTCTTCGCACAGAAGGCCTTCGTCGAAGGCGTCACCCTCACCGGGGTCAAGGGCTAAGGAAGGTCATTCGGATATGAAGCTCGCTGTGGTCGGCGGAGGGTCGACCTACACACCCGAACTCATCGACGGATTCGCGCGGTTGCGGGACACGCTGCCGATCGAGGAACTGGTCCTCGTCGACCCGGCGGCCGACCGCCTCGAACTGGTCGGCGGTCTCGCGCGCCGGATCTTCGCCAAGCAGGGCCACCCGGGCGTCATCCGTACGACGTCCGACGTGGACGCCGGGGTCGCCGACGCCGACGCCGTGCTACTCCAGCTGCGCATCGGCGGCCAGGCCGCGCGCAACCAGGACGAGACGTGGCCCCTCGAATGCGGCTGCGTCGGCCAGGAGACGACCGGCGCGGGCGGCCTCGCGAAGGCGCTGCGCACGGTGCCGGTGGTCCTCGACATCGCCGAGCGCGTGCGCCGCGCCAACCCGAACGCCTGGATCATCGACTTCACCAACCCGGTCGGCATCGTCACCCGGGCGCTGCTCCAGGCCGGGCACAAGGCGGTCGGGCTCTGCAACGTGGCGATCGGCTTCCAGCGGAAGTTCGCCCGCCTCCTCGACGTGGCGCCGTCGCAGGTCCACCTCGACCACGTCGGCCTCAACCACCTCACGTGGGAGCTCGGCGTCCGCCTCGGCGGCCCGGACGGCGAGGACGTGCTGCCCCGGCTGCTCGCCGACCACGGTGACGCCGTCGCCGAGGACCTGCACATGCCGCGCCAGATCGTCGACCGGCTGGGGGTCGTGCCGTCGTACTACCTGCGCTACTACTACCAACATGACGCTGTCGTACGGGAATTGCGCACCAAACCGTCGCGGGCCGCGCAGGTGGCCGAGATGGAGCGCGAGTTGCTGACGATGTACGGCGACCCGACGCTGGACGAGAAGCCCGAGCTGCTCGCCAAGCGCGGCGGCGCCTTCTACAGCGAGGCGGCCGTCGACCTCGCCGCGTCCCTGCTCGGCGGCGGCGGCTCGCCGTACCAGGTGGTCAACACGTACAACAACGGCACGCTGCCGTTCCTGCCCGACGACGCCGTCATCGAGGTGCAGGCCGCGGTCGACGGGAAGGGCGCGCGCCCGCTGCCGGTGCCGCGGCTCGACCCGATGTACGCGGGCCTCGTCGCGAACGTCACCGCGTACGAGGACCTGGCCCTGGACGCCGCCCTGCGCGGCGGCCGCGACCGGGTCTTCAAGGCGCTGCTCGCCCACCCGCTGGTGGGACAGTTCGAGTACGCCGAGCAGCTCACCGACCAGCTGATCGCGCACAACCGGGAGCATCTCGCGTGGGCATGACCGTCCTTGCCGTGGACGCGGGGAACAGCAAGACCGACGTCGCGGTGGTCGCGGCCGACGGCACCGTCGTCGGCGCGGCCCGCGGCGGCGGGTTCCAGCCGCCCAAGGTGGGCGTGGAGGCGGCCGTCGACGTGCTGGCCGAAGCGGTCGGCCGGGCGTTCGCGCAGGCCGGCGTCGCCTCGGTCGCGCACGTGTCGGCGTGCCTGGCCAACGCCGATCTCCCGGTGGAGGAGAAGGAGTTGGCGGTCGCGCTGCGGGCCCGGGGTGGGCGCCGGGTGTCGACGTGCGCAACGACACGTTCGCGGTGCTGCGCGCCGGGCTCCTGGAGGACGGCGAGCCGCGCGGCGTCGCCGTCGTGTGCGGCGCGGGCGTCAACTGCGTCGGCATGCTGCCGGACGGGCGCACCGCCCGCTTCCCGGCGATCGGCAAGATCTCCGGCGACTGGGGCGGCGGCGGGGGCCTGGCGGAGGAGGCCCTCTGGTTCGCGGCCCGCGCGGAGGACGGCCGGGGCGAACCCACGGCCCTGATGCGCACGCTGCCCGCGCACTTCGGGCTCTCCTCCATGTACGCGCTCATCGAGGCGCTGCACCTGGAGCACATCCCCCTCGCCCGGCGCCACGAGTGCACGCCCGTGCTGTTCGCCACGGCGGCGGACGGGGACCCGGTGGCCCGCGCCGTGGTGGACCGGATGGCCGAGGAGGTCGTGGCGATGTCGGTGGTCGCGCTGCGCCGCCTCGATCTGCTGGCGGAGGAGGTGCCGGTCCTCCTGGGCGGCAGCGTCCTGGCCGCACGCCACCCTCAACTGGAGTCACGGATCAGCGAGTTGCTGTCGGTCCGCGCGCCCAGGGCGGTACCGCGGGTGGTCTCCGAGCGGCCGGTCCTCGGCGCGGCGCTGCTCGGCCTCGACGCGGTGGGGGCCGCGCCGGAGGTGTTCGCGCGGGTGCGGGGCCACTACGCGTCGTAGCGGGAGCGCGGGGCGCCGGGACCGGGAACGGCCCGGCGCCCCGCCGTGATCGCCGGGCCGCGAAGGGAACCGATCGCATCCCCGGCACGTGTTCCAAGGCGGGGCCCGCGACGTCGTACCGGAAGCGGCCGGGGCACGGCCGGGGCGAGATCGCCTGAACAAGATCGAGTCAATGCCTGTGCGGATGTCAGTCGCGGCAGCGATACTTGCGGCCGTGCACCTTCGCCCGCGCCCTCGTACGCCGGGCGGAAGTGAACGACGTACGACCATGGGGGAGGGTCGAGAGTGACATCACCGCCGAACGGGAGCGCGGCGCCACCGGGGCGTGGCACCGTGCCGTCGATGCCGAGCGTGCCGCCGCAGACGCGGGGCGCGGCGCCCGGCGTGCCCGCGCCCGCACCGGCGCCCGCGCGGCGCACCGCCTGGGCCGAGGGCGTGGACCGCCTGAAGTCCGCGGCGACGACCGAGCCGGGGCGGCTGCGCATCATCGGGGCCGTGATCGCGCTGCTCGTCGTGGCGTTCGGCGCGACGACGGCGTGGCAGATGACGGACCGTTCCGCCGCCGCCGACGACGTGCTGCACTCCAGCCAGCCGCTGAGCGCCGACGCGGCCGACATCTACCGCTCCCTCGCCGACGCCAACACCGCGGCGTCCAGCGGGTTCCTGGCGGGCGGGCAGGAGCCCGCCGCCGTGCGCGACCGGTACGAGAAGGACATCCGTACCGCCGCCGAGAAGCTCGTGACCGCCGCGGCCAGCACCGACCCGGGCTCCCCCTCCGCGAAGACGATCGCCGAACTGAACAAGCTGCTGCCGCAGTACAAGGGCCTCATCGAGCGGGCCCGCGCCAACAACCGGCAGGGCTTCCCGCTGGGCGGCGCCTACCTGCGGTACGCGAACGAGAAGATGCAGACCGAGATGCTCCCGGCCGCCGAGGACCTGTACACCAAGGAGAACCAGCGGCTGCGCGGCGACTACGACGCGGCGACCCCGTACCCCTGGATCGCGATCGCCCTCGGCGTCATCGCCCTCGGGGCTCTCGCGTGGGCGCAGCGACGCAACTACCGTCGGACGAACCGGGTGTTCAACCACGGACTGCTCGCCGCGACCGCCGCCTCGGCGGTGGTGCTGCTGTGGCTCGTGGTGGGGCACACGGTGGCGCGCAGCGGGCTCGACGCCTCCTACGACCACGGCGTCCGCTCGCTGAACGTCCTGCACGACGCGAGCATCGCGTCCTTGAAGGCGCGCGGCAGCGAGAACCTGACGCTGGTCAGCCGCGGCGCCGAGACGGTCGAGCTGAAGAACGGCGACATCAAGGACAAGTACGACGTCGACTTCCAGAAGCAGATGAACACGCTGGGCGACAAGTTGGGCGCCGCCGACTCCCTCGCGGGCGGCGACAGCGCCGGACGCGCCCCGGTGACGAAGGCGAACGCGAGCATGAAGGAATGGCTCGCCCGCCACAAGGACGCCCGCAAGGCGGACGATTCCGGTAACTACCAGGGCGCCCTCGACAAGATCATCGGCTCGAAGCAGGACAAGCCGACCGGAGAGTGCTTCGATCTGGTGGACCAGAGTCTCGACACGGCACTGGCGCACGAGCAGCGGCAGTTCAGCACCGAGGCGGGCGACGGGCTCGACGCGATGACCGGACTGCCCGTGGGCGCCGCGGTGCTGGCGGTGCTCGCCGCGGCGGGCGCGGTGCTCGGCATCGGGCGCAGGCTTTCGGAGTACCGGTGAGAGGGGGTGCGGTGATGGACGGGCGAGGAACGCGCGGGGTGAGTCTGCGCGGCTGGGGCGGCGTGGCGGCCATGGCGGTCGCCTGTGCCCTGACGGCGGTGTTCGCGCTGCTGCTCCCCCTGACGCAGCGCGCCGGCACGGGCGGTGACGGCAGCACCGGGTACGGCTCGGGCGGCGTCGCCGACGGGACCCAGGCCGCGGCCAAGGACTGCGACCCGAAGGTCAAGGACAAGGAGCCGGAGCGCAGCCTGAACCCCGCCTCCGGCAGTGACGACGGGGACGCGGTGCGGGCCATCAAGGACCGCGGCTATCTGTCGGTCGGCGTCGACCAGAACAGCTACCGCTGGGGCTACCGCGATCCCAACAGCGAGGCGAAGACGGCCGAGCTGGAGGGCTTCGACATCGACCTCGCACGCGAGATGGCGGACCGCATCCTGGGCGACCCGACCAAGGTCCACTTCCACGCGATCCCCACCAACCAGCGCATCCCGGCGATCCAGCGCGACGAGGTCGACATGGTGGTGCGCACGATGACCATCAGCTGCGACCGCCTGGAACAGGTCGACTTCTCCACCGCGTACTTCCAGACGGGCCAGCAGGTGCTCGCCCCGAAGACCTCGAAGATCACGGGGTACGACGAGTCGCTCGCCGACAAGCGGATCTGCACGGCGAAGGGGTCGACGGCCGAGAAGGCGCTCGGCGACGACAAGACGGCGAAGAAGCTGCCGGCGAGCACCGACATCTCGACGACGGTGCCGAACCAACTGGACTGCCTGGTGCGGCTCCAGCTCGGCGAGGTCGACGCGGTCGTCACCGACGGCGCGCTCGCGGCGAGCCAGGCCGCGCAGGACCCGACGGTGGAGCTCAAGGGCAAGCCGTTCACCGAGGAGTACTACGGCATCGCCATGAAGAAGGGCTCGGACGACCTGGTCCGCCGGGTGAACGGGGCCCTGGAGGACTACCGCGAGGACGGCGGCTGGCAGAAGTCGTACGACAAGTGGCTGAAGCCGGCGCTCGGCGCGTCCTCCGGGCCGCCCGCACCGAAGTACAAGTGACAGGGACATTCGGGGACGTGAAGGAAAGCGAGAGTGATCGATGGGCGTCGCGGGACCCCCTGGTCCGGTGATGGACCGGGACGAGGTGGACCGTGCCCTGGCCCGGCTCGGTGCGGAGCACGAAGCGATCGAGACGTCGCTGCTCGCGCTCCAGGACCACGCGGGACGCCGCCTGCTGGAAGGCGCGCAGCTGACCGGGACGACCCGGGAGCGCTGGGCGTCGGCCGAGCAGGCGATCACGCTGCTGTGGACGTACTTCGACGCGTACGCGGGCGCTCTGCGCGCGGCGCGCGAGATGCGCTCACGGCGCCGCTGGCCGAGCCGTGACGACCTGGTGGAGCTGACCGAGCTGCTGCGCGGCGAGTCCGTGACGATCGCCTCGGGCGCGGGCACGAGCGGCGGCGCGTCGCCGTCGATCACCGGCCCGGCGAAGCTGTCGGAGCGGTTCACGCTGGCCGCGCTCGTGGAGCGGATGAACGACCTGTACGCGTCGTCCCTCGACATGGTCGTCTCCGCCGACGCGGTGTGGTCGGCGCTGCCCGCCCGCATAGACCTGCTCGCCGCCGAGCTGGGCCGCACCCGCCAGCTCGCGCACTCCGTCGGCGTACGCCCCGGGGAGCACCCGGCGGGCGACGACCTGGAGCGGATCACCGGCGCGCTGACGCGGCTGCGCGAGGAAGTGGTCTCGGACCCGCTCACGTACTGGCAGAAGGCGCACGGGAGTTCCGCGCCGGGCGGCGGCCGCCCGGACACGACGGCGTACGACCGGCAGGCGCGCGCTCTGGAAGAGGTGCGGCGCGAGATCGAGGCCGTGCTCGGCGTACGGCAGGACGCGGAGGCGCGCCTGGCCAGACTGCGGGACGTGCTCTCGCGCGCGGACCGCACCCTCGCCGAGGCGAGATCGGCGCGCGGCGAGGTCCTCGCGAAGATAGCCGCGTCGGAGGTGCCCGCGGTGTCGGGCCCGCCGACCGCGCTCCAGGAGCAGCTGGCGCTGGCCGCCGAGTACCGCAGGCACGGCCAGTGGCACCGGCTGTCGCCGCTCCTGGAGTCGCTGGAGGAGAAGGCCGAGGACGAACTGCTGCGCGCCCGCGAGTCGTTGACGGCCGTGACCCAGCCGCTGGCCGTCCGCGCGGAGCTGCGCGGGCGGCTCGACGCGTACAAGGCGAAGGTGGCGCGGCTCGGTTTCGCGGAGGACCCGTTCCTGGTGGAGCGGTACGACGCGGCGCGCCGCATGCTGTGGAGCGCGCCCTGCGACCTGCGCGTGGCGGAGGAAGCGGTGCTGCGCTACCAGCGGGCCGCGGCGGACGTCCTGGCCGCGCCCAGTGACCAGAGGGGGGAGTCGTAGTCGTGGCCGAAGCACGCAGGTGCACGCGACCCGGTTGCACGGGCAGTTACGAGGACATGGGTGGGGAGCTGTACTGCGACACCTGTGGCCTGCTGTACGTTCCCGGGGGCCGGCCCCCGGGCCCCGGGCCCGACCCGCACGCCGGCGGGCCGCAGGCCACGGGCGGCTGCCAGCGTCCCGGCTGTTCCGGCGCCTACGAGGACATGGGCGGCGGGGAGCTGTACTGCGACACGTGCGGGCTCGCCCCGGTGGTGTCGCCGACCGGCCTGGTGTCGTCGCCGCCGACGGGCGTCGCGGCGGGCGGCGCGCGCGGTTCGCAGAGCTCGTCGTCGAGTTCCCGGGCGTCGTCGCGGGCGTCCGCACGTTCCTCGTCGCGCTCCTCGCAGTCGCGCCGGTCCGTGTCCGGGCGGCTGTCCCGTTCGCTGTCCGGGTCGTCGACGTCCCGGTCGGTGTCCGTGCGCAGCTCCGGCTCGTCCGCGGGCAGTTCGGGGCGGGCGCGGCTCGGCGTGGGCCTGGTCAAGGTGCCGGACGTGCCGCGCCCCGACCCGCGCGTGATGGTGCAGGACAACCCCGAGGTCCCCGAGCGGAAGCGATTCTGCTCGCGCTCCGACTGCGGCGCCCCGGTGGGCCGCGCGCGCGGCGACCGGCCCGGCCGCACCGAGGGGTTCTGCACCAAGTGCGGGCACCCGTACTCCTTCGTGCCGAAGCTGGGCGCGGGCGACATCGTGCACGGCCAGTACGAGGTCGTGGGCTGTCTGGCGCACGGCGGGCTCGGCTGGGTCTACCTCGCCATCGACCGCGCGGTCTCCGACCGCTGGGTGGTCCTCAAGGGCCTGCTCGACACCGGCGACCAGGACGCGATGGCTGCGGCGATCTCGGAGCGCCGCTTCCTCGCCGAGATCGAGCACAGCAACATCGTGCGGATCTACAACTTCGTCGAGCACCTGGACCAGCGCACCGGTTCCATGGACGGCTACATCGTCATGGAGTACGTCGGCGGCAAGTCCCTCAAGGAGATCGCCAACGAGCGGCGCACGCCCGACGGCAAGCGGGACCCGCTCGCCGTCGAGCAGGCGTGCGCGTACGGCATCGAGGCGCTGGAGGCGCTCGGTCACCTGCACAGCCGCAACCTCCTGTACTGCGACTTCAAGGTCGACAACGCGATCCAGACCGAGGACCAGCTCAAGCTCATCGACATGGGCGCGGTCCGCAGGATGGACGACGACGAGTCAGCGATCTACGGCACCGTCGGCTACCAGGCGCCGGAGGTCGCCGAGGTCGGCCCGTCCATCGCCTCCGACCTGTACACCGTCGCCCGCACCCTCGCGGTCCTCACCTTCGACTTCCAGGGCTACACGAACGTGTTCGTGGACTCCCTGCCCGACCCCGACAACATCGAGGTCTTCCGCCGCTACGAGTCGTTCTACCGGCTCCTGGTGCGCGCCACCGACCCGGACCCGGCCCGCCGCTTCGCCTCCGCGCAGGAGATGGCCGAGCAGCTGACGGGCGTCCTGCGCGAGGTCGTCGCGCTCCAGACGAACCGGCCCCGGCCCGCCCTGTCCACCCTGTTCGGGCCCGAGGTCAAGGTCACCGACACGGAGTTGTTCGGCCGGTTCGACGGGGCCGTGTCGCGGCTCGGGGTGCGGCAGGTGCCGGTGCGGCGCAAGGCGGCGCGGACGGCCGTCGGCGCGGCGCCCGAGCAGCCCGCCCTGCCGCCGTCGCCCGTCTCGCTCGTCAAGGTCCTGAACGCGCCGGCCACCGCGCTCGCGCTGCCGGTGCCCCGCGTCGACCCGGCCGATCCCAACGCCGGGTTCCTCGCGGGCTTGATGGCGTCGGCGCCCGCCGAGCTGATCTCGGCGCTGCACGCGGCGCCCACCGGCTCCCTGGAGCTGCGCCTGCGCGAACTGCGGGCCCGCCTGGAGATGGGCGAACTCGACTCCGCCGTACGGGGGTTGGCGGCGCTGGAGGCCGACCACCCGGACGACTGGCGGGTGGTCTGGTACCGGGGCGTCGCGGCGCTCGCGACCGGCGACCACGCGAGCGCGGCGCTCTCCTTCGACGCGATCTACGACGCGTTCCCGGGCGAGCCCGCGCCGAAGCTGGCGCTCGGTGTCTGCGCGGAGGTGCTCGGTCAACTCGACAACGCGGCCGAGTATTACCGCCTCGTGTGGTCCACCGACCCCAGTTACGTCAGTGCGGCCTTCGGCCTCGCGCGCGTCCAGCTGGCCGCCGGGGACCGGGGCGGCGCGGTGCGCACCCTGGAGTCGGTGCCGGAGTCCTCGATCCACTACACGGCCGCCCGCGTCGCCTCCGTACGGGCGCGACTGCGGGGCCGTATGTCGGAGAGCCTGAACGGCGATCCGCTCCTGAACGACCTGACGGCCGCCGCCGGACAGGTCGAGGCGCTCGACGCGTTCGGCCTCGACGCGGTGCGCCGCGAACTGTTGTCCACCGAGGTCCTCGGGACGGCGCTCGACTGGGTACTCTCCGGTAGGCAGGGTTCCGGTCAGCCCCAGGGCCCCGTGCGCACGGTGGTACTCGGCAATGACCTGGACGAGCGCGGACTGCGTCTCGGCCTGGAGCGCTCGTACCGGACACTGGCCAGGCTCGCTCAGCGCGGCGAGGAGAGGATCGAACTGGTGGAGCGGGCCAACCGCTACCGCCCCCGGACGTGGGTGTGAGTTGATGTCGCAGAAGCAACAGCTGGCCGCTTGCCCCAGTTGCGAGGAGCCGCTCGACGAGAGCGACCGCTTCTGCGGGGCCTGCGGATACGACCTGTCGTCGGTGCCTCCCGTGCCGGACGACCAGCCGACGCTGACCATGGGCGCACCCGCTGTGCCCGAGGCGCCCGAGGCGGAGCCCGCCTCCGTGGAGTGGCCGGCCGCACCGGAGCTGGACAGTTCGGACACCCCGGCGCCGGTGCACCTGCCCACGGACCTGGAGGGCACGGACTCCGGCGGGTCCGAACTGCCCGCCGCCGTACGGTTCGACGACCCGGTCCCGGCCCCCTCGGCCGCCGCCGCCCCCTCGCCCTCTCCCACCCCTTCCGCTTCTCCCACCTCTCCCGCCTCTCCCGTCTCCTCGGCCGACGAGTTCCCGCTCGCCGCGCCCGATCCGCGGACCGCGTCACCGGAGGAGATCGAGGCCGCGACGCCGCCGTCCGGCACCAAGATGTGCGTGGCGTGCCGCGCGGGCCAGGTCGACGCGGACGGCTACTGCGAGAACTGCGGGCACGCGCAGCCGCGCGAACGCGACCACATGGAGCAGGAGTTGGACGCCGTCGCGGCGGTCAGCGACCGCGGCCTGCGCCACCACCGCAACGAGGACGCGTTCGCGATCTCGTCGGCCGCGCTGCCCGACGGCTCGGCGGCCGTCGTCGCCGTCGTCTGCGACGGGGTGTCGTCGGCGACCCGGCCCGACGACGCGTCGCTCGCGGCGTCCCGCGCGGCCAACGAGTCGCTGCACGAGTCGCTGCCGCGCGGCACGCACCCGCAGCAGGCCATGCACGAGGCGATCGTGGCCGCCGCCGAGGCGGTCAACGCGCTGGCGCACGAGCCCGCGACGGCCCGGGAGCACCAGCCGCACCAGAACGCCCCGGCGTGCACGTTCGTCGGCTCGATCATCACCAAGGAACTGCTGATCGTCGGCTGGGTCGGTGACTCGCGCGCCTACTGGGTGCCCGACGACCGCTCCTCCCCCGCCGCCCGGCTCACCGAGGACGACTCGTGGGCCGCGCAGATGGTCGCGGCGGGCCTGATGAACGAGGCGGAGGCGTACGCGGACGAGCGGGCCCACGCGATCACCGGCTGGCTGGGCGCGGACGCGTACGAACTGGAGCCGCACACCGCGTCGTTCAAGCCGGACCGGCCCGGCGTGGTGATCGTGTGCACCGACGGGCTGTGGAACTACGCGGAGGGTGCCGGGGAGATGGCCCGGGTCGTCCCGGCCGACGCGGCCGCGCGCCCGCTGCACAGCGCCCAGGTTCTGGTGGGCCACGCCCTGGACGGCGGGGGCCACGACAACGTAACAGTGGCAGTGCTGCCGTTCCCGGTCCCGCCCGCGGGGGCAGGATCGGCCTAGGCCGGAACCGGCCGCAGCACGTACCGCGAATGGTCTTGTTCAGGGGGGACTTGTCACCATGGCCAATTTCTCGAAGTCGAACGTTCCGCAGTTCTCGGTGGAGGTCTACCAGAACGAGTACCTGCCGGACGGCGGTCGCGAGGTCAACGCGATCGTCACCGTGACGTCCACCGGCGGCACGGTCGGGGGCGCCGTCGCGGCCCCGCAGTTGTTCGGCGCCGGCGGCGGTGCGGACGCGGCGGTCGCGCTGATGGTCGACTGTTCGGGCTCGATGGACTATCCGGCGACCAAGATGCGGGGGGCGCGCGAGGCCTCGGCCGCCGCGATCGACACCCTGCGCGACGGGGTGCACTTCGCGGTGATCGCGGGCACGCACGTCGCCAAGGAGGTCTACCCCGGCGGCGGCCGCCTCGCCGTCGCCGATCCGGCCACCCGCGGTCAGGCCAAGCAGGCGCTGCGCAAGCTGTCCGCGGGCGGCGGCACGGCGATCGGCACCTGGCTGCGGCTCGCCGACCGCCTCCTGTCCTCCGCGGACGTCTCCATACGGCACGGGATCCTGCTCACCGACGGGCGCAACGAACACGAGTCGCCGCAGGACCTGCGGGCCACGCTCGACGCGTGCGCGGGCCGCTTCACCTGTGACGCCCGCGGTGTGGGTACGGACTGGGAGGTGAAGGAGGTCACGGGCATCGCCTCCGCCCTGCTCGGCACCGCCGACATCGTCGCCGACCCGGCGCACCTCGCCGAGGACTTCACGCAGATGATGGAGACGGCGATGGGCAAGGAGGTCGCGGACGTGGCGCTGCGCCTGTGGACCCCGCTCGGCTCCGAGATCAAGTTCGTCAAGCAGGTCGCGCCCACCGTCGAGGAGTTGACGGACCGCCGCACGGAGGTGGGACCGCGCGCCGGTGACTACCCGACCGGCTCCTGGGGCGACGAGTCCCGCGACTACCACGTGTGTGTGCAGGTCCCGACCGCCGACCTCGGCCAGGAGATGCTCGCCGCCCGCGTCTCCCTGGTGATCCCGCAGCCGGACGGCTCGGCGCAGACGCTGTCGCAGGGTCTCGTCCGCGCGGTCTGGACGGACGACATGGCCGCTTCTACGTCGATCAACCCCCAGGTCGCGCACTACACGGGCCAGGCCGAACTGGCCCAGGTCATCCAGCAGGGTCTGGACGCGCGCAAATCGGGCGACGTGGACGGGGCCACGGCGAAACTGGGCCGCGCGGTGCAGCTCGCGGCGCTCTCCGGAAACGCGGATACGGCGAAACTGCTTTCGAAGGTGGTGGACGTGGTGGATGCCGCGGAAGGTACTGTTCGATTGAAAGCGAAGGTCGCGGAGGCCGACGAGATGACTCTCGAAACCCGGTCCACCAAGACGGTTCGCGTGAAGAAGTAGCAGCTCAGCAGCTGCTCCGTAGCGATACAGACTGACGTACGAGTACGGACCAGTACGGACGAGTACGTACGAAGGAGAGGGGGAAGCGCCGACATGCCGACCTGCCCGAACGGACACCAGTCGGGTTCCGACGACTGGTGCGAGGTCTGCGGTCACCGCATGGCCGGTGCCGTGCCCCCGCCCCCTCCGCCGCCTCCGGCCGCCGGTTACGGCTACCCCCAGCAGCCGCAGGCGCCGCAGGGTGGGGGCGGAGCGCCGGAGCTGTGCCCGCAGTGCCGTACGCCGCGTGAAGGCGGCGCCCCGTTCTGTGAGGAGTGCCGTTGGAACTTCCTCACGAACACGGCGACGTCGTACACCCCGGCGGCCCCGAACCCGCCGCTGCCGAACTCCTCCGGCGGGCCGCAGGGCCCGAACCCGGCGCTGCGTTTCCAGCAGCCGCCGCAGGGCGCCGACCCGTACGAGTACCAGGGCTCGCGCCCCTCACAGGTGAACCGGCCGGCCGAGCCGATCCCGCCGAACCCGTTCGGTGGCGAGCCCTCGGGCCCGGTCCCGCCGCCCGGTCCGAACGGCACGGGCGGGGGTGTCCCGCAGGCGTTCCAGCAGCGGCCGCCCGCTCCGGCGCCCGCGCAGCCGGGGCCGCCCGCGCCGCCGCCGTTCCCCGACTACCCGCAGGCGCCGCATCCGCAGGGTCCGCCGCCGCCTCCGCCCGGACCCTCGCCGTCGTTCGGCGGGGGCGGGACGAGCGGGGACGACTGGGTGATCTCGCCGCCGTCGTCGCCGTCGACCGCGCCGGAGGGTCCGCCGTCGCAGGGCTACCCGCAGCAGGGGCAGGGCTACCAGCAGCCTCCGCAGCCGCAGCAGCCCCAGCAGCCGATGGGCTGGTCGGCGACGATCGGTCCCGACCGCGAGTACTTCATGGCGATGATGCACCGCAGCGGTCCCGAGGCGTCGGGCCTGAACCTGCCCGCGTACTCGCCGGAGCAGCAGCGCCGGCTCACCGGGAACCAGATCACGATCGGCCGTCGCCGGCACTCGACCGGTGACACCCCCGACATCGATCTGTCGGTGCCGCCGGAGGACCCGGGTGTCTCGCACTCGCACGCGGTGCTCGTGCAGCAGCCGGACGGCACATGGGCGGTCGTCGACCAGAACTCGACGAACGGCACGACGGTCAACGGCGGCGAGGAGCCGATCCAGCCGTTCGTCCCGGTACCGCTCCAGGACGGCGACCGGGTGCACGTCGGCGCCTGGACCACGATCACGATCCACCGGGGCTGAGCGCTCCGTCCGGTCGCCGGGGGCGGCCCGTCGTGCGGGGAACCGCGCGACGGGCCGCCCCCGTCAGTACCTGTGCTTCAGGGCCTACACCCCCGGCAGCGCCCACACGTAAGGCCCCCCGGGGTCGTCCAGCCAGGCCCATTCCCGGCCGCCCTCCACGGTCAGCCCGAACCGGTCACGGGTCGGCCTGCCCTCCCGCTCCCAGAGGGCGACCACCTCGCGCGGGTCGAGACAGCCCGCGGTCAGCGTCAGCAGGAAGCGGAACAGCTCGTCCCGCAGCAGGCGCCGCGGCAGCCCTCCGACGTACGGCTCCGCCACCTCCCCCGCGTCCCCGCGCAGCGCCACGAAGTACGCCGCCGTGCGCAGGAACCGCCCCTCGGCGTGCCCCGCGTCCGTCACGGTCAGCGCGACCAGGCCGGTCGAGACGGGCGCCAGGATCCGCGCCCCGGACGGCACTGGCCCACCCACGCCACCGGCACCGCGCGCAGCGCGCACGTCGCGATGATCCGGTCGTACGGCGCCCGCTCGGGGCAGCCGCGCGTCCCGTCCCCGGTGACGACGGCCGGCCGGTACCCCGCGGCGGTGAGATGCGTCCGCGCCGACTCGGTGATCTCCGGGTCGAGGTCGACCGTGGTGACGTGGTCGTCGCCGAGGCGGTGGGCGAGCAGGGCCGCGTTGTAACCGGTGCCCGCGCCGATCTCCAGGACCCGGTCCCCGTCCCGTACGTCCAGGTCCACCAGCATCCTGGCCATCAGCGACGGCTGGCTGCTGGACGAGACGAGGTGCCCGTCGCGCAGCCGGGTGGCCAGCGGCTGGTCGGCGTACGCGCCGCGCAGCCACCGCGCCCGGCGCTCGGGGTCGGGGTGCTCGCCCCACAGCCGTTCGTAGCCGCCGGGCACGCCGAGGAAGTAGTAGGGCACGAAGACATGGCGCGGGACCTGCGCGAACGCCGACCGCCACCTCGTGTCCGCGACCCACGCGCCGCTCGCCTCGATCTCGCGTACGAGCCCGGCCCGCGCCCGTACCGCGAGGACGCCGAGGTCCTCCGTATGGTCTGCGCCCATATGTCCACTGTGCTGCCGCGGCGCCGAAACAGCGAGCCCCCGCGGGCCCGGCGACCGGTCCTAAGCCCCGAGTCCTCGGCCACCCCGTCTGAGACCATGGACGGGTGACTGAGATCCCGCGCGACACGCTTCAGGAGCAGACGTTCTACGAGCAGGTGGGCGGCGAGGAGACGTTCCGCCGTCTCGTGCACCGCTTCTACCAGGGCGTCGCCCAGGACCCGCTGCTGCGCCCCATGTACCCGGAGGAGGACCTGGGCCCCGCCGAGGAGCGGTTCGCGCTGTTCCTCATGCAGTACTGGGGCGGCCCGCGCACGTACAGCGACCACCGGGGGCACCCGCGTCTGCGGATGCGGCACGCGCCGTTCCGGGTGGACCGGGCGGCGCACGACGCGTGGCTGAAACACATGCGCGTCGCGGTGGACGAGATCGGCCTGTCCGAGGAGCACGAGCGGACGCTGTGGAACTACCTGACGTACGCGGCGGCCTCCATGGTGAACACGGAGGGCTGAGGCCGCCGGGCCCACGGCGGACACCTCTCGCCGGACACCTCTCCCCGGTATCCGGTCGGTAGCCGGTCCAGACCTCTTCCCCAAACCCCACGCCCTCTGACAACATCCGGACAGACTTTCGGGGGCGAACAGAGCGGAACGGCGAGGCGGGGGCTTCAGGGGTGTGGGGTTTTGTCCTGCTACGGGTGCGGGCGCATCGGCTGCTGCTGACCGCGGCCGTGCTCGCCGTGCTGCTGACGACGTCGGTGCTCGCGATGCTCAGCGCCTTCTCCGGCGCGATCGGTGACGCCGCGCTGCGGCACTCCCTGCGCACCCGCGACGCGGCGACGACCGCGCTCGTGGTCCGCGCCGACGTCCCCGCGGACGCCAGGAAGAAGGCCGTCGCCGCGCTCGGCCGGGGCACGCGGCACATCTTCGACGGACTCCCCGTGCACCGGGAGTCGTTCACCCGCTCCGGCGCGTACGGCCTGCCGCACACCGGGTCCGGCGACAAACCGGACCTGACCAAGTTCGCCGCGATCGAACCGTCCGAGGTGAAGATCACATCCGGGCGGCTGCCGCGCGCCCGCACGGGCCCCGTGGTCGAGGCGGCGCTGCCGCAGATCGCCGCACGGGCGCTCAAGCTGAAGCCGGGCGCCCGGCTCACCCTCACCGACCGGCTCGGCGGCCCCAAGATCCGCGTCGAACTGACCGGCGTCTACCGCCCCGCCCGGCCGCAGTCCCCGTACTGGACGCTCGACGAGCTCGGCGGGCGCGGCGTGCAGAAGCTGGGCTTCACCACGTACGGGCCGCTGCTCGCCGACCCGTCCGTCGTGGAGGGCGGCCGGGTCAGCGACGGGCAGTCCGCGTGGCTGGCGACGGCGGACTTCTCCACCCTGACCACCGACCGCATCGACGCCCTGCGCGACGCCGCCCGCACCGGCACCCGGAAACTGCTGCACGACAAGGAACTGGCCGGCACGACGGCGGTGGGCACCTCACTGCCCGACGTCCTGGACCGGGCGGAGCGGGCCCTGCTCGTCGCCCGCTCCACACTGCTGATCGTGGCCCTGCAACTGGTGCTCCTCGCCGGGTACGCGCTGCTGCTCGTGGCGCGGCTGCTGAGCGTCGAACGGGCCGGGGAGACCTGGACGCTGCGCTCGCGCGGCGGATCGCGGGGCCGGATCACCGGGCTCGCCGCGAGCGAGGCGCTGCTGCTCGCGCTGCCCGCCGCGGTGTGCGCGCCGCTGCTCGCAGGCCCCTCACCCAACTCGTCGCCTCGCAGGGGGCGCTGTCCCGGATCGGGCTGCGCCTGGACGTGGGTCCGGGCACGGGGTCGGTATGGCTGGTGGCCGTGGGCGTCGCGGTGGGCTGCGCGCTCGCGGTGACGGTGCCCGCGCTGACCGCGCAGGGACCGCAGGGCGGGCGGGCCAAGGCGCTGCCCGCGCCGGTGCGGGCAGGGGCCGACGTGGGCCTGCTCGTCATCGCCGCGGTCGCGTACTGGCAGTTGGACCGGCAGACCGCGGGTTCGGGTGGTTCGGGCGCGATCACCGCGGACCGCGGCGGATCGCTCGGCATCGACCCGCTCCTGGTCGTGGCGCCCGCGCTCGCCCTGCTCGCCGGCACGGTCCTGACACTGCGGCTGCTGCCGCCGGTGGCGCGGCTCGCGGAGCGCCGGGCGGCGAGCGGGCGCGGGCTGCCCATGGCGCTCGCCGGCTGGCAGTTCAGCCGCCGCCCGATGCGCGGCGCGGGCCCGGTCCTGCTGCTCGTCCTCGCCGTCGCGATGGGCGTCCTCGCGATCGGCCAGGGCGCGTCGTGGGACCGCTCGCAGGAGGACCAGGCGGACTTCCGCTCGGGCGCCGACGTACGCGTCCTCGCGACCGAACCGGGCATGGACCAGGTGGCGCGGTACGCGACCGTGCCCGGCGTGCGGGACGCCGCGCCCGCCTACCGGATGTCCGTCCCCCTCGACAGCGGCCGCTCCGGCACGGTCCTCGCACTGGACACCGCGCACGTGAAGAACGGCCTGATGCTCCGCGACGACCTCGCGGACGCGCCACCGCGCACCATCGTCGCGGCGCTCAGCCCGAAGACGGGCACCGACCCGGGCGTACGGCTGCCGGCCAAGGCCGACCGCCTGCGCCTGACCCTGCGCGCCACCGACCTGAAGGCCGAGGGCACCCCCGACCCCGACCGGGCGACGACCGTGTCCGCGACCGTCCAGGACCGCTACGGGCTCACGTACCGGCTGCTCGTCGGTGACCTGCCGCTCGACGGCCGCGCCCACCGCCTCGACGTCGGCCTCGGGCAGGCGGCGGGCCCGCTCAGGCTGGCCGGGCTCGACTTCGACACCCGGCAGCGGATGGGCGAGGGCTCCCGCAACCGGATCGACGTCACGTCGGTCGCCGCCTCCGAACCGGGCGGCCCCTTCCGCGCATCGAGCGTCGAAGGTCTCCCGTGGCGTACGTCGATGCTCGGCACCGGCACCTCGGAACCGGGCGCCCCCGGCGCCCCCGCCGACCCGAAGCTGGACCGCGCCGCCCTCGCCGACGGACGCCTGTCCCTGGTGTACGGCACCGGCTACACGCTGCCCGACCAGTGGAACGGCTACGGCCCCCTGCCCACCGTCAACATCCGCCTCGCGCCCGCCCGGCCCGAGGTCGAGGAGATCGCGGCCGTGGCCACCGACCGCTACCTGAAGTCGTCCGGCACCCGCGTCGGCCAGAGCGCCGACGTGAACCTGAACGGCGCGACGGTACGCGTGCGGATCACCCGGAGCGTACGGGCCCTGCCGACCACCGGATCCGAGGCGGGCGCCGGTGACCCGGCCAGGGACGGCGGCGCCCTGCTCGTCGACCTGCGGGACCTCAACCGGGCCCTGACCGGCCCGACCACCGACCCGGTCGCACCGAACGAATGGTGGCTGACCACGGCGCCCGGCGCCGCCGAACAGGCCGCGAAGGCGCTGCGGGCGCTGCCCGACACGGACCCCTCGCAGATCGTGGTGCGCGCCGAGATCGGCGAGCGGCTGCGCGACGACCCGCTGGGCGCGGGCCCGCAGTCCGCGCTCGCCGCCGCCGCCCTGGCCGCGGCGCTGCTCGCGGCCGTCGGCTTCGCGGTGAACACGGCGGGCTCGCTGCGCGAGCGCGGCACCGAGTTCGCGATCCTCGCGGCGCTCGGAGCGTCGCGGCGCCGCCTGGCCCGCCTGGTCGCCGCCGAACAGGGCGTGCTCGTGGCCCTGGCGCTCCTGGTGGGCACCGCGCTCGGCACGTTCCTGACGCGGGCGGTGGTGCCGCTGATCGTGCTGACCGGCGAAGCGACCCGGCCCGTGCCCGACGTGGTCGTCCAACTCCCGCCGCACCAGGTCGCGCTGCTGCTCGCGGGCGTCGCCGCGACCCCCGTTCTGATCACCGCGGGTCTGGCGCTGCGCAGGCCGCCGCGCGCCGCGACGGCGCTGCGCGCGCAAGGAGGCGAGTGACATGGCCGACGACAGGGCGAGCGGGATCGGGGGCGGTTCCGCGGCCGGTTCCGCGAGGTTGACGAGGGTCGTCGCGCCGTGGGTGCGCACCCGGTTGCGGACGGCGCCGGGCGCGGCGGCCGCGCTGTTCCTCCTGGTCCTGCTCACGTCGTGCCTGGCGGCCGCGTTCCCGAGGGCCGTCGACCGCTACGAGGACCAGGGGCTGCGCCAGACCGTCTCCGACGAGTCGCCGGGCCACATGGGTCTCAACGCCACGACGCTCGACGCCGGCATCGAACTCCCCCCGGAACAGCGGGACGAGCGGCTGGGTGAGGACTTCACGCGGTTCGCGTTCCGGCACCTCGTGTCCGGACTGCGCGCCCCGCTCGTCGCGGATCCGCGGGAGTCCTCGTACGGCGTGCGCAGCCGGGAGCAGGTGGAGGTGCGCGAGGACTGGCTGCCCCGGCCCGACGGTCTCGCGGTCAAGTTCACGCTGAACGCGCAGGGCGGCCTCGCCGGGCACGCGAAGGTGACGGCGGGCCGACTGCCGCGCGCCGCCGCGTCCCTGACCTCCATGGAGGCCGCCGTCACGCGAGAGACGGCGAAGACGCTGCACATCGAGGCCGGTTCGGTGGTGCACACGCTGAACATCGAGGGCGAGTGGACCGCCGTACGGATCACGGGAATCGTCGCCCCGCGCAATCCGTCGGGCGCGTATTGGTCGGCCCGGCCGCTGCTGCGCACCCCCGCCCTGCGCAGCACGGACGGCATGCCGCCGCAGCACTACTGGACGGGCTCGCTGCTCCTGAACCCGGACGCCGGGCCCGCGCTCCTGAACCTGCCGAGCGGCGTCGAGCAGTACTGGCAGCTGGCGCCCTCCGTCGGCCGCCTCACGGCACGCGAACTCCCGGCGCTGCGCGAGGCGTTGGCGTACACGACGGACGGCCCCGGCCTCCTGAAGGTACGCCGGGCGACCGCCACCGAGACGACGGACGTCACCACCGGGCTCGACGACGTCATCGGCCGCTTCGAGGCACTGCGCGACGGCATCACCCCCGTCGTCGCGGTCGCCGCGTACGGCACGGGCACCGTCGCCTGCGTCGTGCTGCTGATGGCGGGCGGCCTCGGCGCGGACCGGCGCCGCGCCGAGCTGGGCCTGCTGCGCTCGCGCGGCGCGTCGCTGCGCGGCCTCGGCGGACGGCTGCTCGCCGAGACGGCGGTGGTCGCGGTACCGGCCGGCGCGCTCGGTCTCCTGCTCGCGCTCGCGGCCGTGCCGTACGGGCGGTGGACGCGGGCCGCGCTCGCGGCGAGCGCGGTCGTGGCGGTCGCCTGCGCGGCGCTGCCCGTGCGCGCGCTGGCCGCCCATCGCCGTACGCGGCTCCACACGGGCCGCGAGGACGTGGCCACGGCCCGCCCGACACCGCGCCGCACGATCGCCGAACTGACCGTCCTGGTCCTGGCGGTCGGCGCCATCGTGGCGCTGCGCCGCCGGGGCGCGACGGACGGCGGGGACGGCCTCGTCGCCCTCGCCCCGGTCCTGGTCGGCGTGGTCGCCGCGTTCGTCCTCGTACGGGTCCACCCGCTCGTCCTGCGTCGTCTCGTGGGCCCCGCCGGACGGCTGCGCGGCGCCATCGGCCTGCTGTCGCTGGCCCGCGCGGCCCGCACCAGGGCGAGCGCGGGCACGGCGGTCCTGCCGCTGCTCGCGCTGCTCACCGCGCTGACCACGGCGGCGTTCGGCGGCTCCGTGCTCGCCGGCATCGACGGCACCCGCGACCGCGCCGCGCTCCTCGCGACCGGCGCGGACGCCCGTGTCGACGGCAGCGGCCCGCTGTCCGCGCGCACGATCGACGCGATCCGCGAGGCCCCCGGCGTCTCCGGCGCCACCGGGGTCACGGTCCGCTACGACGCGGAGGTCAAGGAGGGCACGCGCCGCTTCCCGCTGGCTGCGGTCGACCCGCGGGCGTACGCGGACCTCGCCGCCCGGACGGACCTCGGCGCCTTCCCCGCGAGCAAGCTGAAGCAGCCCGCCTCGAAGTCGTCCGCGATCCCGGCGCTGATCTCCCCGTCCCTGCGGGAACAGTTCACCGGCGGCCGCCTCGTCCTGTGGATGAACGGCGAGACGGTGACCCTGCGCCCGGCGGTCGTCCGCTCCGAGACGCCCGCCCTCGCCGACGACTTCCTGATCGTCGACGCACGGGCCCTCGCCCGCGCCACCGAAGCCCCCGCCCGCCCCACGTCCCTCCTCCTCACCGGCGCCCACATCGACGCGCGGGCCCTACGCAAGGCCGCGGGGGACGACACGACCGTGCGCGTACGGTCCGTCGAGCGCGCCCGGTACGTGGACTCGCCGCTCCAGACCGGCGCCACCGACAGCTACGTCGCGGCCGTCGCCGCGGGCGCGGGCTTCGCCGCCCTCGCGCTGCTCCTCGCCCTGGCCCGCGCGACACCGGAACGCCTCGCGCTCCTGGCCCGCCTGCGCACCATGGGCCTCACCCGCGGGCAGGCCCGCCGCCTGCTGATCCTGGAGTCCCTCCCCCAGGCGCTCCTGGCGACGGCGGGCGGCGCCCTGACCGGCTGGGCGGCGGTCCAACTCCTCTCCCCCGGCCTCGACCTGACGTCCCTCGCCCTGGCGGACGAGACGTCGACGGCGGCCTCCCACCTCCGCACGGACCCCCTCTCCCTGGCGCTCCCGGCCGTCTGCGTCCTCCTCCTGGCGACGGGAACGGCCACACTCCAGGCATATCGCTCGGGAAGACGCAGCGCGGCGAGAGAGCTGAGAGCGGGGGAAGAGGCGCCGCTGTAGGCGCGTAGGAGATGCCGCGGACACCCCACCCCAGCCAGCACCACCCGAGCCCACACGGATCGACCCGCCGCACGACACGGGAGACGGAAACGACATGACACCGGACACCCCGGCGCCCGCCCCCACCCTCGCCGACCTGGAACAGCGCGCCACCGCCCACCGGGACCGCCCCGCCTACGGCCACGACGCCCTGATCACCTGCGACCGGCTCGTGCGCGTCTTCACGACGGACGGCGTCGAGGTCCAGGCCCTCCAGGGCCTCGATCTCCTCGTCCGCAACGGCGAGTTGATGGCGCTGGTGGGCGCGTCCGGCAGCGGAAAATCCACCCTGATGAACATCCTGGCGGGCCTGGACGAACCCACGGCGGGCGCGGCGAAGGTGGCCGGCTACGACCTGCTCGCGATGGGGTCGAAGGAGCGCCTGCGCTACCGCCGCGAGGCGGTCGGCTTCGTCTGGCAGCAGACGGCCCGCAACCTCCTGCCGTACCTGACGGCAGCTCAGAACGTGGCGCTGCCCATGCAGTTGCGCGGCAGGACCCGCCGCTCGGCGAAGGCGGAACGGGCGACGCAGCTCCTCACCATGCTCGGTGTGGCGGACTGCCACGACCGCCGCCCACAGCAGATGTCCGGCGGCCAGCAGCAGCGCGTGGCGATCGCCGTGGCCCTCGCCAACGAACCGAAGGTGCTGCTCGCCGACGAGCCCACCGGCGAACTCGACTCGCACACCGGCGAGCAGATCTTCGCCGCGTTCCGCACGGCGAACGAGGAGTTGGGCACCACGGTCGTCATCGTCACCCACGACCAGACGGTGGCGAGCGAGGTCCGCCGCACAGTGGCGATCCGCGACGGCCGTACGTCGACGGAGGTGCTGCGCCACCGGCACGTGGACGAGACGACGGGCCAGGAGTCCCTGGTCTCCCGCGAGTACGCGATGCTGGACCGGGCGGGACGGCTCCAACTCCCCGCGGAGTACACGGAGTCGCTGGGCATGCGCGACCGCGTGCTCCTGGAACTGGAGGAGGACCACATCCAGATCCGGCCGGACGACCAGGACCGCTGAACGCCGCCCGTTCCCGCCTCTGACTGGATCAGTGCGACACGGCCGGCCGGCCGACGGGCCGACCGGTCGATCTCACAGCAGGACGGACAGCCCGCCCAGGCCGGTGGAAGTGCGCCGCAGGGCGACGGATCCGTACGGGGCGCGCAACCGCACCCACGCCCCGGAGGCGAGCAGGTCGACGGCGTCGCCGCGCAGGAAGCCGAGTGAGGCCGCCGCGTGGGCGATCCGCACCGGCACGCCGGTCCCGGCGATCTCCCGCGACCAGATCTCCCGCCCGACCCGGTCGAGTTCGCTCCGCGTCCGCGCCTCGGGCGCCAACTCCTCGACGCGGGACCGGAATTCGGCGACGGCGGCCTTCACGAGTGCGCGCAGCGCCTCGGCGTCCGGGCACCCGGGGACCCGCTCCCAGCCGCCACGGGGCGGCAGCATCCCGGCCCACGGCGGCCCGGTGACGGCGGCGGGCACCACCGCGCTCGCCCCCGCCTCGTCGAGGGCGTCGAGCAACTCCCCCGCGGAGACGGTCACATCGAGGGTGTCGTCGATCCCGCTCTCGTACGGCTTCAGGAGCCGTGCCGTACGGATGGCGAGCACCTCGAACGAAGGCGGCCGCCCGAACACCGCGAGCGCCTGGCCGCCGGCCTGCGCCTGCAACCGTACGGCGGCCGCCTTGTCGTAGTGCAGCAGCCGGCCGAGGAAGGCGGCGAGATCCGCCGCCTCCCCGGCATCGGCGAAATACAGCACGGGCACGCTCATGCCGCGAGCGCCCCCGCGGCGTCGTCGGCGTCGTCCCGGTACTCGTCCAGGAACTCCCGCTCCTCGGCGGTGATCCGCCGCGGACGCTGCGCCTCGAAGTCGAACGGCACTATGACCGTCGACGCCCGGACGTAGACCTGGTCGTCGTCCTTGACCTCGTAGGCGAGCGTGAACGAGGCGGCACGCACCTCGGTCACCCACATCTCGATGTCCACCGGACGGTGCCGGTGCACCAACTGCCGCTTGTAGTCGATCTCATGGCGCGCCACGACGGACCCCTGCTGGAAGTCCTTGTCCGGACGGAACAGGAAGTCGATCCGCGCTTCTTCGAGGTACCGAAGAAAGACCACGTTGTTGACGTGGCCGTACGCGTCCATGTCCGCCCAGCGCAGGGGGCAGGCGTATACGTGGCGAGCCATCAGCCGCGGGTCAGCTTCTTGTAGGTGGCGCGGTGCGGACGGGCCGCCTCGGCACCGAGCCGCTCGATCTTGTTCTTCTCGTACGACTCGAAGTTGCCCTCGAACCAGAACCACTTGGAGTCACCCTCGTACGCGAGGATGTGCGTGGCCACCCGGTCCAGGAACCAGCGGTCGTGGGAGACGACCACAGCCGCACCCGGGAACTCCAGCAGGGCGTTCTCGAGGCTGCTGAGGGTCTCGACGTCGAGGTCGTTCGTCGGCTCGTCGAGGAGCAGCAGGTTGCCGCCCTGCTTGAGGGTGAGCGCGAGGTTGAGGCGGTTGCGCTCACCACCGGAGAGCACACCGGCCGGCTTCTGCTGGTCGGGGCCCTTGAAGCCGAACGCCGAGACGTAGGCGCGCGACGGCATCTCGACCTGGCCGACGTTGATGTAGTCGAGCTCGTCGGAGACCACGGCCCAGAGGGTCTTCTTCGGGTCGATGTTGGCGCGGTTCTGGTCGACGTACGAGATCTTGACCGTGTCGCCGACCTTGATCGAACCCGAGTCCGGCGTCTCCAGGCCCTGGATCATCTTGAAGAGCGTGGTCTTGCCGGCGCCGTTCGGGCCGATGACGCCGACGATGCCGTTCCGCGGCAGCGAGAAGCTGAGGTCGTCGATCAGGACCTTCTCACCGAAGGCCTTGCTGAGGTTCTCGACCTCGACGACGATGCTGCCCAGACGCGGGCCCGGCGGGATCTGGATCTCCTCGAAGTCCAGCTTCCGCATCTTGTCGGCCTCGGCGGCCATCTCCTCGTAGCGGGCGAGGCGGGCCTTGGACTTGGCCTGACGCCCCTTGGCGTTGGACCGCACCCACTCCAGCTCTTCCTTGAGCCGCTTCTGCCGCTTCTCGTCCTTCTTGCCCTCGACCTTGAGCCGCTCGGACTTCTTGGTGAGGTACGTCGAGTAGTTGCCCTCGTAGGGGATCGCGCGGCCACGGTCGAGCTCGAGGATCCACTCGGCGACGTTGTCGAGGAAGTACCGGTCGTGGGTGACGGCCACGACGGCGCCCTTGTACTTGGCCAGGTGCTGCTCCAGCCAGTTCACCGACTCGGCGTCGAGGTGGTTGGTGGGCTCGTCGAGGAGCAGCAGGTCGGGCGCCTCGATGAGCAGCTTGCAGAGCGCGACGCGGCGCTTCTCACCACCGGAGAGGTTGGTGACGGGCCAGTCGCCGGGCGGGCAGCCCAGCGCGTCCATGGCCTGCTCCAGCTGACCGTCGAGGTCCCACGCGTCGGCGTGGTCGAGGTCCTCCTGGAGCTTGCCCATCTCCTCCATCAGCGCGTCGCTGTAGTCGGTGGCCATGAGCTCGGCGACCTCGTTGAAGCGCTTGAGCTTGCCCATGACCTCGGCCGCGCCGTCCTGCACGTTCTCCAGGACGGACTTCGACTCGTCGAGCTTCGGCTCCTGCATGAGGATGCCGACGCTGAAGCCGGGCGACAGGAACGCGTCACCGTTCGACGGCTGCTCCAGGCCCGCCATGATCTTCAGGACGGTCGACTTACCGGCGCCGTTGGGACCGACTACACCGATCTTCGCGCCAGGAAGGAAGTTCAGGGTGACGTCATCGAGGATCACCTTGTCGCCGTGCGCCTTGCGCGTCTTGCGCATGGTGTAGATGTACTCAGCCAAGAGAAACCGTCCGGCAGTCGAAGTGTGGCAGCGAGGGTCCCGCGTAACGCGGCTCCACCGCATGAGGGCAGATACACCCCATCTTGCCTGACCGGCACCCTCCGATGGAAACCAGTATGGGCGGGGGCCTGTGACCTGGCCGTTCCCTGATCGCTGCTGTAGTTGATCTGTCACTGGTTGTCGCTGTCAGGCACCCGTGAGCGGCCTCGGACGGCCCACAGACGGCCCCGCGCTCGGCGTGTTTTCCCTGCCCACCACCCCGCCCGGTGGGGTTGGGCCCCGACCTGAGCCGGGGCCCGCGGTGCGTTCTACCTCTGCCTGGCGAGCACGTCGCCGATGGTCAGTCCGTTGACCACCACGCGCGGCGCTTCCGCTTTGGCCCGCTCCAGCGCGGTGTCGTGGTCGAAGCCGTGCGCCTCGGGCCCCCAGCGGCCATCCTCGCCGAGGTACTCGCCCTGGTGGTGGATGGCCCAGCGACCGTCACCGGTCAGCTGCACCTGGAGGGCGAACAGGCGCAGATCCCTGTGACCCGTCAGCGCGGCGTCGACTACCTGGTACTTCGTGACCTCGACGGTGACGGCGTCGATCGAGTTCTGAGCGGTGGTGTCACTCATGGGTGCCTCCGAGGATCGGTGTCGTTGTCCTGATGGGCTTCGCCCGGCACGGTTCTGGGAGGGGCCGCAAGGTGGAGCACCCCACTGTCTGAACGACCTTGCGGCCCCTCCCAGGTTCGTGCTGCCCTCGGGCATCAGGGCATCGACGGCGATCCGGGCTGCACCGCCCACACCACCCACAACGACGGCCCCGTGCGCGCTCTCGATCCGGGCGCGTCCGAGCTGCCGACATTTGCCTCTGCTGGCGTCAGCTACGGATGTCACGGTCGGGGGCACTCCTGGCACGTGCGCGCCCTGCCAACGCACGTCCGTAGGCAACTGCCCACATCGTGAGGCCGGTGGCTTCGAAGAAGCGCATGCCTGCGTCGCGCTCCGTAATGAGCCAGATCAGAATCGGCAGCACCATGAGCAAGTGCCAGTGCGGGTTGTTCCAGCGATCCTTCTTGCCAGCCATCTCGCCCCCCCTTGATGCGGCACCCTAGCCCGCGGTCGGTGGAGCGGCTTTGGGCGGGAGCTGCCATGGGGCGAGTGATCATGGCCCCTTAAGCTTCCGGCGAGTCGGGCAGTCTGTGGAGCTGCCCGTTAAAGCACGACGTTGGGGCCATGATCTTAGAGGCTCGCCCCATGGTGGCTGCCTAAAGCCGTGGAGCCGACCGGCCCCGGCCACGACGGGTTTCCCGCTCATCGGGCTGCTGCCCGCGTCTGGGCTCGGCGCCTGTGGGTGGTCAGCGGGCCTTGGGGCGCTTGGTGAACCTGGCTGCGGTGGCCCGTCGATTCGCTCCGCCATGATCCGGCCTGATCGGTAACACAAAGCGTCTTCACCCTGTGCTCTTGCTGTCCACCTTGTGCCCCACGGCCTGGTTGTCTGGTTGTGGCCTCCTGGGTGGTGACGGACAGACGACGTCCCGCAGCCGGGACGAAGGCAGGAGGCGGAGGGGCGGCGGCTGGCCGGCGCCGCCCCGAAGTTGTGAGGCCCTCGGTCCGTATGGATCGATCCCCTGGGGACAGTGGGCCTGGGGCTTTGAGAGGTGGTGTTCTTGCTCCTGCACCTTGGGGTCTCACCTGTTGCTTGGTTCTTCTCCTCTTCTGGGCCGGATCATGGCGGAGAGGAGCGAGGGGCCGTGAGCGGCCATGGTGCGCCGAAGTGCCCCTCTGGCGGTTGGGTTGGCACTGATCGATCCCATGGGGCCCGGCCCGAGCCGCGAGCGCAGCGAGCCTTGATGAAGTAGGGAAAGTTCCACCGCGCCCAGCGAACCAGGGGGCACGGCGATTCACCATCGGCTAGGCGGCTGCACTCCCGGGCTGCTGCCCGTGTTCGAGATAGATCGGGGCGGCCCCCGATCGGGCCTCAACCGCGGCAAAGATCCTTCGGGCTAGCCTCGGGATCGACCGCTTGCTGATCTCTGGGGCCGACAGGAACTCGAATCCCTTCAGCTCGTCCGCCTGCAAGGTCACTTTGGCAAGGCTCTCGGGGCTGAGTTGACCGCCGTCGAACAGGTACAAGACCTTGTCTCCCTCGGCGTCGCTGGGCGCCCAGTCGACGGCCAACAAGCGCCCGATGGGAGGTGTGATCCCAAGCTCTTCCCGCACCTCGCGCACGGCTGCTTGAAGGGGTGACTCCCCTGTCTCGACGTACCCGCCGGGGATGTCCCAGTAGTCCTTGTACGTGGGCTCGACCATGAGGACTCGCCCCGCGGTATCAAAGAAGAGCGCACCCGCTGCCATTCGCGGATGCGCCATCTTCGCTTCGTGTTCGTTCAAGGCCATGCCGCCGAGCGTACCTATGTCAGACGACATGCAGTCGGTTGGCCAGCTCCGCCATGGGACGGCTCGGTCGGCCCCGCTGGTTCCGCACCCAGGTGAGCACAAGCTCTCGCGCGAGGTAGTGACTCCGGACCTGCTCCGGCGCCCATCGCTCGGCTTCGAGGATCATCGACAGGGCGTCATCGACGCGGTTGTGTGCGCTGAGGGCTCGGGCCACTTCGAGGTTGTGTCGAGTGCGCCGTTCGGTCGGCAGTGCACTGGTGTCGATCTGCGGTCCGAGATCGACGGCAACTTGCATGTCTCCGAGTTCGGCTGATGTGGCCACACGGTGAATCGCGACGTTGGTCGGCCCGAACGCTGTCCATACGTGGTTGGCGTCGTGTCCGAGTTGCCGTGCGGCCCGGTCGGCTTCGGCAAGGAACTCGCGCGTTGTGTCCCGGTTCTCGGCGCGTGCCGCTGCCATTGATCCGGCAAGGAAGAGCGTTCCGTAGATCGACAGGAACTCGGGGCTGGCGTCGTCGAGCCCTGGCCGGAGGTAGTCCGACGCGTCGCCGACGAGCTGCACCGCGGCGTCGAATCGGCCGTTGGAAAGGAGGCAGTGCGCCACCGACCGGAAGAGCGATCCGGTCACGACCTGGTTGCCGGACTGCTGCGCCGCGGCAAGGCCGCGATCCGCTGCGATCCAGGCGAGATCCGTTTCCCCCACCTTGGTCAGCACCATGGCGGCGCCCTGGTAGGTCATGGCCATCAACTCGTACACCCGCTCGCGTTCTTGACCTTCGTACGCCTGGGCGGCAATGAGTACGTCGGCCAGCAACAGCGGTAGACGGCGCGTCGCGAAGCCGTACCGCGAATCTTGGTAGGCGTCCCATACCTCGGAGACGCTGGTACGCAGTTCGTCGAGCGCCGTCGGCTCACCCTCGGTGGGCACTCCCAACAGCGGCGTGAGCTGCCGGTAGTTCATCAGCGCTGATCGCAGCGCGGGGACGGTGCGAGTCCCGCTGTCGGCTGTCCAGTCCATGAGCGTCGGCTCGGCAAGCAAGTCGCCCAACGTCACGTCCAAAGCGTCAGCCAGGGACTTGATGACCGAGAGTCGGTCCAGTTCCAGCCTGTTGTTCTCGGCCTTGCTGAGCCAGTCGACTGTACGGCCGACGAGTCCGGCCAAGACTTCCTGGGAGATACCGCGTCGGCGGCGGTACCAAGCGACTCGTTCGCCGATCGTCAGGTTCGTCGTCATTCCTCGCATGGAACGAGCGTCCCCCCGTCTCTTCACGCGACCCCGGAGAGATTTTCCGGGGTGGTGTTCCGCTCCGGTCCTAGCGTTGCTGACTACCCGAGGGGCTGTCAGCTCGAACGTGCGACGAGGGGGACACGATGGCACTGACCCCGCAAGAACGGCTGGAACTGGTCCGCCAGATCAAGGGACTTGGCGACGAAGTGACCGCGTTGACGCGTCGCGCCGATGCGGTGATCACTTCGCTCGGTTCTGCTGTTTCACGAGATCTTCGAGCTGTTCCATCCGCTCGGAAAGACGGCGCACGTCCTGGCGAACCTCTGACAGATACTTCGTGATCTGCTCGAACTCCGGGCTCCGCTTCGACTCGGCGCCCTCACCCGGCAGGGCCGCGAAGCTGCCTTTGCCCTGGTGGGAGATCGCATAGCCGTCTTCACGTAGACGAGAGATCGCCTGCCGGGCGACGGTACGCGAAACGCCGTGACGAGTCATCAGCTCAGACTCTGAAGGCAGCTTGTCACCCGGGGCCAGTTCCCCGTCCCGGATCTTGCCCTTGAACTCGTCGGCGATCTGCAAGTACGCCGCACGCCCGGTGAACTCGGTCATAGCCCCTCTCCGCGGTTGTTGTACCAAGTGCAGCACATCGGACCGACACGAGTCGAGGGCATCCACTTGACACACCAAGTAGTACAGGAGCATTCTCGAATCAAGGTTGACGTACCAAGTACGTCAAGTGGCTCGAATCTAGGAGCACGCTCATGCGTCAGATTCCCGTCGACACCTCCGCCGCCACCGTGATGGTGGCCAAGCCCCCGCAGCCCAAGGTCAAGGACCGGCGCTCCGGTGAGATCGCCACGGACACTGAGACCGGCGCGACCCTGATGACCGTCGAGGTCATGTTCTCCGCCAACGACGAGGTCGAGATCCTGGCCGTCACGGTCCCCGAGCCGGGCATCACCGGTGAGCTCGTGATGGGCACGCCCGTCGCGCTTACGGGGCTGATCGCCCGCCCGTGGGAAAACGACTTCGGCAACGGCAAGCGGCACGGCATCTCGTTCCGTGCGGTCGCCGTCACCTCGCTCGCCGCGGGTGCCTCGAAGCCGAAGGCAGCCTGATCATGACGTGGCTGCTCGCCGTCGTGCTGCTGGTCGTCGCCACCGCGCTTGTGCTGCGGTGGCGGCGCCCCGCCTGGTACTGGCTGACCTTCGGGGTCACCCTCGCCGCGCTGCGCATCCTGATCCACTACGGCTCGGTCATGGACGCCTGCGGCCTGACCGTCCCGCCCTCGCGCTGGCGTCTCCGGCTGGCCCGGATGACCAACCGGGACATGCCCGGCCCGCGCGCGCCGCGCATCCTGCGCCTCAAGCCGACCCGGACCGGCCTGGTCTTACGGATCAAGCTTCGTCCCGGACAGGATGCCTTCGACGTGGCCGCGTCCACGGACCGGCTGCGGCACTCCTTCGCCCTGTACGGCGTCTCCTCGCGTGAGCTGCGTTCTGGCGTCGTCGAACTGCGGATGACCGGCTACGACGTGCTCAAGAAGGTGCACATGCCCGCCAAGACCGATCTGGCGCCGATGCGTATCCCGGTCGCCCTGCGCGAGGACGGTGCGGTGCACTACCGCGACTACCGGGCTATCCCGCACGCCCTCACCCTCGGCGCCACCGAGTCCGGAAAGTCGGTGTACCTGCGCAACCTGGTCGCCGAACTCGCCCCGCGGGATGTGGCGTTGGTCGGCATCGACTGCAAACAGGGCGTGGAGCTGTTCCCGCTCGCCCGCCGCTTCTCCGCGCTCGCCGACAACCCCGACACCGCCGCGGAGTTGCTGGATGCGCTCGTGGATCACATGGAGGGCGTCTACCAGACCATCCGCGCCCATCAGGGTGTGGCCTCTGGCATCCCGGATGCGGAGATCGCCGCCGACATCTGGGACCTGCCCAAGGATCTGCGCCCGGTCCCGATCGTCGTCCTCGTCGATGAGGTCGCCGAACTCGCCCTGTACGCCAACAAGATCGAAGAGAAGCGCCGCGACCGCATCATCACCGCGCTCGTGCGCCTGGCCCAGCTTGGCCGCGCTGCCGGGGTCTATCTGGAGATCTGCGGCCAGCGCTTCGGCTCCGAACTCGGCAAGGGCATCACGATGCTCCGTGCCCAGCTCTCCGGCCGCACCGCGCACCGCGTCAACGACGAGTCCAGCGCGAACATGGCCTTCGGCGACATCGCCCCGGACGCCGTCTTGGCCGCGATCTCGATCCCGGCCGACATGAAGGGCGTCGCCATCTCCGGCGACTCGACCGGCGGATGGTCCCGCATCCGCGCCCCGCACCTCTCCCTGCGCAAGGCCGTGAACATCTGCAACCGGCACGCGAAGCGCACTCCGGACCTGCCTGAACTGGCCCCGTTCCGACCCGTGCTGCCGCACCTGAAGCCGATCCCGGCCCCGACTTCCAAGCCCGCCGCCGCGGCTGCCTGAACCCCCTCCGCTCCCCGGTCGGCGTAACCGTCTCGCGCCAGGCCCCTACCCCGCCCATGCCTGATCACGGAAGGAGCACCACCCATGGCCACTGCTCGCAAGCGGACCCCGCGCAAGCCCGTCGAGCCTGCCAAGTGCGAGACCTGCAAGGGCTCCGGAGAGATCTCCGTGGCGGTCCGTGTCGGCGGTCGCAAGCAGCGGACCACCGGTCATCAGCAGACCGGGATGTGCCTGGCCTGCTTCGGCTCCGGCGAAGCCACCGACTGAACACCGCCTAGACCGGGCGGCCGGACTCCGTGAGCCCCGCCCGGTCTGGGCCTCAACCCCTTCGAAGGAGGTGAAGACATGTTCCGCTCGATCCGCCCGGACGCCGTCCTCGTACAGGCCGTGATCGCTGGCGCGCTGTCCTTCGCCCACCTGCACGACCTTGCCTCCTCAGCCGGACAGACCGGCTGGAAGGCATGGGCCTACCCGATCAGCGTCGACCTGCTCTTGGTCGCCGCCTGGCGACGACTGCGCACCGATGGACCGTCCCGACTGGCCTGGTGCTGGTTCCTGGTCGCCCTGGTGGCCTCGCTCGGCGCCAACGTCGCCACCGCCGGATTCCTCGACCTGGCCCACCCTCCGGCCTGGCTGCGGTTCGGCGTCGCCGGATGGCCCGCGCTCGCCTTCCTCGGCGGCACGCTCCTCACGCACTCCCCGAACGCTCCGGCCGGGGACCGGGTGCCGGTTCCGCCGGCGCCCGCAGCCCCGGCCCCCGAACCCACTCCCGCACCCGATCCCGCGGAAGCGATCCCGGCCCCGGAGGAGGCTCCAGCCCTTCCCGCCTCCGACCCCGCTCCTGCGGTTCCGGCCGCGCTGGTCGAGCACGCCCGCAAGGTCGCCGATGACCACCGCGCTCGGACCGGGACCCCGATCGACACCGACACCCTGCGCGCCCGCCTCGGCGTCCCGGCCCCGATGGCCGACGCGATCGCCGCCCAACTCACCTGACCCCGAAAGGAGATCACCCGTCATGCCTGCCCGCGACTTCTTCCACTCCGTGATCCGGATCGGCCCCGTGCAGATCGGCACCCACCGCGACCGGCACGGCCAGTCCAAGCACGCCGCGGTGTGCACCAACGACCGGTGCGGCTGGTCCGCCGACTACGGCACCTCCTCGGCCGCCCAGCTCGCCGCCCGCACCCACCGCTGCCGCCTCGCCGACTAGGAGAGATCAGTCATGGACATCCCGCTCTGGTTCTTCGTCGCTTGCGTCGGCGTGCTCGGCATCCGGCTCGTCCGCGTGCCCTGGTGGCTGATCGCCCTCCTCCTGCTCGGCGGCTACCTCCTCGCCAACAGCCTCTTCGCCCCCGTCATCGACCCCGCCCTCAAGTAACCCATCCCTGAGAGGAGTTCTCCCATGGCGCTTCGCCCCAAGGTCCCGACCAACGACCACGCGATCGGCCCCGTCTCGCCGACCGTGGTCGAGCCGACCGCCATCGTCCCTAACGCGTACTACGCCCCGACGCCGCAGACCCCGGCCTCTCCGGCCTCGTCGCCTCCCACGGTCCAGCTCACCCCCGGCGCGCTGCTCCTGGCCGTCGGCGGCGGCACCGCGGCTGTTCTCGTCGTCGGCGCCGTCCTGGTCTCGATGCTTCTCGCCGTCGCCATCACCGCCGCCTCGGTGGCCGTGTGCGCGGTCGTCGTCCGCTCGCTCCTTGCCTCGGAGCACAAGCGCCGCTGACCGGGTCCCGGGCGGCTTCCACTGCCAGGTTTCCGCCGCCCGGGCCCGTGCCTCCTGCCCGAACTCACTGATCCGGAAGGAACCCTCATCATGACCGACCGCATCGACTCCCCGGCGCGGGTCTGCCCGAACTGCGATGGCTTCCCCGCCGTCGCCGTTACCCTCGGCGGCCGCACCTCCGCCGGGCACCTGCGCACCATCACCGTGCACTGCCCCAAGTGCCACGGCCTCGGCACCCTGGCCACCCGCACGACCGCCCTGGCCGGGGGCCGCGCATGACCGACACCGCGACCTTCGCGGGCCTCGACCCGGTCACCCTCGCCGACGCGCTCAGGGTGGCCGGGTCCGACGGCTTCGACCGCTGGCAAGACCAGATCAAGCGCACGGGCGGCTGCGCCAACCCCATCCACCTGACCGGCTGGACCCTGACCAAGGACAAGGCAACCGGCGAGACCCTGCACCACTACTCGACCGAGACCGAGCCCGGCGGACGCCTCCGCGTCGCCTGCGGCAACCGCCGCGCCTCCCGCTGCCCGTCCTGCGCCTGGACCTACGCCGGAGACACCTACCACCTGATCCGCGCCGGACTCGTCGGCGACGACGCCCGCGACATCACCGCCACAGTCCGCGACCATCCCCGCGTCTTCACCACTCTGACCGCGCCCTCGTTCGGCCCGGTCCACAACCGGCCCGAACGTGGCACCTGCCGCTGCGGCACCCGGCATACCCCGGACGACCCGGCCCTCGGCACCGCCCTCGACCCGGGCACGTACGACTACGCGGGCGCGGTCCTCTTCAACAACCTGTCCGGCGAACTGTGGATGCGGTTCGTCAACCGGCTGCGCCGTGAGATCGCCGCCCGTGCCGGGATCACCCAACGGGAACTCTCCGAGTCCGCCCGGATCTCGTACGGCAAGGTCGCCGAGTTCCAAAAGCGCGGCGCCATCCACTTCCACGCCGTGATCCGCCTCGACGGCCCCGACGGCCCGGACACTCCGCCGCCCTCCTGGGCCAGCGTCACCCTCCTCGACGACGCGATCCGCGCCGCCGCCGCGCACGCCTACACCAGCGTCAGCGTCCCCGCCGCCGACGACCAACCGGCCCGGACATTCCGCTGGGGCCGTCAGCTCGACGTACGCCCCGTCAAAGCCTTCGGCAACGGCTCCGACATCACCGAACAGGCAGTGGCCTCCTACGTCGCCAAGTACGCCACCAAAGCCGCAGAGGACACGGGCACCCTCGATCGCCGGATCGGCGAACTCGCCGAACTCGACCGCCACGGCGTCCCCGACCACGCCCGCCGACTGATCACCGCATGCAAGCGGCTCGATCCCCTCTACCCGGACCGTCGACTCTGGGCCTGGGCCCACATGCTCGGCTTCCGCGGCCACTTCTCCTCGAAGTCCCGCCGCTACTCGACCACCCTCGGCCATCTCCGCCAAGCCCGCGCCGACTTCCGCGCCGCACAAGAACGCCAAGCCCTCGGCCTGCCCGACTACGAACCGGACACCGTGCTCGTGCTCGCCGACTGGCAGTACGCCGGGCATGGCCACACCCCCGGCGAATCCGTCCTCGCGGCCACGATCGCCCGCGACATCCAACTGAACCGCGACACAGCACGCGAAGCCCTGGCAGACCTCGCCGACGAGAAGGAGTGGTGACCATGCAGCACACCCTGCCCGACCGCTACCTGACCCCGGTCGATGTCGCTGACCTGCTCGGCGTCCCGGTCGAGACGATCTACCAGTGGCGGCGTAAGCGCACTGGCCCCAAGGGCTTCCGTGTCGGCCGACACCTCCGCTACGACCCCGCCGACGTTCACGCCTGGGTCATGACACAGATGGAGGTGGCCGCCTGATGGCCGGACACATCCAAGACCGCTGGTTCAAGGTCGAGCCGGGCCCGGACGGCAAGCCGGTCAAGGTCAAGACCGACCGCTATGGCGTCGGCCTCCGCTACCGTGCCCGCTACGTGGGTCCGGACGGCACCGAGAAGGCCAAGAGTTTCCCGGACAAGCAGAAGCGCTTGGCCGACACATGGTTGACCAACATCGAAGCGGACATGGCTCGCGGGCAGTACATCGACCCCCGGGCCGCTCGAACGACCTTCCGTGAGTACGCGGAACGGTGGCTCGGCGCGCTGACCACCGATCTCACGAGCCGGGCCGCTGTCGAGGGACGCCTACGGCTCCACGCTCTGCCGTACCTCGGTACGCGCCCCATCGGGTCGTTCCAACCGGAGCACATCCGCGAGTGGAACCGGCAGCTCGAAGACGCCGTGGCGTCCGCGTCGTACCGGCGACTGATCTTCGACGCCGTCTCGTCGGTCCTCAATGCGGCCGTCGACGACAGGCTGTTGGCTTCGAACCCGTGCCGCGCCCGATCGGTCAAGGCTCCACGACCGGCACCAACACGCGTGCATCCCTGGTCGGCCTCGCAGGTCTTCGACGTACGCGCGGGGCTCCCCGATCGCTACCAGGCAATGGCCGACGTCGGCGGCGGCTGTGGCCTTCGGCAAGGTGAGATCTTCGGTCTCGCGGTCGACAACATCGGAGATCTCGGCTGGCTCTACGTCCGCCAACAGGTCAAGAAGGTCCGCGGCAAGCTCGTGTTCGCCCCGCCGAAGCGCGGCAAGCTCCGTGACGTTCCCCTCGACCCCGAGGTGTCGGCGGCACTGACCGAGCACATGAAGCGCTTCCCGCCGGTAGAAGTGACCTTGCCGTGGCTCACGCCGACCGGACCGAAGGTCACGCACCGACTGATCTTCACGAGCAACGTCGACGGCGCGCTGTGGAGTAACGACTTCAACGACCGCGTTTGGAAGCCCGCCCTAGCCTCCGCTGGGATCATCCCGGTCCCGGAGAAGGGCCAGCGTTACGCTGCCGCTCGCGAGCACGGGATGCACGCGCTCCGGCACTTCTACGCATCGGTGCTTCTCGACTCCGGGGAGAACATCAAGGCCCTGAGCCTGTACCTCGGTCACAGCGACCCAGGGTTCACGCTCCGCGTCTACACCCACCTCATGCCGTCCAGCGAGACGCGGACCCGGAAGGCCATCAGCGCCATGTACCGGGCCGCTGGTCACGCACATGACGGCCCAGAGACGGCCCAAGCCGCCTGACACGGCCCCTCATCGACGGGAAACCGCCTGGTGAGGGGCTGTTTCATGCCCTTGCGCGGCGAGTAACACCCCATCTTGCCTGACCGGCACCCCACGACGGAAACCCGTATCGGTCCGCGGCCCTGAACTGCGCGTTCGCCGCGCTCGGCGGTAGCGGACCGATCACCGTCGGTCGCTGACCACCGACCGCGGACGGTCGGCCGGCCGCCGACGGCCTCGCCCCGTGATCGCCCCGGCGCGGGAGAGCCCGACGCGTCTGGGGCCTCGGCTCCGGACAGCGGCAGGGCCCGGACCACGCGTCGTGGTCCGGGCCCTGTTCCGTGCGATGCCGCCCTGCGGCGGCGGTGCGTCAGCTCTGGGCAGTGGCGGGTCAGCTCTGGGCGGTGTCGTCGCCCGCCTGCCCCGTGCCCTCGGTCGCACCCGTCTTCTCGCGCATCTTGCGCACCAGCTCGGCCTTCTGGTCGGCTGCGCGCTTGCGGTCGAGGTTGCGGTGCGGGCCATTGGTCTGGCGTTCGGCGCGGGACTGCTTCTTGCGCTGGCCGCCGCCCTGGCCCACGGGGTTGTTGATGTTCTTGCTGTCGGTCACGGGTTCTCCCGGCGGTGATGTGAAGTGATCTACGGATTCATCGGTGGGGGACGGGCGGCGACGTCGAAGGACGTCAGCAGGGGCCCGTCACGCTCTCACTCGTAAATCGGCGTCTGGAAGAACATGCCAAGGACGTTACCCGGTTTCCTCGGCCCCGCGCGCCGCCGTTCCCGGTCCCCCGGCGTCGGACGGGCTTTCGGCGAGCGCCCGGGACAGCCGACCCCGTACGCCCCGACCGCCCCTCACCTGCGCTTACGTCCAGGCCAGGACCGATTCCCGGCCCGGAGATCGCCGATCGGCTCGGCCCGACGATCCGCGAGCACTCCGGCGGACGTCAGGCGCCCGCCCCGCCGGCGCCTGCCGTTCCCCGTGGCTCCGTCGGTCACTCTCCGCCCTGCGGCGACTTCTTCCTCCGAACCAGGACCAGGGACGCTCCACCCACCAGGACCAGCAGGATGGCGATGCCCGCGATCACCGGCGTCGCGTTCGAGCTGCCGGTCTCGGCGAGGTCCGACGCGGGGGTGCCGGTGCCGCCGACCGACGCGGGGCTGGGGCGGGTCGTCGTCTGGGTGTGCAGGCCGTCGTCGGCGGAGCCGGTCGCGGCGGCCACCGTGCGGCAGTCCAGGATCCCGCGCACCCGCTGCTCGAACCCGTGCGGCCCCTTGATCGTGAAGTCGTACGCCTGGTCCTCCTGGAGCGGGATCGTCACCGTCCGCGACGCACCGGCCTCGATCGTGTACCGCGTGCCCATCAGCTTGAAGGTGAACGGCTCGTCGCCCTTGTTCACCGCCGTGATGTCCACACCGCCCGCCGCGCAGTTCTTCCGCGCGGACAGCGCCGGCAGTGCGCCCTCCCCGGCCCAGGTCGCCGTCGCGGTCGCGGAGACCGTGGACTCGCTGGACCCGGCGAGGATCTGCGTCTGGCTGCGGGTGTCGGAGGTGAAGGCGCGGCCGACCGGCACGGTCGTCGACGCCTGCACGGTCAGCGCCGCGGAGCCCGCCGCGGCGTCCTTGGGCACGGCGAAGAAGATCTGGCTGCCGTCGACCGCGGAGGTCACCGGCTTGCCCTTCTTGTCGACGACCTTCACCCCGCCCGCGGCGGCCTCGGCGGGCGGCGTCACGGTGACGCTCTCCGCGTCCGTCCGCACGGTGACCGGACCGACCCGCTCCCCCGGATGCCCGGAGACGGCCTGCGGCGACAGGCTCAGCGAAGCGCGCGGCTCGCCGAGGTCACGCGCGTTCTTCTCCAGGTAGTCGGCGAGCTTCTCGGCGGCACCGCTCACCGCCTCGACATCGGCCTTGTCCGAGTAGCGCCAGATGGCGACCTGGGTGCCGGCCGCGGCGTCCTGCTCGGTGAGACCGCCGGCCCCGGCCTTGCGGGCGAGCGCCGCGAGATCGTTGACCTGGGGGTACGAGTTCTGGAGGATCCAACGGATCTTGCCCGCGTCGGAGTTGCCGCTCAGCGACGTGCCGCTCCAGGACGTCTCCTGGTACTTGGCGTCGGTCTGGGTCGGGTTGTGCAGGTCGACGCAGTACGTCTGGAGCATCCCGCCGCCGTCGACCGTCATCTGGAACAGCCCCGCGGAGACCCGCTCCGTGCGCCCGCCCTCGTGGATCTCTGCCGCGCCGTACGTCTGGAGGCCGCCGATGGTCGCGGTCGCGCCACCCTGCCCCTGGACGCCCTCGTCCGCGGAGGCCGGAGCGGCGCCGGATATCGCGCCGGCCATCACGAGTCCCGACACCAGGCTCGCCACGGCGAGGCGAGCGGTACCTCGCCCGCGCCGCGCGGCCTGTGAGAACACAGAAAACACGTAGTTCCCTTCAGGCAGGACGTCATGACACACATGGGGGGTGGTGTCCCGCCGGCAGAATCAATGCGGGGACCCCAAAGGCCCCTTGAGCTGCTTGAGCTACTTTCGCTACGCCCGGCATCCTAAGGAAGCGGCCTATCACGATCCCCGGTGCTGTCCTCAGGCAACCGATCCGACTCGCAATCGTTATCGCCGAACTCGCATCCGAGCTGGGCTTATCGACAAATCACCGGCACGCATTCGCCGATAAGCCATATGCGCCCCATGCTCGACATGCGCCGCACTTCGGTCATGCGGACCGCACCGGGCCACCCTCTCGACTCCGGCCGAGTCATCCCCTCTGCTCCGGCCGGGACATCCCCTCTGCTACGGCCGAGTCTTCCTCTCTACTCCGGCCGGTTCACCTCGTCCGCTCCGGCCGAGTCATCCTCTCCACTCCGGCCGGTTCACCTCGTCCGCTCCTGCCGGCCACCCCCGCGGACTCCAGATCGGCTCCAGCTTTCGGGTCACCTCACGGGCTCCAGGTGGGCCCCAGCCTTCGGGTCACCCCACGGACTCCAGGTCGGCCCCCGCCTCCGGGTCACCCCACGGACTCCAGGTCGGCCCCCGCCTCCGGGTCACCCCACGGACTCCAGGTCGGCCCCAGCCTCCGGGTCACCCCACGGGCGCCGGTTCGATCTCGAACGACGGCTCGTCCCTTGCCCGTTGATCCTCCTCCGCCTGGGCCTTCCTCGCGGCCCGACGGAACGCGGAGGTGCCGCGCGAGAGATCGTGTCCGACCGACGTCGCCTGAATGTCGGCGGACGTCCAGTGCTGCCCTCCCCGTTCCTCGTCGCGCACTTTCAACCGCCCCTGGACGATGACCGGTTCACCGATCGCCACGGACCCCTGCACGTTCGTGCCGAGCATCCCCCGCGCCCACACCGTGAAGAAGTTCGTATGCCCGTCCACCCACGCGTTCTGCACCCGGTCGAAGTGGCGCGGGGTCACCGCGAGGCGGAACCTGGCCACCGGACCGGTCGGCAACTCCCGGTACACCGGCGTCGTCGCCACGTTCCCCACGACCGTCAACAGCGTTTCGTTCATGTCGTACGCCCCTCCCGACGCGCGGACCCCCCGCACGCCGTGTCCGACGCGCGGACCCCCGCGCGCCGTGTCCGAACCGCGGCCCGAGCCCTCCCCGAACCGCGATCCCAGACTGCCCCCGCCCACCGGATCCCGCCGACGCCTGTGTCCTACCGGCCCGTTGTGGAAAACCCCGCCACCCGTACGTACTGCTCCCGCACCTCCCGGTACCGCAGCAGCTCGGCCGCGACCGGGTCGAGGACCCGGGCCCTGCCGCACGCGGCGGCCGCGTCCCGCAGGCGCCGTTCCGCGTCCTGCCCGTACCGCCGCGCGGGCCCCTTCGCCGCGAACCGGCAGGCCCACTCCACGCACGGACCGCCGACGATCCCGGCCAGCATCATCAGCGCCGGCACGCCCAGGTTCGGCGGCACGACCCCGATGATCTGCGCCAACAGCCAGAGCCCGCCCAGAATCTGAAGGATCGTCATGGATGCCTGGACGAGCACGGCGACCGGCCACCACCCGGGCCGCGGCGGCCGCGTGGCACCTCCGTGAGCGGTGCCCTCCTGAGCGGCCCCGCCGTGCCCGGCGCCCTGCGGCGGATTCACGGCGAGCGCGTCCAGCGCCTCCGGCAGCCCTTCGGCGCCGCGCGTCGCCGCCTCCCGTACGGCCTGCCCCCACGCGACGGGCAGCCCGGTCGCCGCGGCCTCGCCCACCGCGCGCACCGCGTGCTCGACGCGCTGGCGGGCCGTTGCCTCTTCCTCGGCCGGAGGTACGGGGGCCGTGGCCGGTGACGTGAGGGCGCGCTGGGCCTCGTACCAGCGCCAGAGCCTGAGCCACGGGGTGCCGCACGCCTTGTTGGCGCCGCGGGACCAGGCGCGCTCGGCGGCCTGCCCCGCGGCGGCCGCGCCCACCGCGTCGGCGAGCCGGTCGGCGAACTCCTCACGGGCCGCCTCGCTCAACCCCACCTGCCGCCCGGCCGCGTACACCGGCCGCAGCCGGTCGGCGGCCGCGTCGACGTCGGCGCCGATACGGCGGGCGGCGGCCGTCCGCTCGGCGGTGAACTGGTCCAGCGCCTCGCGCAGTTCACCGACACCCTCGCCGGTCAGCGCGGACAACGGCAGCACGGTGGCCCCGGGTTCGCCGTGCTCACCGAGCGCGATGCCGTCCTCGTCGAGCAGCCGCCGCAGGTCGTCGAGGACCTGTTCGGCGGCGTCGCCGGGCAGCCGGTCGACCTGGTTGAGCACCACGAACATCACTTCCGCGTGGCCCGCCATGGGCCGCAGATAGCGCTCGTGCAGCATGGCGTCGGCGTACTTCTCCGGATCGACGACCCACACGACGGCGTCCACCAGCGCGAGCACCCGGTCGACCTGCTCCCGGTGCTCGGGCGCCGCGGAGTCGTGGTCCGGCAGATCGACGAGGACGAGCCCTTCGAGCGGCGCGTCCCCGTGCTGCCCCTGCAACGGCCTGCGCCGCTGCCGCCCGGGGATCCCCAACCGGTCGAGAAGGCCCGCCGCCCCATCGGTCCAACTGCACGCGATCGGCGCGGACGTGGTCGGGCGGCGCAGCCCGGTCTCTGAAAGGGGCACCCCGGCGAGGGAGTTGAACAGGGTCGACTTGCCGCTGCCGGTGGCTCCCGCGATGGCGACGACGGTGTGCCGCGCGGACAGCCGCCGCCGCGCGGACGCCTCGTCGAGCACCCGCCCGGCCTCCGCGAGGGTCGCGCCGTCGAGCCGCGTCCGCGAGAGCCCGACGAGCTCGCGCAGCGCGTCGAGCCGCTGCTTCAGTTGTCCGTCGTACGTCCCTGAACCGGCCGCCGGGGCGCCGTCCCGCGCGCCTTCGCCGTGCTGGTCTCCGGCGCGCCGCGCGATGAGCCCGTCGTCCCAGGGCCCACTCTTCGGGGCGGCATCGCCCGCTCCTGAAACGGCACCGCGCTCGGCCCGCTCCGACTGCCCTGCGCGATCCGAACGATCGGTGCCTTCCGCGTGATCCGACCGATCCGACCGATCCGTGTGATCCGAGCGATCCGAGCGATCCGAGCGATCTGTGTGATCTGTGTGATCCGTGACGGCGGTCACCGCCCTCACCTCTCCTTCTGCAACAGCGACAGGGCCGCGATCAGCTCGGCCTGGGGTTCGGGACTGACGCCGAGAGTGTCGAGCGGCGCGAGCCGGCGTTCGCGCTCCGCCCCGAGGACGGTGTCGAGGTACTCGCTGAGCAGCCGCCCGCCGCGGTCCCGCAGCCGCAGGGCGGCCTGAGCGCCGATCCGCTCGGCGAGGTTCTCGCCGGCGGCCCTGGCCCGTCGCCCGCCGAGCAGGGCCGTGGCGACGAGCGCGGCGACGATCTCGGGATCGGGGGGCGCCGCGCCCTGCGCCTCCCCGACCGCCCGCACCTCCTCCTCGGCGTACTCCTCCAGGACCCGCCGCCACCGTCGTACGGCCATCCCGATCCGGTGCTCGGCGGTCTCCAACTCCGGGTCTCGACCCCCCAGTTCGGGCGCGCCGCCGCCCGGCTCGCGCCGCCAGGCCTCGTCCACCCGTTCGTCGGCGGCGGTCACCGCGCACAGCAGGAGGGCGCCCAAGCTCTCGACCAGGGCGTCCAGCAACTCCCCCGCGGTGGAGTCCAGCGGGTAGCTCCGCCAGCGCTTGAGGGCGTCACCGGCGAGCACCGCGCCCCCTTGCAACCGACTGCGCACGCGCGCGTGCTCGCTCTCGTACGCCTCCTCGACGGCCGTGGTGAGCCGGACGGTGGCGGAGTACTGGGTGGCGACGGCGGCGGCGAGTTCCGGCATCCGCACCCGCAGCGAGTCGAGCACGCCACGGGCCGTACGGGTCATGGCGAGCGCGCGGGCGTCCGGGTCCTGGGCGCGGTGGGTCAGCCAGGCCCGCAACGGCGCGACGGCGGTCGCCGGCAACAACCCTCCGTTGCCGGTGGACTCGGGCAGCTCGGGCACGGTGAACCGGGGCACCTCGCCGAGCCCGGCCTTCGTGAGCAGCGCCCCGTACTGCCGCGACACCTCGCCGACGACCTGATGCGGCACGCGGTCGAGGACGGTCACCAGACTCACGTCGTGGCTCTTGGCGGTACGCAGCAGGTTCCACGGCACGGCGTCGGCGTACCGGGAGGCGGTGGTGACCATGACCCAGACGTCGGCGGCGCTGATGAGCCGGGCGGCGAGGACCCGGTTCTCGGCGACCAGGGAGTCGATGTCGGGGGCGTCGAGCAACGCGAGCCCGCGCGGCATCGTCCCCGCGGTCTCCACCCGCAGCACCCGCTCCTCGTCGTCGAGTACGGGCGCGAGCGCGTCGTCCTCGTCGTCCTCGTCGCCCACGTCCGCCTGCCGGGGCACCCACACGCGCGTGAGGTCGGGCAGGACGCGCATCCCGGAGAACCAGTGGTGGTCGTCCGGGTGGCAGACGAGCACAGGGGTACGTGTCGTCGGCCGCAGCACACCGGCCTCGCTGACGATGCGCCCCACGAGCGAGTTCACCAGCGTCGACTTGCCCGCTCCGGTCGAGCCGCCCACCACGGCGAGCAGGGGTGCTTCGGGCGCCCGCAACCGGGGCACCAAGTAGTCGTCGAGCTGTGCGAGCAACTCACCGCGGTTGGCACGCGCGCGTGGCGCCCCCGCGAGAGGCAGCGGGAAGCGCGCGGCGGCGACACGGTCGCGCAGCGCGGTAAGTGCGTCGAGCAGCTGAGGCCGTACGTCCAAGGTCACCACATGTGAAGAATGCCCAACTTTGGAGCCTTTCTGAAGCATATGACCACCTCTGCGCGCCGATAAGACACCACCGGTCGTGTCCAGGACCGGAATCAAGAGGTGCGATAGCACACAGGGAGCGCACAGCGGGACGGAAGGGGAGAGAGGGGGCGCAGGCATAACGAGTGCACAACACCCGGGGCGTGAGACGCCAAAAGCGATGCACGATTCGTACCTGCCTGCGATTATCAGGACCGCTTCACTGAACCTCCACATCGAGTCGCAGGGACGAAACGGAGGCGAAGCAGCGAGGACAGGGACCCGGGAGCCCTATCCTTGTCCCCGGCATGGTCATGGATCACCCCCATACCCGAGACCACGCCACCCGGCCACACACCGGCCCCCGTAGCTCAGTGGATAGAGCAGGCGCCTTCTAAGCGCTTGGCCGCAGGTTCGAGTCCTGCCGGGGGCGCCTCTCGTAGGCCCCACTTCGGTGGGGCCTTTCTGCTGGTCAGAGGCCCTGTACGTGCGCACGCAGAAGCCCCGACCACTCCCCTGCCGATCCCGGGGCTGTCCGGCCGAAACCGGGTTTCTGCGGGTGGCTCTGTCGAATACGTGTCGAAGTTTTCGCGGCGGGTCAGTCGGGCCGTTCAGTCCGTCAGTCGGAGGCAGCAGGTCTTCGAGATCCCCCGCCGCTTCGAGGCGCCTCTTCAAGTCCGGCAACTGGCCGTCGACACATCGGGCATAGATCGCGAGCAGCACGGGGACGCTGTTGCCCGCCCAGTCGGCCACCTGAGCGGGCGGGATCCCGTCGTTGAGCCACTTGGCCAGGCGGGTGTGTCGGAGGTCGTACACGCGCTTGCCCATGGGTGACTCGAAAACGTGCGCAGGCTCCGGGTCTTCTCAAGATGAGACCGGGAGCGAGTTTCGCTCGACCCACTGGTCACGACGTCCCGCGGGGCGCCTGGGCGGCGGTTCACGTTGAAGGCCCTCACGCAGAGCCGTGCGCACGGGCACGGCGACAGGATCGAACTGTGCAGAGCGAACGCGCAGCAGAGCGATCGTGGTGGCCGTAAGCGTCTTGGCCGTGTTCTTCCGGCTATCGCCGCCAAGTTGGGTCCAGCGCGCATCCACCTAGGGTGCGACCGTGCCGAACGGCTCGCGCCAAGCCGGCGACTATCTATCGCACGGTGCACGTGGTCTTGCGGGCGCTCTTGTGCGTAAGGATCTTGTACACCTTCACGTCGTACGTCGTCTCCATCAGGCGGCGTCCTCACGGTCGTCGAGCCAGAGGTCCAGATCGCTCCGTCGGATCCTGAGGTCGCCGTTCGGGAGCTTGGTGCAGTGCGGCGCGCACCGCTTGGCACCCGAGGCGTCGTCGCCCTGGTGTTCCGCTGCAGGCCCGCGCGCGACATCTAACGAACGTCAAGGGAATCGACGGCAGTTGAGTGGCTGACACCCGACGAAGTCACGCAGTACATGGCCGAGGTCTACGGGATCCGACTTCTGGACGCCCTTGGTGGGGCCGACCCCCACGTGCGGAGCCACGACGGCAAGCACCTGACACCGGCGCGATAGGACTTTCACTACTTCATCAAGGCCCGCGCACGGCCCGTCGCGCGCGGCCCGTCGCCCGGGCCTGCGCTCCTGTCTATGCCCCGCTCCAGCCCGGCCGCCGTCCGCACGCCTGACAGCTTGGGTCGAGGGGTAGCCAAAACAAGCCCTCAAGCACGGCAACCGTCACATGGCACGCGTAGCAACGAGCGCTTCCGACTGCGGCCAAAAGGGACGACCGAAAGGCAGCCAGCAGCGAGGGAGCGGTGGCCCCTTACGCGGGACCCGCCGGCCGCAGGGCCCGAGTAGGGCGGGGCGCCGTGCCCCCGCCGTCACGGATGACGAGAGTGTGAGGCGACCGCACCACCGGAATTGGGCGGATGGGGAGCAACTGCTGCCGCGATGCGGTTGAGGCCGGCGTGGTCGCTCCACGTCGGTACCGGTATCGCTATGACCGATCAGCGTGTCGTCCAGTGCTGACGTGATGCTCATCAGGAGATGTGGGGACCGGCCCAACACTCAGCAGTTCGGATGGCGAAACCAGAGCCAGTTGTAGTCATCAATCAGCGGGCCGCTCAGCCACCTTGGCTCGCAGTTCCTCCAAGAGTTCATAGCTCCTAGCCGTGTAGGGGTGCTGATCACCGAGGCTTTGTTCGCGCCTGTGGGCCACTAAGGCCATCAACTCGACTGCCGGCTCTAATTCGCCGAGGGCGGCCAGGACTCGCGCGTACAGAAACTGCGCTGAAAGCGTGAGTGCGTAGTTGGGGCCGTGGCAGCGTTCGTAGTCTTGGGCGACTTGCCTCGCATCCTCGACAGCCGCTTCAAACCGACCAAGCCGGACCAGGGAGAAGGCGTAGCTGAGCCGTGACCCCAGGGTGACAGCGTGGTCAGGTCCCAAGTGAAGAGCGCACTCTTGCGGAAGTGGCATCATCGCGCCATCGACCTCAACAGCAAGGTCGGTTATTGGCAGGAACTCAAGCAGGTGAGCTCGAGACTGCAGCGTGAGCGGGTGCTCCTTTCCGAGCACCCGTTCCCGTCCGTCTGTGGCGCGTTGAAGAAGGGTGACGCCCTCCGCCGCATGCCCAAGCTGCTGCAATGGGTGGTTGAGCCCGAAATAACTGTCCAGTGTGTCGGGGTGGTCGGGCCCGAAGAGGCGTTCCCGGTCCGCAAGCACCCGCCGGAGAATCGCTTCAGACTCCTCGAACCGGCCGAGGCGGAAGAGCGCCCGGCCGGCCCGTGCGTGCGCGGAGAGCACCAACCTGTGTTCCGGACCGAGCTTGGGTTCCGTGATAGTGGCCGCGGTAGAGGCCAACTCCCGGGCTGACAGGTAATCGCCAGTACGGTGGAAGGCGCACGCCAGCCGTACCGCGACATCGAGAGCGCTAGCCACCACGGACGCATCAGCGGCATGGTGTAGCAACGCGAGGATATGCGGTGCGAGGAGGCTCAACCCTAGGTCCTGCGGACCCCGCTCAGGGATGGTTGGTACAACGGCGTCCAGTAACAAGGTTGCCGTACTGGTGAGCTGCCTTACCTCCTCGTGCGGGATGCCAGCCATCACACTGGCAAGCAGCACAGCATGGGTTTGAATGCATCGCGTGCTGACGTCAATCATCGTGGTCAGGGACTGATCTAGTAGTCCACGCAGCGCCACTTCGGCCCGCGGTCGAGGGACGACACTATTGATCTGCGGGTTGTTCAAGAGCGTAAGCGGCAGTGGCTCAGGCCCAAAGCAGGCGAGCAGACGGAGCAGGGAGGCCGATTCCTGCACTCCCTGGGCTGCGAGTGCGTCGAGAGATAGCTGCCAGGTGCGGGTGATCAGGTGCCGGTCGTCCCGTTGGACCAGAGCTGCAGCCCCTTGGTCGATAAGGCCCACGCGCTCCTGGCCTTCGAGGTGCTCACCGTATTTCTCCATGGTCCACGGATCGATGACCTGATGGGAGAGGAAGCCACCCGCCAGGGTGAGCGCAAGAGGGAGCCGTCCGAGCCTGTCCGCGATCTCGGCAGCTTCCTCCAGCGTCCCCGACGTTGGCGCAAGGTCGCACAGCACCTGCGCTGCCGCCTCGCGAGGCAGTACCCCGACGTGATGCAACTCGGCATGCGGCCACCATTGAGCCGCGGCCCGACGAGTAGTGACCAAGACCGTGCCGCGCGGATTGGCACGCAGCCAGCCGCCATCCTGCAGGATCTCCGGAGAATCTGCGTTGTCGAGCACCAGCAGCCAAGAAGATTCGGACGCTTCGAGTCGCTCCCATACTAGATCCGCAGGCGCCCGTAACCCGCTTCGAGCAGCGTTCAGCTGGCCTTCTGCCGCCCCTCTGTCCGCAGCCACGGCTAGCATGCCGCTGCGTAGACTGGCGCGATCGGCCGCATTGACCCAAAACCCGATGCGGTCACTTTCTGTCGTTGCGAACTGAAAAAGCGACCGAGCAACTGCGGTCTTACCGCAGCCGCCCATGCCATGAAGCACGTAGACCTGGTCGCCTACCCCCGGCGCGACTGCGGCTTGAAGAGTTCGCATCAGTTCGCTGCGGTCACGGAGCACCAACGGCGCTCGGCCACCGGTCGGCTGGCGTACTGATTCAGTTCCCGCCCACGCGCCCGGTCCGACGTCTCCATGGTGGTGGTGTTCGACAATGTGCTGATCGCCGGAAGCTTGGTAGACCCGGCCGTTATGGTCGGCGCGACCGTCCATGGCGCCCGTCATCGCTCAGAGATGCGCTGGTCGCGGCCGGCCTGGTAGATCCTGGCGTGGCCCGAGGCGGTGGCATGCTGCGTCACCTTCGGGGCGGCGCCTGTGTCTGGAGCGAGCTCGTCCAGCAGTCTCCGCAGTTCCTCAGCCACCTCCGGCCGGGCCACAAGAAGTCGTCTGATCCGACCTTGCCACTCCGCTTGAAGCTCAGCCTCGACATCTTGATCACTAGCCTGCGAGGCGGCCAGGAGCTCCTCGCGGGTGACATCGAGTTCTGCTGCCACGGCTTCAGCTCGCTCAGCGTGCTCACGGCGCCAGAGGGACGTGATCCCGTTCCGTACGCGTTCCCAGGCGTCAGTGGCCACCAGTGTGACGATGGTGGTTCCTGCGCTACTCGCCAGTGCGACGATCTCCGGATCCACAGTTCCCCCCGACCGTTACCTGACGTCAACGCCTCAACTTTATGGTCTGCTTGATTCGAAGTGGGGACACTTGGCCGCAACAAGCCCTCCAGTGGCGAGTTTGTGTCACGCGGACCGGATGTTGGCCGCGGTGATCTCGACCGGAGCGGCCATCACTCCCCGCGGCGCCAATGCCCTCACCGGGGTACCTCCAACGTGCCGCCACCGGCGGTCACCGCATGACAGCCACAGCCGCATGTCTCGTAGATCAGAGGTACGTCCGGCGTGGAGACGGCCGGTGCGAACTGTGCGCATGCGCTGTGCTTGCCGACCGTGCATGCACTCGACTTGTAGGGGACGGGGGTCTCGTGGGAGACGCCGGGGGGCTTACCCAGCGACATCAGAAGGCCCCCGTCGGTACGAAACCGACCGGCGGGGTGTGCCGTGTGCTGATCGAGCGGGCAGTACTGCAAATACCGTTGAACACGTTGATCAGCTCCTACCGCTGATTCCCAGGTCCCCGGACGTCGCCCGTCGCGGGGGTCTCTGTATGTACGGCGGCCCATAACGTGCGGCCGTTGAGGCTGTTGGCCAGGAGGCCGAATCGGTCGGCCTCAGCCACTGCTTTCAGGGCCTCCCGCCACTTGTCGGCTGGGAGCGAATCCGGTACCTCTGTCTTGATCACCAGGTGATCGGAGTGCTCTGTGACGCGGGGAGTGAGTCCGAGCACCGTTAACCGAGCAGCGGTGCCTTCGGCGCGTACGCCCGAAGCCCTTCGCCTCGCCGACGAGTTCCGCCGGCTCATCGCGGAGCACATGTGGGCACCCGGGGACCCGCTCCCCTCCCGCACGCAGATCGGTCAGGAACACGGGGTCGGCGAGAACGTGGTCCGCCGGGCTCAGGAACTCCTGATCTCGCAAGGCGTGCTCGAAGGTCGCGCTGGGTCCGGCACATACGTCGCCGAGCCTCGGCAGCGAGTGCGGGTCGTACGGTCGTCGGCGCGGGAGCAGCCAGGAGTCGCACCGTTCCGCGCTGACATGAAGGCCCTTGGCCGACAAGGCGACTGGGAGAGCCGGACAGATGCAAAGGTGCCGGCACCGGCGGACATCGCCGCTCGGCTCGGTCTCGCCGAAGGAGACCTGTGCGTCCGCACCACGTACGAGTTTCTGGCCAACGGCAAGCCGGTCCAGCTGTCGACGAGTTGGGAGCCGTGCGACCTCACCGCTGGCACCCTCGTCGTTCTCCCCGAGGGCGGACCGCACGCGGGTGCGGGAGTCGTGAACCGGATGGCGGCTATCGGGGTCACCGTCAGCCACGCGGTGGAGCAACCGGAGCCGCGCACAGCAACGGCCGAGGAGGCGTCGCTGCTGGGCATCCAGAAGGCCACACTGGTCACCCACATCCGGCGGACGTACTACAGCGATCAGGGACGCCCCGTTGAGACGGACATCGTGGTGCCGACCGCGCTTTGCGAGATCGTTTACGAGATCCCGATCAATCCTTGACCGCTCCGCGCCCTTGCAGCCCCAATGACTAACCATCACATCTCCCGCACCCTGTGGTTCCGCAAGGATTTGGCACACGAGAGCCGGAGACAGTACCCAAGTAGTCGCTTCAACGTCCTGCACCCTATCGATCGACAGGAGCCCCAAAGTGGTGACAGCGACAACCAGCCTCGCTACAGCAACGGTGCGCGCCGCGACGAAGTAAGTCAGCCCTGTATATGGGGCTTTTTGTGATCTTGTCTCCTGGCTCCGGGGTACATCGGCGCCTGGCCGCCGACTGTCGAATGCGTGTCGAAGGCAGCGTTACCACGGGCAAGAAGAGAGAACCGCGCCCAGGTCAGCGACCAGTACCGGATGAACACGCCAGCGCCCTCTGAGCGCTTGGCCGCAGGTTCGCTCGATGGCCCCAACTCGGTGGGAGCAGCCCGAGGTGTCAGCCGATCGACTACGCACCCGCTGGCGGAAGTACCGCCGCGCGAGTTGTGGAAGAACTGATCGCGACCCGTGGCTGGTGGCTGGTGACTCGCCTACGGGGCCAGTTGTACAGCAGCGAAGTACAGCGACCAGAGCGACCGTCCACGCTCGGCGACGGGCGCCATGGGCTCGACTTCGGCCGGTATGACGGTGGCCGACCGTTCTCTCAAGAGCTGTCAGAGCTACGGATAAGAAGGCAGTCGTGCCGCCTCCGTGCCGGATCGGACAGAGGCCACGGGAGCGCCGAGAGCCGACCGCAGCGGCAAGATGATCAGCCCACGAAGCGACCGAGCACGTCACACCCACTCACGCTTGACATGCGTTTTGAACGCGTTCAAGATCTGGTTCGGCAAGTACAGCGCGCTGGAGTCGTGGCGCCGTGATGATCAGGGGGACAGGATGAGCAGGGGGACAGTCGGACGGTGGCTAGCCGCTGCACTGGGCGCTGCTTCGGTACTCATCTCCGGGTGTGCGTACTCGGTCGACGCCGACGAGCTTCCCGGCGTGTACCGCAACAGCAAGACCGGCGGCGAGATCACGCTCGATTCCGACGGCACATTCACCGCCACTGATCTGTCGACAGACGCGCACACCGACCCCGAAGATTTGCACGGCCACTGGGACTTCGTCGACAGCAGCGGCAGCGACTTCGTCTACCTGGACATCGATGAGCGTGGCATCGGTGAGGTCTCCGGTGTCCAGCTCTACGCGCGCGGCGGAGGGAAGGTCGAGTTCAGCCGTCCGGACGGGTCGTGGTCCCTGGCGCTCACGAAGGTGTCCGCCCAGTAGATCTGGGCGCCGATCGGCTCCGGGCGGCCGCCCGAGCGCCGAGCACCAGAAGCGCGTAGGGCCGCAGGTTCGGGTCCTGGCGGGGCGCCTTGGTCGGGCTCCGTTTGGGCGGGGCCTTTGCTGTCGGCCGGCGTCAGTGCAGTTTCTGGGCCAGGCCCACGATGATGCCCTCCGGACCACGGATGTAGCAGAGCAGGTAGATGTCCTCGAACCTGGCGATCTCGCCGAGGAGTTCGGCGCCGTGGGGGCGTAGGCGGGCGACGGTGTCCTCCAGGTCGTCGACGGCGAACATGACGCGGTGGGTGCCCAGGATGTTGTGCGGCTTGTCGCGCGGGCCGTCGTGGGTCGCCGCGGGGGTGCGGTAACGCGCCAGTTCGAGGCGGCTGAGTCCGTCCGGGGTGCGGACCATCGCGATGTCGCAGTGGACGCCGGCCAGGCCCGTGCACTGGTCGGCGACGGGGCCCTCGACCTCTGCCGTGCCCTCCAGTTCCATGCCGAGTTCCACGAAGAACGCCACGGCGGCGTCCAAGTCCTCGACGACGATGCCGACGTTGTCCATCCGTTGAATCGCCATGCTCTGCTCACTCCCTCTGCTTGTGCGGTCGCTGATGACCGCTCCTGCCCCGGGGACGGAGCCGGCGGTCCGTTCTCGACATCCCCCGGACGCCGTCCTCCGGAAGACCTCGATCGTCGCTGAGCCGGGATTCATCCTGCGGGACCGACATCGTCGTCGTCGCCGTTCGGGGACCGTGCGTGTCGCGCCGATCCGGTGCCGGGGCGTGCTGCGGCAGCGCTGCGAGGCGAGCAAGGGCCGTCGGTCCTGGGTCGGCGACGGGCACGGTTCTCTCGCCCACCGGCTCGACGAACCCGGCGCCGCGCCGGTCGCGATACGGACGGTCTTCACCGGCGACGAGACCCTCGCCCGGACCGCGGAACGCCTTGAGCGGCTCGAGCGGCTTGAGCGCCTTGAGCGGGTCGAGCGGCTTGAGCGGCTCGGTCGTACCGCCAGGTGATCGTCCGGCGAACACACGCCGCGCACAGCACTCGACCCCGTCGCCGTTCCGCTGGATGGTGAAGGGGTAGCCGTTCCGGCGCATCCGGCGTGTTCCGTCGCGTCCCGTCCCATCGCGTCCCGTCGAGGAGGACTCCATGGATGGTCAGGGAAACAGTGCGGGTGGTGGAAATCCTTATCTGCGGGGGCTGTTCGCGCCTGTCCGGGAAGAAGTGACCGCGCACCGCCTGTCGGTGACCGGGCGGATCCCGGAGGGCCTCGACGGGCGGTACCTGCGCAACGGGCCCAACCCGCTCGACATCGACGACCCGGCCGCGTACCACTGGTTCAGCGGTCCCGGCATGGTGCACGGGGTGCGGCTGCGCGACGGGCGCGCCGAGTGGTACCGCAACCGGTGGGTGCGCAGCGACGCCACCGCCGCGCTCCTCGGCGAGAAGGCCATCCACGGGCCACGCCACCTCGACATGGACTACGCCCCCAACACGCACGTGCTCAACTTCGCGGGCCGCTGTCTCGCCACCGTCGAGGGCGGCCCGCTGCCGTACGAGCTCGACGGTGACCTCGCGACCATCGGCCCGTACGACTTCCAGGGCACGCTGCCGGGCGGGTTCGCCGCGCACACCACGCTCGACCCGGTCAGCGGGGAGCTGCACGCGGTCGCCTACTGCTGGGCGTACCCCTACGTGCAGTACCTGGTCGTGGGCGTCGACGGTCGCGTCCGGCGGTGCGTGAACGTGCCCGTCGAGGGCCGGCCGATGATGCACGACTTCTCGCTCACCGCCTCGTACGTCCTGCTCTACGACCTGCCGGTGGTCTTCAACGCGGAGCTCGCGACCTCCCCGTCCTCACTCCCGTACATATGGGATCCCGAGCGCACGCCGCGGCTCGGGGTGCTGCCGCGCAAGGGGCGGGCCGAGGACATCCGGTGGCTGGAGGTCGAGCCGTGCTTCGTCTTCCACCCCATGAACGCGTACGAGGACGGGGCGGGGCTGATCACCGTGCACCTCGTGCGCTACGACCGGATGTTCGGCTCGCTCGACAGCCGGGGGCCCGACGAGACGCCACCGAAGTTCGTCCGCTGGACCGTCGACCTCACCGCCGGGACCGTACGCGAGGACCAACTCGACGAACGGGCCGTGGAGTTCCCGCGCGTCGACCCGCGGCGCGAGACCGGTGCGCATCGGTACGGGTACGGGGTCCTGGAACCCGAGGACGGGTACGGGGGTGCCGGGCGGGCCCGTCGCCACCTGCTGACCCCGTCGTCGCCCGCGCCCGAACTCGCCCAGGTCGGGCTCGGCATCGTCAAGTTCGACCTGGAGCGGGGCGGCAGCGAGGTGCACCTGTTCCATCCGGACGGGGACGTCGGCGAGGGCGTCTTCGTGCCGTCCTCCGCCGGGAGCGCCGAGGACGACGGCTGGGTCCTCGCGTACACCTTCGATCCCGACCGGGGTGCCACGGACCTCGTGATCCTCTCCGCCCAGGATCTGAGCGGGGGGCCTGTGGCGCGGGTGCATCTGCCGGTGCGGGTGCCGGTGGGGTTCCATGGGAACTGGGTGCCGGATCGGGAGAGTTGAGGGGGCCGGGGCAGCCCGAGGGTGATCCTCGGACGGCGTTGCGGCCCTGCGCGGTGGCGGGGCGCGCCTCGGGGGCTGGGGCGTGCCCGGGGGGGCTGGGGCGTGCGGGGAGGCTGGGGCGTGCCGGGTGGCGGTTCGCGTCGCCTGGTGCCTCATGGCGTGGCGTGGCGTTGCGTCGCGTTGCGTGGCAATGCGTTGCGTGGCGTCGCCTGGCACCTCGTGGCGTCGCATGGCGCCGGATCCGTTGGAGTGTGGCGCCTCGTAGTGCCACGTTATGCCACATCGACGCCATTCGTTTCACTCAGAGATGTGCATGAGGGGTTCAGTGCGCCGATTTTGCGGCCCCGACCTGCACATACGCCAATCTCGCGCCATTAGAGGTTGCGTGTGGCGCCACGATGGTGCCACTATGACGTCATGGACCTCACGCCGTATGTCGACATTCTCCGCCGGGAACTCGCGGTGGCCGCCGAAGCCGGCGGCGACGAAGCTCGCGAGCTGGCCGAGCGGCTCACCGCCCCCCTGGAGTCGGCCGCCCGACTGACCCTGCTCAATGTGCTTTCCGCCGCGATGGACGAGATCACCCGTGAACTCGCCCCCGGTTCCGTCGACGTACGACTGCGTGGGCTCGACCCCGATTTCCAGGTGACGCTGCCGCCCACCGACCGCGGCGCCCCCGCGGAGCCGACCGCGCCGGCCGAGGTCTTCAAGACCTCCGTCCCGGCCGACGGCGACGAGGGCGGCACCGCCCGCGTCAACCTGCGACTGCCGGCCCACCTCAAGGCGCGCGCCGAGGAGGCCGCGAGCCGCGAGGGCCTGTCGGTCAACGCGTGGCTGGTGCGCGCCGTGTCGGCCGCGGTCGACGGCGGCGCCCGGCCGCGTACACCGGAGCGGACCACGTCCGTCGGGCAGAGCTTCACGGGCTGGGTGCGCTAGCACCGCGCCGGCCCCACGGAACGAGAACGGCACACCACGTCCCACCAGCGGGGACGCCCCAACGAGTCAAGAGGACGGGACAGCCATGCCTACTTTCGACACCCCCGAAGCGATCTCGGTCACCGCCCACGTGGGCGCCGGTTCCATCCAGTTCACCGCGAGTGACCGCACCGACACCGTCGTCGAGGTGCTGCCGGGCGACCCCCACCGGGACAAGGACGTACGGGCCGCCGAGCAGACCGAGGTCTCGTTCGCGGGCGGCGCCCTCACCGTGCGAACGAAGGAACGCCGCATGATCGGCCCCAGCGGCGTCGTCCGCGTGACGGTCGACCTGCCCACCGGCTCGCGCATCGACACGACCGGCGCCTGGACCCAGGTGCTCGGCGAGGGCCGGCTCGGCGACGTCCGCGTGAAGATCTCGACCGGCGACGTCCGCTTCGACACCACCGGGCCGCTGCACCTCGCCGTCTCGCACGGCGCGATCACCGTCGACCGGGTTCAGGGCGACGCGGAGATCACCTCCAGCTCCGGCAGCATCCGGGTCGGGCACGTGGACGGCACGGCCGTCGTGAAGAACTCGCACGGCAGCACCGCCGTCGGCACCGCCACCGGCGAACTGCGGGTCAGCGGCGCCAACGGCGACATCGACATCCAGCGCGCCGAGAGCTCCGTCGCCGCCGCCACCGCCCACGGCGCCCTGCGCGTGGCCGAAGTGGTCCGTGGCACGGTCCAGTTGGAGACCTCGTACGGGTCCATCGACATCGGCGTCCGCGAGGGTACGGCCGCCTGGCTCGACGCCAGTTCCGGGCAGGGGCAGGTGCGCAACGCGCTCACCGCCTCCGATTCCCCCGAGGAGACCGACGACCGGGTCGAGGTCCGCGCCCGTACCAAGTACGGCAACATCGACGTCCGCCGCTCCAAGAGCTGAGCCGACGCCCCCCTCACCCCGTGCAGCTCATTTCACCCCCGTGCAGCTCCCTTAGCTCGTACAGCACGTCGAGCACGTCGAGCACGTCGAGCACGTAGAGCACTTACAGCGCTTAGGGGTTCGCCCCGCGCCTCGCGCCTTCTTCTCCGCTTACTCACCCCTCGAACTGGAGGGCCTCATGCCTTCTTCTGTCATGCCCATGTCTAGGAAAGGCGACGGTCAACTGCCGCCCGCCGCCATCTCCACCGTCGGCCTGCGCAAGTCGTTCGGCGAGAAGACCGTTCTCGACGGCATCGATCTGCGGATCCCCGCCGGTTCCGTCTTCGCTCTGCTCGGGCCGAACGGTGCCGGGAAGACCACGACCGTGCAGATCCTGTCCACGCTCCTCGACGCCGACGGCGGGCAGGCGCAGGTCGCCGGGCACGACGTCGCCACGTCGCCGGACGGGGTGCGCGCCGCGATCGGTGTCACCGGGCAGTTCGCCGCGCTCGACGACATGCTCACCGCCGAGGAGAACCTGCACCTCATGGCCGACCTGCTCCGGCTCGGCAAGCGCGAGGGCAGGAAGCGCGCCCAGGAACTCCTGGAACGGTTCGACATCGCGGACGTCGCCAAGAACCGCGCCGCCACCTTCTCCGGCGGCATGCGGCGCCGGCTCGACCTCGCCATGACGCTCGTCGGCGACCCGCGCGTGATCTTCCTCGACGAGCCGACGACCGGGCTCGACCCGCGCAGCCGCCGCACCATGTGGGAGACCGTCAGGTCGCTGGTCGCCGGGGGCGTCACCGTCTTCCTCACCACGCAGTACCTGGAGGAGGCCGACCAGCTGGCGGACCGGATCGCCGTGCTCGACGGCGGCCGGATCGTCGCCGAGGGCACCGCCGACGAGCTCAAGGCGCAGATCCCCGGCAGTCACGTACGCCTGCGGTTCAACGAGTTCGACGAGTACGAGCGCGCCGCCGGCGCCTTCCCCGCCGCCGCCCGCGACGACGAGAACCTCGCCCTGCGCATCGCGAGCGACGGTGATCTCGCCGCCCTGCGCACCCTGTTCGACCGGCTCGACGCGCACGGTGTGCGGGCCGCTGACTTCTCCGTGCACACCCCCGACCTCGACGACGTGTTCCTCGCCCTGACCGGCGACGGCGCGACGGCCGGCTCCCTCCACATCAAGGAGACCCAGCGATGAGCACCCTCACGTACACCGTGCACGACTCGATGACGATGCTGCGGCGCAACCTCAAACACGCGCTGCGCTACCCCGCCGTGTCACTCGGCCCGGCGATGATGCCCATCCTGATGCTGCTGCTCTTCGTGTACGCCTTCGGGGACTCGATCGGCGCGGGGCTGCCCGGCGACGGCGGCCGGTCGGCCTATCTGGAGTATCTGACGCCCGGCATCATCATCATGGGTGTGGCCGCCGGGGCCATGTCGACGTCGATCGCGGTCTGCCAGGACATGACCGAGGGCATCATCAACCGCTTCCGCACCATGAACATCACCCGTTCGTCCTTCATGACGGGTCATGTCCTCGGCAGTGTTCTCACGACCCTGGTGAGTCTGGTCCTGGTCGTGCTCGTGGCGGTCGCGCTGGGCTTCCGGCCCGACGCCAACCCGGTCGAGTGGCTGGCGGCGGCCGGACTGCTCACGGCCATCGCCTTCGCGGTGGCGTGGCTGTCGGCGGCGCTCGGGCTCATCTCCAAGACGGTCGAGTCCGCGAGCAACAAGCCCCTGCTCATCCAGTTCCTGCCGTTCATCGGCTCCGCTTTCGTGCCGGCCGAGTCGATGGCACCGGGCCTGCGCTGGTTCGCCGAAAACCAGCCGTTCACGCCGATGACCGAGACGCTGCGCGGGCTGCTCACCGGCTCGGAGATCGGCAACGACGGCTGGGTCTCGCTCGCCTGGTGCGTCGGGATCACGCTGGTCGGCTACCTCTGGTCGCGGTCGCTGTTCGCCCGCACCACCAAGCGCTGAGTCCTTCGGCTCTGCGCGACCGCCTGAGCTTCCTGAAAGCGCCCGCCGGGACGGTGGGTGCTTTCAGCTTGAGTGGGGTGGGGGTAGGGGTGGGATCGGGGGTGGGGTTGGCGGTGGGGGTGGGGTGGAGTGGGCCGGGGTGGGGATCAGGTTGGGGGCTGGGTCACGCGCCGTCGTACAGCTTCTCGATCTCGCGCTCGTACGCCGTCATGACGGCCCGCCGCTTGATCTTCAGGGACGGGGTGAGCAGGCCGTTGTCCTCGGTGAACTCGCCCTCCACCAGCGTGAATCTGCGGATGGACTCGGCCCGCGAGACGGCCTGGTTGGCGTAGTCGACGGCCTTCTGGACGGCGGCGACCATTCGCGGGTCGCCGATAACCTCGGAGAGCGGTGTGTCGGCGGGGAGCTTGCGCATGCTCAACCAGTGCGCCACGGACTCCGGTTCAAGAGTGATGAGCGCGGCCACGTAGGAACGGTTGTCGCCGACCACCAGGCACTGGCCGACGGGCGACCGGCTGCGCAGCCTGTCCTCCAGGACGGCCGGTGAGACGTTCTTGCCGCCGCTGGTGACGAGGATGTCCTTCTTGCGGCCCGTGATGGTCAGGTAGCCCTCGTCGTCGAGCGCGCCGAGGTCACCGGTCGTGAACCACCCGTCCGCGTCCAGGACTTGGTCGGTCGCCTCCTTGTTCTGCCAGTACGCGCCGAAGACGATGCCACCCTTGATGAGCACCTCTCCGTCGTCGGCGATCCGGACGGCGGTGCCGGGGACGGGCAGGCCGACGGTGCCGGGCCGGGGCCGCAGCGGCGGGGTGATCGTGGCCGCCGCGGTCGTCTCGGTCAGGCCGTAGCCCTCGTAGATGACGATTCCGGCGGCGTAGAAGAAGAGGTTGAGGTCGCGGTCCAGGGGCGAGCCGCCGCTGATCGCGTACCGCAGCCTGCCGCCCAACTCCTTGCGGACGCGCCGGTATACGAGCACATCGTAGAGGCCGGCGGCGATCCTCAGGCCGAAGCCTGGGCCCTGCCCCGCCTCCAGGAAACGGGCGAGGTGCGCCTGCGCGAACCGGACGGCGATCCGGTCGGCCCGGTCGAAGGAGGCGCCGCGGCCGATCTTCTCGGCGGTGGCCCGGCCGGTGTCGTGGATCTTCTCGAAGAGGTACGGCACGCCGACCACGAACGTCGGCCGGAACGAACGGAGTTCGGGTCGCAACTCGTCCGGCTTGATGCTCGCGCAGTGTCCGAGTTCGATCCGGGCGAGCAGGCAGGCGATCTGGATCGTACGGCCCAGGATGTGCGCGAGCGGCAGGAAGAGGAGGGTGGAGGCGACCTGCCCGGTGATGGCCTTGAAGATGGGGTGCAGCAGTTCGACGGTGTTGGCGGCCTCCGCGTGGAGGTTGCCGTGGGTGAGGACGCAGCCCTTGGGTTTGCCGGTGGTGCCGGAGGTGTAGCAGATCGTCGCGACGCTGTCGGGGGTCAGGGCCGCGCGGCGCCGGGTGACCTCCTCGTCGCTGATCTCCCGTCCCTGCGTGGCGAGTTCGAGGACGGCGCCCGCGTCCAGCTGCCAGATCCGGGGGCGGTCGGGCTCGGGCAGGGCGGCCAGCGCGGTCTCGGCCGTGGCGGCGTTCTCGGGGGTCTCCACGATCAGCATCCGGGCGCCCGAGTCCCGCGCGATCCACTCGATCTGCTCGGGCGACGACGTGGCGTAGATGGGGACGGTGCGGCCGCCCGCCGCCCAGATCGCGAAGTCGAGGACCTCCCACTCGTAGCGCGTACGGGACATCAGCGCGACGCCCCCGCCCGGTTCCAGGCCCGCCGCTATCAGGCCCTTCGCCGCGGCGGTCACCTCCCGGGCGAACGCTGCGGCGGTGACCGGGCGCCACTCCCCCGCCTCCTTGCGGCGCAGGACGACGGCGTCCGGGACCTCCTCTGCGTTCACGAAAGGGATGTCGGCGGGGGTCCCACCATCGTGCGGCGGGGCGGCGAGTGCGGCTACCCGCGCCTCGCGCACCGTGCCGTGCTCGTCCCTGACCAGCTCGACCTTCGCGCGGTCGGCCAGGTCCGTCCGCTTCCTGGCCCGCTTCAGATCCTTGCGTACGCCCATGACGGCTCCCGGTCGCGCGACTGACTGACTCGCCCCTGCCCGTTCGTACTTACTGGGACGTCAACTTACTCACGCGTAAGGGAAATTCAATGGCCTGGAGTGAATTGGGGTGGGTGGGGTGGGGTGGGGTGGGTGGAGCGGGGTGGGGTGGGTGGAGCGGGGTGAGGTGGAGTGGGGTGGGTGGAGTGGGGTGAGGTGGAGTGGGGTGCTTTACGGGAGCCAGACCTTGCCGTCCAAGACGTCTCGCATGCCCACCCAGACCATGTTCATCAGGCGCAGAGTGATGCCCTCCGGCGACTGGCCGGGGTGGCGCTCCATCCAGTCCGTGAGCGAGTCGGCCGCACCCACCAGCGCGTGCGCCACGAAGTCCGCGTCCTCGTCACCGAGTTGAGCGGCCCGGTGGCCGCGATCGGCGCCGTCGGCGCGGTCCGCGCCCGGGATCGCGCCGTCTCCCGTGCTTTCCCTGATGCCGTCCCTGATCAGGCTCGCGACCTCGGACATCACCGCGCGGCGCGCCTCCGCCACGGCCGCGGCGATCGCCTCGCTCAGTTCGGACGCCTGCCGGTGCAGCACCACCCAGCTGTCGCGGTGCTCCGCGACGAACACGAAGAACGCCGACAGGCCCGCGTACAGGCGCAGTTCGGGCGCGGGGCCCGCGCCTCGCGCCGCCTCCTGGAACGCCGCGACGAGCCGTGCCGCCTCGCGGCGCAGACACGCCAGGAAGAGACCTTCCTTCGAGTCCAGGTACAGGTACACCATCGGCTTGGAGATCCCGGCCAGTTCGGCGATCTCGTCGACGGACGAGGCGTGGTAGCCGCGCTTGGCGAAGACCCGTACGGCCACGTCGATGATCTGCTGCTCGCGCTCGTGGCGCGGCACGCGCTTCCTTCGCGCTGCCGTGCGCCCTTGAGTCGCTTCCGATGTCCCCGTCACTCTTGTCAGCCTACCTACGTCGCCGTAACCTTACCAATCAGTAAGTTTACTATCAGGTAAGGAGAGTGGCTCCATGAGTGGTGCCGACGAGATCGCGGCTCTCGACTTCTCGAGCGTCACGCCGGAGGAGTTCGCCCGGATCGTGAAGGGCCTGTCCGCCCAGCAGATCAACGAGATCGCCGAGGACACCACGCTGCGCGCCCGCATCCTCAAGGAGGTCTTCGGACGCATGGAGCGGCAGTTCAAGCCCGACGTCGCCGGCTCCCTGGAAGCGCTGATCCGCTGGAAGGTGACAGGCCAGGGCGAGAGCCCCGAGGCGGTCTACGAGACGAAGATCTCCGGCGGCACCTGCACGGTCACCGAAGGCCGCTCGGACGCCGAACCCCGCGTCACGCTGATCATGGGCGACGCCGACTTCCTGAAGCTCGTCTCCGGCAACTCCTCGCCGGTCACGATGTTCATGATGCGCAAGGTGAAGATCGCGGGCGATGTCGCGCTCGCGTCCGGACTCACCCGCTACTTCGACATCCCGAAGGCGTGATGCCACCGTGGCCTTCTCCCTCGAACTGAGCGAGGAACAACGGGACCTGCGCGACTGGGTGCACGGCTTCGCCGTCGACGTCGTACGCCCCGCGGCCGCCGAATGGGACGAACGCGAGGAGACGCCCTGGCCGGTGATCCGGGAGGCCGCGAAAATCGGCCTGTACGGGTTCGAGTCGCTGGCGGAGATGTTCGGCGACCCGAGCGGGATCTCCCTCCAGATCGCCAACGAAGAGCTGTTCTGGGGCGACGCCGGCATCGGCATGGCGCTGTTCGGCACCTCGCTCGCGGTGGCCGGGATCTTCTCCTCCGGCACGCCCGACCAGCTCGCCGAGTGGGTCCCGCAGTGTTACGGCGACGAGGCGGACCCCAAGGTCGCCGCGTTCTGCGTCTCCGAACCCCAGGCCGGGTCCGACGTGTCGGCCATGCGGACGCGGGCCCGCTACGACGCGGCGAAGGACGAATGGGTGATCAGCGGCCAGAAAGCCTGGATCACCAATGGCGGCATCGCCGACGTGCACGTCGTCGTCGCCTCCGTCGAACCCGAACTGGGCGCCCGCGGGCAGGCCGCCTTCATCGTTCCCCCGGGCACCGCCGGCCTCGAAGGCGGCCGGAAGATAAGGAAGTTGGGGCTTCGGGCCTCCCACACCGCCGATGTGTTCCTGGACGACGTACGGGTCCCCGGGCACTGCCTGCTCGGCGGCAAGGAGAAGCTGGACGCGCGGCTGGCACGGGCCCGTGAGGGCGGACGGAGCGGCGGGCGCGGCCAGGCCGCCATGTCGACGTTCGAAGTGAGCCGCCCCACGGTCGGCGCCCAGGCCCTCGGAATCGCCCGCGCCGCCTACGAGTACGCCCTCGCCTACGCCGGTGACCGCGAAGCCTTCGGCCGGCCGATCATCGAGAACCAGTCGATCGCCTTCGCCCTCGCCGACCTGCGCACCGAGATCGAGGCCTGCCGGCTGCTCATCTGGCAGGCCTCCTGGATGGCCCGCAACGACAAGGTCTTCGACGCCGCCCAGGGCTCCATGTCGAAGCTCCGTGCCGGGGAACTCGCGGTCGCCGCCGGCGAGAAGGCGGTTCAGGTGCTGGGCGGGGCCGGGTACAGCCGGGAGCACCCCGTCGAGCGCATGTACCGGGACGCGAAGATCTACACCATCTTCGAAGGGACCAGTGAGATCCAGCGGCTGGTGATCGCTCGGGCCATCTCGGGGCGGCAGATTCGGTAGGTGGGGCGGGGTCGGTGGGCGCGGGGCGGTGGGCGGGCGCGGTGGCGGTGGCGGTGGGCGGTGGGCGGTGGCGGTGGGCGGTGGCGGTGGCGTTTTCTATTGTGGCTTCAGGCCTGCTGCCTGTCGGATCGCCTGGGCCATTGCCCGTACGTCCGCGTCCTCTGTCTCCTCCGCCAAGTCGCGGCAGAGCACCGCCAGTTCTGTCAGCGACGGCTCTTCCGGGAACGCCTTGTCCGATCCGTCTCCCAGCCTCTGCGCGAAGTACGCCGCCACCGCGTCGACCCGCAGGCGGGGTTCCGTCCCGTCCGACCAGAGATCCTGATCCAGGTCGGACACGGCCACGGTGCCGGACTCCTCCCGGGGCGCACGGCTCTCGGGGTCCAGCCAGCGGACCGTCGCCTTGGCGACCCGGCCCGACGCGCCCTCGCCGAGCTTCACCGCGTACAGGGCCGTCACCGTGTGGCCGGGGCCGATCTCACCGCCGTCCACGCGATCGTCGCGGAAGTCGTCGTCGGCGACGCGGCGGTTCTCGTAGCCGAGGAGCCGGAAGTCCGTGACGTTGCGCCGGTCGAAGGCGACCTGCGCCTTCGCATCCCTCGCCCTCAACTCGACGTTCGCCGGCAGCTGTTGGACGAACACCTTGCGCGCGTCCGCCGGCGTCGACACGTACGTCGTGTGGCCGTCCCCCTTGTCGGCCAGTTGCTCCATGAGCGCGTCCCCGTAGTCGCTGCCGACGCCCACCCCGAAGAGCGTGATCCCGTGCTCGCGGCGGGCGTCCGCGATGCGCTCCAGGATCACGTCGGCCTCGGTCTGGCCCGTGTTGGCGAGCGCGTCGGACAGGAGGACGACCCGGTTCGTCGCACCGGAGCGCACGCCCTCCACGGCCGTGTCGTAACCGGTGCGGATCCCCGCGTCCAGATTGGTCGAATCCGTGGGTTCCAGGGTGTCCACGGCATCGAGGACCCGGTCGCGGGCCTCGCCGTCACGAGCGCCCAGGAGTGTCATCGGCAGCACGGTCTCGGCCGTGTCGCTGAACGTGACCAGAGCGATCGAGTCGTCCGCGCCGAGTTGTCCGGTGAGCGTCGCCAACGACTCCTTGACCAGGTCCAGGCGGCCCGGCTCCGCCATGGAACCGGAGATGTCCACCACGAACGTCAGCGCCGCCGGTGGGCGTTCGCCCGAGGACGGGGCCTGCGCCGTCGCGAGGCCCACCCGCATCAGGCGCCAGCCGTCGGCGCCGGTGCGGGCGCCGTCCATCGTCACGGAGAAGCCGTTGCCCTCGGGGCGCGGGTAGTTCTGCCGGAAGCTGTTGACGAACTCCTCCACCCTCACCGTTCCCGCGTCCGGCAGGCGGCCCTCCTCCAGGGAGCGGCGGGCGTAGCCGTAGGAGGCCGTGTCGACGTCCAGGGCGAACGTGGAGAGGTGGTTCGGGTTCGCCTCGGGAGTTTTGTCCTTGCCTTCCGGTGCCACGGACGGCGCGGGTTCGTCCGCGTTGCCGTTGTTCCCGCTGCTGCTGTTTCCGGTGCCGCCGTGGAAACCTCGCGCCTTGTCCGTCGCCGAGTCCGCCGAGTCCCCCGGGCCGCCGCAACCCGTGAGCAGCAGTCCGCCTGCCAGTGCCGCGGCGAGCAGTGCCCCGCCGCGGCGTCGTAGGGAATCCGCTCCCGTCCTGTCGAACCTCATGGCCCGCCCCTCCCGGTCAGCCGTACGCCGGTGTCGGGTGTGCCTCACCGGCGTCTTGTGACTGTGACGCGCGGGGCGGGTCGAGTGTTCGTTCCGAGCGGTTGCTCCTTGGCCTCAAAGGGGTTACGGCGGGCGGGTGTTGTGACCGGTGGGTGATCCTCCGGTGATTCGTTCGTCTTGTTTGGTGTTGGGGGCGGGGTGTGGGGTGGGGGGTGTGGGGCTTTTACGAGACCACGTCTTTGCGTGCGAAGTTTCGGAACGCCAGCGCGAACAGGACCACCGCGTACGCCACCGAGACCGCCGTCCCCTGGATCATGCCGCTCCACTCCGGCTGCGGCTGGATCATGTCCGCCCAGGCGAACTGCCAGTGCGCGGGCAGGAAATCGCGCCAGTCGCCCAGCGCCGTGACCGCGTCCAGGACGTTGCCGACGATGGTCAGGAAGACCGCGCCGCCCACCGCGCCGAGGGGGTTGTCCGTCTTCGTCGACAGCCAGAACGCGAGCCCCGCCGTGACCAGTTGGGACACGAAGACGTACGCGATCACCACGAGAAGGCGCTGGGCCGCCGTACCCGCGTCGAGCGCGCCGCCCGTCGGGATCTCCAGCGGGCCCCAGCCGTACGCGGCCGTGCCCACGCCGAGCGCGACCAGCGGGAGCAGCACCATCGCGGCGAGGCTGAGGCCCAGGGCGACGGTCAGCTTGGACCACAGGAGGCGGGCGCGCGGGACGGGGGCGGCGAGGAGGTAGCGCAGGCTGGACCAGTTCGCCTCGGAGGCGATGGTGTCGCCGCAGAAGAGGGCGACCGGGATGACGAGCAGGAAGCCGGCGGAGACGAACAGGCAGGTCGCCGCGAAGTTCGCGCCGGACGCTGTAGCCGTGTCCATCAGGGTCACCGCGCCGTTGCGGCCGCCGGGGTCGCCGCCGATCGCGAAGGCGATGACCAGGATGAACGGGAGCAGGGCCAGTACGGCTGCCATGGCCAGGGTGCGGCGGCGCTTCACCTGGCGGATCAGCTCCACGCGGAGCGGGAGGGTGCGGCCGGGGCGGTAGCCGTCGGCCGTCTCCGCCACCGGGGTCGGGGCCGGGGCTGGGGGTGTTTGCGTGGCACTCATGCTGGGCCTCCGGGTGTGCGCCCTTGGGTAGGTCGTGGGGCGGGGACGTGCCGGGGAACCTCCTCGGCCGGATGGGTCTCGCCGTTCCCGGACGACCAATGTCGTGGCGTCCCGCGCTGCGTTCCTGCGGAGTCCTGCGGGGGTACCCCGGCACGTCCCCTCATGTCCGTGAGCGGCTGCGGGAGCGTGCGTGCGGCGGAACCGACGGTGCGTCCCCTCGCGTGCGCGGGCGGCTGCGGGAGCGTGCGTGCGGCGGAACCGACGGTACGTCCCCTCGCGTGCGCGGGCGGCTGCGGGAGCGTGCGTGCGGCGGTACCGGCGGTACGTCCCCTCGCGTGCGCGGACGGCTGCCGGAATGCTGCGGGGGTGCCGGTACGTCCCCTCTTGTTCGTGGGCGGTTGTGGGGGGCGGGTGGCTGTTGTCATGTCTGGGGGGCTCCGATCAGCGTCAGGAACGCGTCCTCCAGGCGGCGGTGCGGGCCCAGGGCGTTGACGGGGACGTCCAGGCGCACCAGGTCCGTCAGGAGGCGGTGCGGCGTGCCGGTCGGTCCCAGGCGGACCAGGAGGCCGGCGTCCACCCTGGTCGCTGTCTCCACGCCCTCCAGGGCTCCGACCTTCTCCACCAGCGGGTCCGGGATCTGGGTCACCAGGCCTACGAGGAGGGTGCCGCCGGAGCCGACGATGTCCGCCACCGGGCCCGCCTGGACCAGGCGTCCTCGGTCCATGACGACCAAGTGCGTGCAGGACTGTTCGACCTCGGCGAGGAGGTGGCTGGAGACGATGACCGTGCGGCCGCCCTGCGCGTAGCGGATCATCACCTCGCGCATCTCGCGGATCTGCGGCGGGTCGAGGCCGTTGGTCGGCTCGTCGAGGATGAGGAGGTCCGGGAGGCCGAGCATGGCCTGGGCGATGGCCAGGCGCTGGCGCATGCCCTGGGAGTACGTGCGGACGGCGCGGGCCAGGGCGTCGCCGAGGCCCGCGATCTCCAGTGCCTCTTCCATGTGCGCGTCCTGCGCCGGGCGGCCGGTGGCCTTCCAGTACAGCTCCAGGTTCTCCCGGCCGGAGAGGTGCGGGAGGAAACCCGCGCCCTCCACGAACGCGCCGACCCTGGAGAGGACGGGCGCGCCCGGGCGGATCGCGTGGCCGAAGACCCGGATCTCGCCGGCGTCCGGGCGGATGAGGCCCATGAGCATGCGCAGGGTCGTCGTCTTGCCCGCGCCGTTCGGTCCGAGGAGGCCGAGGACCTGGCCCTTCTCCACGGTGAAGGAGACGTCACGGACCGCGTACCGGTCGGTCGACTTCGCGTACCGCTTGCTCAAGTCCGTGATCTGGAGGGGGACTTCTGCCAGTGCGGGGTCGGGGGCGGGCGCCGTCGTGCGCCTGCGGGCCGTCAGGAGCAGGGCCGCCGCGATGACGACCGCGCCGATCGGCAGCCACCACACCCAGGACGGCAAGGGAGCCGCCGCCGTCTCCACGTCGGGCGCGGTGGGCAGGCTCAGGGCTCCGTCGTGCAGCGAGACCTGGTACGTGGCGGGCTTCGCCGGGGACGCGTAGCCGAGGTCGGTCGCCGAGAGGACGAGCCGGAGCCGGTGCCCCTTCTGCACCTCGTGGTCGATGGCCGGGAGCGTGATCGTGACGTTCTTGCCGTTGCCGCCCGCCCCGGTCACCTTGATCGGTGTGACGAGTTGGGAGGGCAGTACCTCGCGGGTACCGGCGGGGCCCGCGTCGTACACCTTCGCGAAGAGGACGGCCGTGCCGGTGGACGACTTGACGTGTGCCCGCACCGTGGGTGAGCCGGTGATCCGCACCTCGTTGCGCAGCGGTGCCGAGTCGAAGCGCGCGAACTGACCGGGGAAGTCGAGGGAGAGGCCGAAGCCGAGCGACGAGAGCCTGGACACGCTGCCCAGGCCCGGGACCGCCGAGATCGACGGGGGGCCGCCGCCCGGCGGGTTCTCGAACGTCTCCGTGGCCGACTTCAGCGGTACCGCGACGCGCTTGTCGCCGCGCAGGCCCGGATACGTCTCCCCGCTCGCGCCACGCAGCGTGGCCGCGCCGTCCGTCGAGTCGACGCCGCCGGTGCGGGTGACGCGGAACGCCGGGCCGGTGTCGGCACTCTTGTCCTGCTTCAGGTAGCGGTCGAACCAGGAGGCGACGCGGGTCTCGGTCCGCGCGACCTCCATGTCGCCGCCGTCATGGCCGCCGGCGAGCCAGTCGACGTCGACCGGTGCCCCGTTCGCCTTGATCTGGCGGGCCAT